>NZ_CP028347.1:1465000-1802085 GCF_003454795.1 Novosphingobium sp. THN1
CGCGATACCGCGCCCCTCCATCTCCTTGCGGAGCAAACGACGCCACGTGAAGAGCTGGGATGCCGACATGCCATGACGACGGGCCACTGCGCTCACGCTCTGCTTGCCGGAATAGCTCTCCGCAACGATCGAGGCCTTCACCTCCGGCGGCCAGTCCCGCCGCTTTCCAGCGCCGGTGAAAACCTCGAAGCGCCGCACACCGCTGCTACCAGCATCATCACATGACATCGTCATAGCACCAGCGCCCCTCGACAATCAGGGCGCGGACACTCGGCGCTCCGTATCACCCGCGCAAGGTGGGCTCAGGACATCGCTTACGCACCGCCCCTCGGGGCGGTGTTTCCGTTTGTGGGCCACCCATCCTGTGGTGCGGTCTGGGTTACCTCCCCACGCGGATAGATCGGCCATGATTGGTCCTCCCGCATTTTGGGAACGCGCCTGTCCAGGCATTGTTCTGGGTTATGGCTCGTTATGGCGGCCATGACTCAGTGGAGCGATGCCGTACGGTATCGAGGATGAGCGCCTTTTTGTCTGGTTGCTTGAATGGCGTCGCGGACGGCCGTCTTCAACGCTGATCTCAGACTCAACCGGCAACTCGACGCCAGAGACCTCAAGGCGCGCCACCATGACCCGGACAGGGGAGCGGGTGATACCCCTCAGCAGCGCAACTTTGCGCCCCTTCGGCCTCCGCGTCGGCATCCATCTCTCCGGCGCAGATCAAGCCGCCAGAATGGACCAGCGATCACGCTTCACAGTTTCCCCGGCAGGTGGCTGGGAATGACGCGAAATGGCCGCCGTCATGACCTCGGAATCCGCATTCAACTTAAGCTGACAGTCTTTTGCTGGCTTGGCAGCAAGCGCTGCACCTGTTCGCCCGGAACAGGCCGGCCGATGAGATAGCCCTGGATCATGTCACAGCCTTCGTGGCGCAGAATGTCCATCAAAGCTTGAGTTTCCACGCCTTCCGCGAGAGTTTCCATCCCCAGTGCATCTGCCAGGGTGGCGATTGCCCGCACGATCGCGTGCGCACTGCCGCCTTCCTCCAAGGCACGCACGAAGCTCTGGTCGATCTTGATCTTGTTGAAGGGGAAGGAGCGCAGATAGCTGAGCGAGGAGTAGCCGGTGCCGAAGTCGTCGAGCGCCACGCGCACACCCAATGCCTGCAGCGAGTGGAGGAGCTTCAGCGTCTTGTCGACGTTGCCGATGAACACGCTTTCGGTGATTTCGAGTTCGAGGCGGCTTGCCGACAGCCCGCTTTGTGCCAATGCCTGTGCGATACAGGGGGCGAGGCCGTCGGTCATCAACTGGCGGGGCGAGATATTGACGGCGACACTGATATCTTCCGGCCATTGGGCCGCCTGGCGGCAAGCGTCGCGCAGGGCCCACTCACCGAGTTGCACGATCAGGCCGGTTTCTTCCGCGATCGGGATAAAGGTGGCCGGCCCGATCATCCCGTGTTCCTTGTGCGGCCAGCGCATCAACGCCTCGAAACCTTTGATGCGATTTTCCGACATGGAGAACAGGGGCTGGAAGTACAGTTCGAAATCACCGTCGCGGATCGCGCGGCGCAGATCGATTTCGAGGTGGCGCCGGCGGCTTGCCTCGGCGTCCAGCTCGGGTTCGAAGAAGTGGCAGGCGCCCTTGCCTTCGTTCCGGGCACGAAGAAGCGCAAGATCGGAGCACTTTAGCAAGCTATCGGAGCTACCGGCATCCTGTGGGCCAATCGCGATGCCGATGCTGGCCGAAACCGCGATGCTGCGCCCGTCGATGGTCAACTCGCGGTTGAGCAAAGTTTCGAGGGTTCTGGCCAAAGCCGTGCAATCGGTGGCAGGTTCAATCCCCTCGAGCAGAAGACCGAACTCATCGCCGCCTAGCCGCGCTACCATGGCGTTGGGAAAGCGTTCCTGCAGCGTCTGTCCCACGCTCCGCAGCAGCCCGTCGCCAAAGGGATGGCCCATCGCGTCGTTGATCGCCTTGAAATCGTCAAGATCGATGAAGGCGACAAGCGTGCGATGGCTTCCGCTTTGCCGGGCTACCGCACGATCCAGCTTTTCGATGAAGAAGCGGCGATTTGGCAGGCCGGTCAGCGCATCGTGGAGCGATGCGTGCATGATCTGCTGCTCGCGCTCTTCCACCGCATCGACCATTGCATTGAAGCTGGAAGCGAGTGAGCGCACCTCCATTGCCCCTTCGACCTTGACCTTGGCGACTGCACCGCCGGCGTAGGCGCGTGCGGCTTCCGCAAGGAGCTGCAGCGGCCGCGCAATTTCGCGGGAGAGGCGGACTGCGGCCCACGCACCGGCCAACAGGCCAAACAGTCCGATCAGCATCAGCACCAGGCGCAAGCTGAAATACCGGGCCAGCACCGAGTTCAGCGAATGTGCCATCACCAGGCGCGGCTCGTTGCCGTCTTCCAGACTCGGAATTGCCGAAACGCGGACGAGTCTCGGGCCGTCGCGGCCCTCCATTTCGGCGATCTGGCCAAGCTGGAGCGAAGCGAGGTGCCCGTAGAGTTGCGCCCGCTCGATCACGCGAGCCTCTATCGGGGCGGCCGACAGGCCTGAAAGCTGTGCCATGTCGGCCGGGCCAAGCGTGTTGAGCAGGACCAGCCATCCGGCAAGTTCGGGCATCTCGATCGGCACGGCAGCGCCCAGCGCTTGCGCTTGGCCGAGCCGGATGACGCCGCGATCGGCACCGTTTTCCAGCCGTGACAGCATGGCCGTGCCCTTGACCGTCGTGGCCATGTTCGAAGAGATTACGCTGCCGTCGAGCTGGACGATGGCCACTTCGCTGACCTTGGCGCGATCACGCAGGCTTTGCAGGGCCGAAACGAGGGTTGGCGCATCGCCAGTGGCCAGGGCTTCGCGAAAGCCGAAATCGTGGGCGACGACTTCGCCCGCGTCGGCCATCTGCCTTTGCCTGCTGGCAATGATCTGGTCGAACACGCGGGAATTGGCGGCAAGCTCGCGCTCGGCAGTTTCGTAGGCGAACGTGTTGACGCCTGAACCAGCCGCGATCAGCGTTGCGGTTGTGACCACTGCCAGCAACACGACGTACAGCAGTGCAATCCGGCTGCCGAGTGAACGGACGCGTACGCCAATCGCTTTGCGCAGGCGGCGGAGTGGCTGGTCAAGCGCCTGCACGATCGACCGTTTCATTTGCCGTTGCCAGGCCGCACCGCCACCATGATCCGGCCGCGGTTGCCCGGTTCCAGCACCATCTTGCCGCGCCACTCGCCACCTGTCCCGCGGATGCGGGGATGCCAGACGACGACATCATACGTGCCGCGACCCAGGCCCTCGATGGCGGCCAGTCCGTTCAGATCGCTGCGCGCGGCAAAGGGCGTGTCGGTCACGCGGATAAAGCCCTGCATCTTGTCGTGGATATTGCACCCCAGCGCGATCGTGCCGGCCACCTTGAACTGGTGCGTCCGCGTCTGGTCCTGCCCATAGAGGTCTATCTTGAATGGGCCTGGCCTGGAAAAGCTGTAGATCGAATGGCGCAGGTTATCGAGGTTCGGGAAGGCCACCACTGCGCCCACTGGCACGATCAGTGTGCCCGGCACGAAAGCCTGGTTCTTCTGCGCCATGGCATTGCGCCACGCGAAAGCCGGGCGGCGGGTGTTGCCAGCCGGTGGCCGGATCTCGATCACCGCATCGCGCAATGGAACGCCCGCCTGATCGACCACCTGCACCGGCAGCACGTTTGCCGGCGTGGCCGAGATCAGCAGCGGTAGCGTCAGCGCCAAGCCCAGCGGGCCGGACCGGCGTGCTTGATAAGACCAGGCTCTGAAGCGGGGGCGGTTTCTCATGAGGCCCGATTACGACAGAATGCCTTAGAAATTCAGAATCCTGCCTAGAGGTTGCTTTAGGATTTCCCAACAGCTCTTGATTAACCCTTTTGCCTCGTGGTTCGACAATGGTGGCAGAAGCATGTTCAAGAATTCGAAGTGGGGCGTGGCCATGGCCAGCCTGATGCTTGCTTGCCCTGCGCAAGCCGATCCGCTGTTGGACGGTGGAAAGCTGGTGCTGACCAATGGCATTTCCTCGATCGAGGGCGCCAGCGGCGGCGGGCTTGCCAGCTGGGCCACGATTGCAGGCATGGAAACCGACCGCGGGCTTGGGCTCTCCGCCCATGTCACTGGTATCGAGCTGGCCGACTATGGCTGGCAGAGCCACGGTTTTGCCGTGGGCATCAAGGACCGGCTTGAGCTGTCCTATGCCCGCCAGAACTTCGATACGCGCAAGGTTGGCGCTGCCCTTGGCCTGGGCGAGGGATACCGCTTCAATCAGGACGTCTTCGGCGCGAAGGTGCGGCTGATTGGTGATGTCGTCTATGGTTCGCCCCTGATGCCGCAGATCAGTCTGGGGGTGCAACACAAGCGGAGCCTTGATGGCGCCATTGTCAGGGCGGTGGGTGCAGCGTCGGCGTCGGGCACCGATTTCACGGCCAGCGCCACCAAGCTGTTCCTTTCGAAAAGCCTGTTGGTGAACGCCACCGCGCGCCTGACCAATGCCAACCAGTTCGGCCTGTTGGGTTTCGGCGGTCCCAACCAGACTGACCGCACGCTGCAGTTCGAGGGCTCGCTTGCGTGGATGCTGAGTCCACGCCTTGTCGTCGGCGGGGAATACCGGACGCGGCCCAGCAATCTTGCCATCGCGCGCGAGGATGATGCCCACGACCTGTTCGTGGCCTGGGCCGTCACCCGCAACGCCACGTTGACCGCGGCCTATACCGATGTCGGCTCGGTCGCCACTTTCGATGGCCAGCGCGGCGGGCTCGTCTCGCTCCAGATCGCATTCTGAGGAAGCTGTTGATGCCATTTGCCCTCGCCCTCGCGTTGCTTGCCGCCCAGCCGGTCACCCCCGATGCGCAGGAGCCCCCAGCTGCGCAGGACAATTTCTCCGGCGTCGATTGGGAAAAGGAATTCGGGGTCGAGAAGAAGGTAGCCGATCCTGTCACCGGCGAACTGCCGGTCGATCCCTATGAGCAAAGCCCTGCCAATGCGGAGGCCGCCCCCTTCACCGGCGACAGCATGGCCCGGGCCTTCGGCGGTCGGGATGGAATCCGCCGCATCGTGGATCGACTGGTCATGCTCAACGAGAGCGACCCGCGCATTTCCGCCATTTTCAAGAACCAGGATATGGTTCGCTTGCGACGCACCCTGTTCGAACAGTTCTGTTTCCTGTTGAACGCCGGCTGCGCCTATACCGGGCGCGACATGACGGCTGCCCACAAGGATCTCGGGATCACCCGCGCCGATCTCAACGCTCTGGTGGAAAACCTCCAGCAGGCGATGCGCGAGGGGCAGGTGCCCTTCGCTGCGCAGAACCGCCTTTTGGCAAAGCTGGCGCCGATGGATCGGCACATCGTCGAACGATGAAGGGCTGGCGGCCTTAGCCTTGCAGCGAGGCCAGCCCGCCGGTGGAGCCGAACCCGCCTTCGCCGCGCGCTGTATGGTCGAGCGTTTCGGCCTCTACCCAGATTCCGCGCGTAACCGGTGCGACGACGAGCTGGGCGACACGGTCGCCACGGCGGATCGCAAAGCTGTCGCTGCCGTGGTTGATGAGGATCACCTTCAGTTCGCCGCGGTAGTCGCTGTCGATCGTGCCGGGCGTGTTGGGCACGGTGACGCCGTGCTTGAGCGCGAGGCCGGAGCGGGGGCGGACCTGGATTTCGTAGCCTGCGGGGATGGCGACCGAGAGGCCGGTGGCCACGGCGTGGCGCGCGCCGGGGCCAGATCGACATCTTCTGCCGAGACCACGTCCATGCCAGCTGCGCCTGTTGTGGCATAGGCGGGGAGGGGCAGATCGAGCCCATGGGGCAGGCGCTTTACGAGGACGGGGACTTCAGGCGAGTGCATTGGCGATTCTTTCGATCAGGAGGGCGGCGGCGGCGTCCTTGGGCAGTTCCGGCAGGGTTTCGACGCCCGCCGCGCTGACGATGTGCAGGACGTTGCTCTCGCCGCCCATCTTGTGCGTGGCGACATCGTTGGCGACGATCCAGTCCGCGCCCTTGCGGGCAAGCTTGGCCCTGGCGTGATCGAGCACATCGTTTGTTTCGGCGGCAAAGCCTACGACCAGCGGCGGGCGACGATCGGACTTGCACAGCGTGGCAAGGATATCGGGGTTTTCGACCAGTTGCAGCGGCGGGACTGCGCCGGAGCCGTCCTTCTTTATCTTCTGCAGGGCTTCTCCGGCGCTGCGCCAATCAGCCACGGCGGCGACCATGATCGCGACGTCGGCCGGTAGCGCCGCATCGACGGCAGCGGCCATCTGGCGCGCTGTTTCCACATCGATCCGGGTTACGCCCTGTGGCGTGGGCAGGTTCACCGGGCCGGAGACGAGCGTGACCGAAGCACCTGCGCGGGCAGCGGCGGCGGCGATGGCGTAGCCCTGCTTCCCGCTAGAGCGGTTGGCGATGTAACGCACCGGGTCGATCGGTTCGTGGGTGGGGCCTGCGGTGATGAGGACGTGGCGGCCGGTGAGCGGCTTGCTCCCGCTGCCAAGCTGGCGCGCGATTTCCGCAACGATCGCAGGCGGTTCGGGCAGGCGGCCGGGGCCGAATTCGCCACAGGCCATTGCGCCTTCGTCGGGCTCCATCACCGTCACGCCATCGCCGCGCAGGGTGGCGACGTTGCGCTGCGTGGCGGGGTGCTGCCACATGCGCACGTTCATGGCGGGAACGGCAAGGACCGGCTTGTCGGTGGCGAGGAGCAGGGTGGTGGCGAGGTCATTGGCGATGCCGCCCGCCATGCGGGCCATGAGGTCTGCCGTGGCGGGGCAGACGACGACGAGATCGGCCTGGCGCGAGAGCTGGATGTGGCCCATCTCGACCTCGTTCTTGAGGTCCCACAAGGTGGTGTGGACGGGGTTTTCGCTCAATGCCGCGAGCGTCATCGCGGTGACGAAGTGCGCGCCGCCCTCGGTCAGTACGCAGGTAACGTCCGCGCCTTCCTTGTGCAGCAGGCGGACGAGTTCGCATGACTTGTAGGCCGCGATGCCGCCGCCAACGATGAGCAGGATGCGTGTTCCCTTCATGGACGGGGCTTGTGCAATGGCAGGGGCTTGCGCGCAATCCTTTTGCGTGACCGGATCGGATGCGGCACAGTCTGCATCAAACCATGACGGGGACCGGATGATGAGACTGATACTGACGGCGCTGGTATTCCTGGCGGGGCTGTTCGACCTGTTTCTGGCAATCGGCTTCCTCACCGGGCCGGAGCAGGCGGCGATGGGCTTCGGCATTGCCGCCACCGGGGTGGGCGGCGTTTCGACGATCCGGGCGGACTTCACCTCGTTCTTCGGCGTGGCCGCGTTCTGCATGATGTGGGGCGCGTGGCGCAGGAATGCCGACCTGATGCTGGTTCCGGCGCTGCTGTTCGGCACGGCATTTGTTGGCCGCGCGATCAATCTGGTGGTGACCGGCGCCTATCCCGGGTGGCCGGTGCCGATGGCGGTAGAGGCGGCGCACGTCGTGCTGATGCTCGCGGCGTGGCGGATGCTGCCGCATCACCGGTTGGAGGAGATTGCGGGGTGATGATGGTTGCTGGCGATATGCCCCCTTCTGCGGAAGAACAGGTTTTGCGCGAGAGGCTGGTTGGATGTGGTCTGAAGGCTGCAGGCATCTCGATGGTCTATGACGAGGACACTCAGGGCTACATCATCACCATCGGCGACGCCGCAGGTGTGACGAACGCGCATTTCGAGTGCATAGAAAAGGTTACGCTGGGGAATTGGCCTGTTTTCGAAGACAAGCAACTGGACCGCACCTTCAAAGAAGCCAGTTACGCGCGTGCTACGAACCTATGGCTTGCTGAGGCCAGGAAGATACTGCGCGAGCGCGGTTTGCTCGAAAGTCTGCCACGACGGTCGCACTATGCATCTGTCGATGAATTTGTCGCGGCGCTGGAGCGGCATTGCGGATTTGAAGTCGGCTCGATCCTCAAGGAGCGAGAAGGCAAGATCGAGATCTCGCCGGAAAATATCAGCGAAGGTCACGGTGACTACAGCCGACTTTCTGCTTTGATAGCAGCAGTCTCCCTTGCATCGGTTGAAATCGGCGATGTGAAGATCGGCTTCATCGGGAACGAGCGCCTTGCCGACTAACCCTGAAGCCTCTCGTCACCAGCCTTAGCGCGCCTTCCACCGACCCCAAAGCGCAAACACGGCGCGCTGGGCGGGGCGTTCGAATTTGGCGTGGCTGATGAACCCCGCCGCGATGGCGAGGGTGACGAACAGGATCAGGAACCACGGCTGGCGGGCGATGTCGCGCGTCAGGCCCATGGCATCGATGATCAGGACGAGCGTCAACTGGATCGGGATGTGCCAGAGGTAGATGCCGTAGGAAGCATCGCCGAGCTTCTGGCCGAACTGCAGGCGGCCCTTCTCGTCGTTGAGGTCGAGCGCCAGCGTGAGGAACAGGACCGAGAATGTGCCCGCGATGGTGGCAGCATCGCCGCTGCGATAGTTGGCCTTGAGCAGGAAGGCGCTGGCCAGCAGCGCCATGCCGAGCGGCAGGAGCGTGGCCGGGCGGAGCCAGCCTTTCAGCGTCGCGCCATAGGCCGCGCAGCCGAGCATGAAGTAGCCGACGCAGGACAGCACGTCCTTGTTGGGCAGACCCTTCAGCATGCCATAGAGCAGCAGCGCGCCCAGCGGCAGGCTCAGCGCCAGCGGGGCGCGGCGCAGCGCGGGGATGCTGACGAAGAACACGAGGTAGGCGAGGATTTCCGTCGATAACGACCACGACGGGCCGTTGAACGACTGGTTATCCTGCCAGCCCCAATACTGCATCAGCGGGATCGAGAGCAGGAAGTGCTTGAGATCGTTGGTGTGATAGATGAACTCGGTGCCGGTGCGGGCCACGTAGATGCCCTGAAGGATTGCCATCAGGCCCAGCGTCAAAAGGTGCAGCGGCCAGAGGCGCGCGATGCGGGCTGGCCAGAACCGCGCCTTGTAGTTGGCGTCGGCGAGATAGACGTGCGCGAAGACGAAGCCCGATACCGCCCAGAAATACTGCACGGCGGTGTGGCCGTGGTTGTAGAGCCACGAGAGCGCCTCGTACCACGGCTGGATCGCGCGGTTGACGTGCACATGGTATGGCACCGGCGGCACGAAAACGTGCTGGTAATGCCAGAACAGCACCATGATTGCGGCCAGCAGGCGCGACAGGTCCAGCGCGTGAAAGTGGCGCTTGGGCAAGCGCAGGTGCGAAAGGTCGTGGCTCAAGGGAGCGGTCTTCTCAGCCCCACCAGCCAAGGGCGTGGGTGCCGATGACGAGGGCGCCGCCCGCGAGGAAGGTGAGGAGCTGGCCGAACATGCCGCTCCCGCGCTTGCGGCGCTTGCGCTGCCACATCAGTTCGACCTTGGGCAGCGGCGGCGCTTCGGGTGCGCCGCCCTTTGGCGGGAAGCGGTCCTCAATGCGGCGGATCAGGTCGGGGATGCGCAGGAGAGTCTGCGCATCTTCGCGCACGCGGTCGGCAATGGCGGCTTCGGGGCCGAGCTCGTCACGCACCCAGGCGCGCACGAAGGGCGCCGAGGTTTCCCACATGTTGATCTCGGGATCGAGTTGGGTGGCGATGCCTTCGACCATGACCATGGTCTTCTGCAGCAGCAGCAGGTGCGGCTGGGTCTGCATGTCAAAATCGCGGGTGATGGCGAAGAGGCCGTCGAGCATCTGGCCGACCGAGAGTTCGGACACCGGCTTGCCGCGCATCGGCTCACCCACCGCGCGCAGGGCCGTGGCGAATTCGTCGACCGAGTGATAGCTCGGCACGTATTGCGCCTCGAAGTGGATCTCGGCGACGCGGCGATAGTTGCCGGTGGTCAGGCCATAGAGAATCTCGGCAAGCCACTGGCGGGCGCGGCGATCGATCCTGCCCATGATGCCGAAATCGATGGCGACGATGGTGCCATCGGGTTCCACGAACAGGTTGCCCTGATGCATGTCGGCGTGGAAGTAGCCGCCGTTGATCGCCTGCGTCAGGAAGGCAAGGACGAGGCGCTGGGCCAAGGCCTTGCGATCATGGCCTGCTGCGTCGAGCGCGGCCGTGTCGCTGATCTTGACGCCGTCGATCCAGTCGAGCGTCATCACGCGGCCGTTGGTGCGGTCCCAGTCGATGGCGGGGACGCGATAGCCGGCGTGGGCGCGCATCGTGTCAGCCAGTTCCGAGGCCGAGGCAGCCTCGCGGCGCAGGTCCAGCTCGCGCACTGTCCATCGCTTGAAGTTGGCGATGACCATGCGCGGGCGCAGGCGCGAGGCTTCGCCGCCTAGGCCTTCGAGATGGGCAGCGGCCCATTCGTAGGTGTCGATATCTCGCGCGAATTTTTCGCGCACGCCGGGGCGCAGGATCTTGACCGCGACCTTGCGGCCTTCGGTGGTGACAGCGGTATGGACCTGTGCGACCGAGGCCGCGCCTACGGGCACAGGGTCGAAGGAGGAGAACAGCGCTTCCAGCGGCTTTTCGAACGAACGCTCGATCTCGGCGCGGATCAGTGCAAAGTCCACCGGGGGAGCTGGTCCTGCAGCGCGAGCAGGTTGTGCGCCGCTTCCTCGCCGACAAGGTCCGGGCGGGTGGCGAGCGTCTGGCCGAGCTTGATCGCGGCGGGGCCGATGGCGCGGAAGGCCCCGGCGTAGTCGGGCGTCTTGGGCTGGATCGTGCCGAAACGCGCAACCTTGCACAGGGTGCGGACGGGCGAGGGCGTGTTCGGATCGTTCTCGATCCCGCGCAGCGCGCCGTGCCGGGCAAGCGTGCGGCCCCAGCCGAGCAGGCGGCGGATATGCGTGGCGGGAAGGGTCAAGCGATCAGACCTTCCATCCCGAATGGATCGCGACGAGGCCGCCGAGGATCGGTTCGACCCGGGTGCGCTTGAAGCCTGCGGCCTGAATCATCTTCTCGAACTCGGGCATCGGCGGGAAGCGGCGGATCGATTCGATCAGGTAGCGATAGGAATCCTCGTCGCCCGCGATCATCTGGCCGAGCTTGGGCACCAGCTTGTGCGAATAGGCGTCGTAGATTTCGGAAAAGCCGGGCCACTCGGTCGTCGAGAATTCGAGGCAGAAGAAGCGGCCACCGAACTTGAGGACGCGGTGAGCCTCGGCAAGGGCGCGGTCGATGTGTGTGACGTTGCGGATGCCGAAAGCGATGGTGTAGGCGTCGAACATGCGGTCCGGGAAGGTCAGTTCCTCGGCGTTCTGGCGCGACCATTCGAGGCCTTCCAGCCCACGTTTCCCAGCGCGTTCGATGCCGACGTCGAGCATGTCCTGGTTGATGTCGGACACGGTGATCTGTGCGCCGTGCTTGGCCATGCGGAAGGCGATATCCCCGGTGCCGCCGGCCATGTCGAGAATTGCCTCGCCCGGCTGGGGGCGCACCCGCCGCACGAACTTGTCTTTCCACAGCCGGTGCATGCCGACCGACATGGCATCGTTCATCACGTCATACTTGCGCGCGACGTTCGAGAAGATCGCGCCGACGCGGCCTTCCTTCTCTTCTGCCGGATGTCTTCGTAGCCGAAGGAGGCGGTTTCGTGCGCGGATTCTGATGCGGTCATGCCTTGGCCCTTTAGTGGGGAATTGCCCGGACGGCAAAGACTGATAGGGGTGGAGGGGATATGCCGGAATTGCCAGAAGTAGAGACGACCGTTCGCGGCCTTGCAACCGTGCTGGAGGGGCAGGTGATCACGAGCGTTCGGGTGAACCGTGCCGATCTGCGGCGGCCGTTTCCGGTCGATCTGGCGCAGGCGCTGACCGGTGCGCGGGTGACGGGGCTGGCGCGGCGGGCCAAGTATGGCCTGATCCATACCGACCGCGAGCGGACGATGGTGTTCCACCTCGGCATGTCGGGACGCTGGCGAATCGATCCGGAAGACATCGGCAAGCACGACCACCTCGTGCTGGAGACCGGGGAAGGCAGGGTCCTGTCGCTGAACGATGCGCGGCGGTTCGGTTCCGTGGACCTTGTCGACAGCGACAAGCTGGCGAGCTGGCCGCAATTCGCGGCACTGGGGCCGGAGCCATTGGGACCTGATCTGACGCCGAAGGTGCTGGCAAAGGCGTTCAAGGACCGCATTGCGGCGGTGAAATTGTTGCTGCTCGACCAGCGCATCGTGGCGGGGCTGGGCAATATCTATGTGTGCGAAGCGCTCTATCGCGCGCGAGTGCATCCGGCGCGCGAGGGCGGGAAGGTCAAGCCGGGCGAACTGAAGCTGCTCGTCCCGGCGATCAAGGCGGTGCTGGAGGAATCCATCGTGGCCGGCGGATCGACCTTGCGCGACTATGCCCGGCCCGACGGCGAGCTGGGCTATTTCGCCAAGGACTTTGCCGTCTATGGCCGCGAGGGCGAGCCGTGCACCTGCGGCGGCACCGTGGAGCGCATCGTCCAAGGCGGGCGATCGTCGTTCTTCTGTGCGAAGTGCCAGAAGTAGCTTCGGCGCTTTCCTGTTTCACGCAGAGACGCGGAGAAGAAAGGGGAGACGCGGAGGAGAGAAGAGAGTTTGAGGCGGCTGCGCCGCAGGCGCCTTCCCAAGAACTCTGCGCCTCCCTTTCTTCCTCTGCGCCTCTGCGTGAACCATTCCACGCTTTGCTACAGAAGATCATCCGCTGGCGAGTGCGGACGGTAACGCCGAGGGGAAGCTGACAGATCGCGCGACCGGTGCGGTGCCGTTGTGGCACGCAGCGGGGAGGGCGCGGGACCGGTTGCGAATGGCCGGGGGCGGTTCCGGACCCCTTGTCGGCTCAGCCTGAGGGCGGACATGGGTGACGGGACGAAGCGTTGGCAGCGGCTCGCGGGCTGCCTTGGCTTCTGGCAAGCGGCTGCGTGAAAAGAACCTGTCGTTTGTGCAGACATTGTCGCACAATCATGGCGGGTTCCGCATCCGCAGCGTCGCTCAGGGTTCGGCGCCGTGCTATCAGCCCTGGGTTGTCCTGTCTGTCCTTGGGTAACGACGAAGGTTTGCCCGGTGGGTCTTGGGCTTTACGCCCCTCGTTGAACCCACGCGCACCTGCCGCACCGATCGCGCCGGAAGCATCGGCACACAGCGTCAGCTTCCGAAGGAGAGGAGCGGGTTGGCCTTGTGCCCTCTCCTGACCTGTGGGCGGGGTTTATAACCTATATGGTTCGTTTTGTCAAGATGCTATTAGCATCCGGCATGGCCCGACACCAACCTCGTCATTCCCGCGCAGGCGGGAATCCAGATGGCGCAAGGTTTGACGTCGCGCTGCGACGGTATTGGCTTGTCGCTGGATTCCCGCCTGCGTGGGAGTGACGATGGGAGTGTGCGACTTCAAGTTGGCTGTCGTTATAAAGCTGCCAATGTTTTTGGGCGCTAAACGGGACCTAAAGCCTGTGGGGTTACGCCGCTGGGGCGAACGGAGAAAAGCAATATGAATGAGGCGTACAATCCTTCGGACTTCAATGTTGGTCATTCAATTTTCCCTGACTTTAACGGTCAAGGTGGCCTTGTCATTTGTGGCTATGAGTGGGGTTACTCAGCAAAAGACGAAGCGCTTGAAAACGATGTGGAGCGATATGCTGAGGTGAAGGAGCATCTGGCTTCCATCCAGACATTCCATTCCAAGGGGTGGGACTCACCCTACGACCGCCGCATTCATAAGTGGTTTGCCATGTTCGGCCACCCTCTCGGAAAAGCAAGTGGTTTCTCTGATTTCGACAAATCCGTCCTACAGACCAACTGGTGCGACGATATGGGCAACCAAGTCTCAGATTATGAGAAATTCCTGTCTGACGGCAACCGATCAAACTTTCTTGGCCTCATGCGTGAGTATCGCCCCGCATTGCTTATCTTCATGGGCATCAAGCAAATCGAATACCTGCAAGATTCGAGGGTCAAGCCTGTCATGGAGGAAATCTTCGGCCCGGAAGTGGCACCGCTTCGATTTGAGCGGAAAGAAGAATTCGACGGGAAGAAGTTCCGGCTTGGCTTTCAGGACTTTACGGACTTGGCGATTGTCGCCTTGCCGCATCCCAGTGGAAGTATGGGCCTGAGTGACGCCTACATCGAACTTTTTGCGTCGGAGATCGGTGAAAAGATCGACACGTTCAAGCGCGCCAAGGGCCTCTGTGTGGCGTGATAGGTTGATCCGGGGGAAGTTCCCCCTCCGTCATTCGCTGGCGCGAATGCCACCTCCCCGTTTGTGCTTTGCAAAAACGGGGAGGATTTTGGTGGGGTCACCGCCCCTTGCGCAGGACGATGTAAACCGCTCCCGCCCCGCCGTGTTTCGGCTGCGCGGGCCTTACCGCCGCGATCTGGCTGGCGTGGGGCTGTGGGCGAGCCAGTCGAGGAGTTTGGCGCGGATGGCGCCGCGGCGGTTGCCGCGTTGGTCTTGTTCGTCGTGGGGGCGGGTTTGCCGGCGATGAGGAGCATGACGCGGGCGCCCATGGCCAAGGCCTGGGCGATGCTGCCGGTGAGGCGGGCGTGGGCGGCGTCTAGGGTGAGGCCGTGGAGGTCTATGGTGACGTCGGGGTGATTGGCCCGCGTGACAGTTTCCGGTCCCAGCTGGAATCGAGGCCATGGTTCTGCAGGGGGCGGGCTACTGGGGTTGGCGCTGGCGTCGGGAGTGGCGGGGGACGCGGCCTTTCACGCGCTTGGCCGGTGGGGGTGGCGGGAGCGTGATGGCGGGCGTTGCTTCAAGCGCTTTTGCCTTGGGGCGCGGCGGGTGGAGTGGGGTGATCGTGGCGGCGACCTTGTTCCACAGGTCGGCCTCTTCGGGGGAGAGGCCTCTTGGAGCCCTAGCCACTGTCAGACTCTCACTGCTGGCCGAGACGCGCCAGCGTCCCCTTGGGCAAAAGGATGAGGGCGCGGCCCCTTGCGCTCATGCCGCCGGCGATCTGGCGGGCTTCGGCGCCCGCGCCCCAGAAGCTGTCAAAGCGGTTGGCGCCCTGGATCGCGCCGCCGGTATCCTGCGCGACCCAAAGGCCGCTGGCTTCCTTGCGGTCCACCTGCAGCCAGACCGGCGCGCCCAGCGGCACGAAGGCGGGATCGGCGGCGACCGTGCTGCGGCCTGCGATGGGCACGTTCAGCGCGCCGACCGGGCCGGGGCCGGTGAGTTCGCGGAAGAAGACGTAGCTGCGGTTCTGGCGCATCAGCGCTTTGCCGGCATCGGGGAAATCGCGCAGGTATTGCTGAATGCCCTGCATCGAGCCGGAATACTGCCCGGGCGAGGCGCCGATCAGCCCACGCTCACGCATCAAGGAGCCGATGCCGGTGTAGGCGTGGCCGTTCTGTCCGGCGAACCCTAAGCGGATCACGCTGCCATCGGGGGCGCGCAGGCGGCCCGAGCCCTGGATCTGCAGGAAGAAGAACTCGACCGGATCGGCGGCCCAGGCGATTTCGAGGCCCTTGCCCTGCAGGGCGCCATCCTCGATCTGGCCGCGATCGTGGTAGGCAGTGAACACGCCGGCATCGTCATAGCGGCCGAGCGGCATCTTGCCATCAGGCAGGGGCTGCGCGTCGCCCGGTTTGGCGCGGACGAGGTCTTTCGGCAGGGCGTAGACCGGCACGTCGTAACCCGGCTGGCGGGTGCGCGAACCTGCGATCTCGGGCTCGAAATAGCCGGTGACGAAGGCTGCGCCATCGCCGACTTCGGCGGTTTCGAAATAGGTGGTGAAGAAACGCGCGGCTTCGCCAGCGGGCCAGGTGGCGGCGGCGGTGCAGGCGGGCGCCCAGTCTTCGGGCCGGGTGAGGCCGGAATTGTCGGTGCGGCGGGTCAGCCGGGGGCAGGACGTGGCGAAGGCCTGCAGGGCGGCGGCGGTGTTATCGGGCTTGAAGCCGAGGCCCGCGGTGACGGGGCCGCGCATGACGCCGGTGAGCGCGGCGGTGGGGGGTTTTACCGCAGGCGGGGTTGGCGGCGTGACCGGGCGCGGAGCACTGCCTTCGGGCACAAGGCGCACGCAGCCGCCAAGGAGGGTGAGGGCTAGAAGGGTTGCGAATCTCGTTTTGCCGATCATCCGCCAGTCTTTCCCAATTCCCACATTCGTCATCCTGAACTTGTTTCAGGATCCATCTTGCCGATCAAGCAGCTGTTCGTGCCGAGAAATGGACCCTGAAACAAGTTCAGGGTGACGATAAAGGAAAATCGAGAAGTCAGGCCCCGAACTCAGGCCTCGTCGGTTTCGTCGAGCAGCCAGTCGGGATCGCGCGAGGTGAGGTCGCGGCGGAAGGTCCACAGATCGCGGGCTTCGATCGCATCGTCGAGCGAGCCGGCGATGACCTGCCCTTCCGCGTTGCGGGTGACCGAGGCGATGTCAGCCAGGAAGCGGACGGTGATGCGCGCGGTCTGTCCTGCGATCGAGGCGGCGACGATGCGCGCTTCCTCGATGCGAATCACGCGGGCGTCGATCACTTCGCCCGCAGCGGCGCGGGCATCGATGGCCGAGCTGAAGCCTTCGAAGACGTCAGCATCGCAGAGCTGGCGCAGATCGTCCTTGTCCCCGCGCCAGAAGGCTTCGAGGATCATGGTGTAGGCGCCCTTGGAGCCGGCAAGGAACTGCGCGACATCGAAACGGCGATCGGCCGAAATGATGGCGCGGACGCCGGCTTCGGCACTGTTGTCAAACGTGCTGGGCGCAGGCGCTGCGAGTTCGCGCGGGCGCGGCGCGGCGGAACCGCCTTGCTGCTGCACCGGCTGCTGCGCTTTGGCGGAGGGATCGGGCTGTTCGATCCGGCGGCGCATCGGCTCCTCGTCATGCTCGGGCCGGCGGCCGAGGACGGAGTAGAGGCGCAGGCCAAGGAAGGCCGCAATCATCGCCAGGATCACAATTTGAACAATCACGCGCAAGATTCCCGAACTGTCCATGGCCCCGGATCGGAAGACCTGAGCTCACGGCGTCATTCCAACGTGCCTCAAATAGGTACGGATTACAAATGAACAACGCGTGCATGACCCTTTGGGCTCATCCCTTGGCAAAGAATCTTGGCCAGTTGTGGCGCTGATGCGCCAGACGCTTGCGCAGAGCTTGACCAAGACAAGGCGGATTGCGGGTCTTTGGCCATGGTGCTAGTCGCGCGGCCAAGGGAAACCCACACAGAAAGCACGTCTACATGGCCGACGAAGGCAACATCATTTCGAATCTCAACGTCGATGGTCCCGTTCTCAACGGGGAAGACACTTCGCCCGCGATCGGCCTGATCTCGCAGTATGTGAAGGACCTTTCGGTCGAGAACCCCAATGCGCCCGAATCCTACCAGTGGAGCGAAGCGCCCGACATCGCGGTGGACTTCAACATCTCGGCCCGCGTGATCCAGCCCGAGATCCACGAGATCGAGCTGAAGATCAACGTGACCTCGAAGGGCAGCCAGGGCACCGCGTTCATCGTCGAGCTGGCCTATTGCGGCCTCATCGGCATGCGCAACGTGCCCGACGACCAGGCCCATCCGTTCCTGTTCGCCGAAGGTCCGCGCATCCTGTTCCCGTTCGCCCGCCGCATCGTCGCCGATGCCGTGCGCGATGCAGGCTATCCGCCGCTGATGCTCGAGCCGATCGATTTCAACGGCCTGTACATGCAGCAGCTGGCGCAGGCCCAGGCGACCGCGGAAGCGACCCCGGCCGGTCAGGCCTGATCTGACAGACTGAATCCGGTGGCCCGAAGGGTGCGGCTATGAACCTCCTCAAGGCTACCGGATCGATTGGCGGGCTGACGCTGCTCAGCCGGATTCTCGGGCTGGTGCGCGACAGCCTGTTCGCGCGGTTCGTCGGCGCGGCGTTTGCCTCGGACGCGTTCCTTGTCGCGTTCCGGCTGCCCAACATGTTCCGCGCATTGTTCGCGGAAGGGGCGTTTGCCAGCGCCTTCATCCCGATGTTCAACAAGAAGGTGGCCGATCCCGAGGGCAAGGGCCTGCGCGACGGGCTGGACTTTGCCGAGGCGGCGCTCGCCGTGCTGCTGCCGGTGCTGCTGTTCATGACGGTGGTGCTGGAAGTTTTCGCCTGGCCGGTGACGCTGCTGCTTTCGGGCAAGTTCAACGGGGTGAGCGCGGACCAGTTCGCCTATGCGGTGGAACTTTCGCGCTGGACGATCCCGTACCTGATGCTCATCAGCATCGTCTCGCTGTTCGGCGGCATCCTCAATTCGCTCGGCAAGTTCTGGGTCAACGCGGCGGCGCCGATCCTGCTGAACCTGACGCTGATCGTGGCGCTGCTGGGCTTCCATTCCGACGATCCGCTGGTTACGGCGCGCAATCAGGCGATTGCGGTGTCGGTATCGGGCGCGTTGCAGCTGGCGTGGCTGGCATGGGCTTGCCGCCGGAACGGCGTGCGGTTGCGCCTTAGGCGACCAAGGCTTTCGCCGGAAGTGAAGCAGTTGCTCAAGCTGATCCTGCCGGCGGCGGCAGGCGCGGGTGCAGTGCAGATCAATCTGGTGATCTCGACGGCCCTTGCCGCATCGCTGCTCGATCACGGCTCGGTCACCTACATCTACATGGCAGACCGGCTGAACCAGTTGCCGCTGGGGCTGATCGGCATCGGGCTTGGCACCGTGCTGCTGCCGACGATCTCGCGCCAGCTGGGCGGGGGCGAGGAGGCTGCGGCGATGGAAACGCAGAACCGGGGCATGGAACTGGCGCTGCTGCTGACGCTGCCCGCGACGGTAGCGCTGGTGCTGTGTGGCGAGCCGATTGCCGCGGCGCTGTTCGGCTATGGCAAGTTTGACGCGCAGGACACGCACTTCACCGCGCAGGCGCTGGCGGCGTTCTCGATCGGGCTGCCGAGCTATATTCTCGTCAAGGTGCTGACGCCCGGATACTACGCGCGGCAGGATACGAAGACGCCGGTGCGCTATGCCACGATCTCGATGGTGGTGAACCTTGCTGGCAACCTCGCGCTGATCGTGCCGCTGAGGCACATGGGGCCACCGCTGGCGACGGCGATAGCCTCGACCGTCAATGTCTGGCTGCTCTACCACACGCTGGTCAGGCGCGGGCACTTTGCCGCCGATGCGCGATTGAAGCGGCGGACCGTGCGGTTGGCGCTGGCGGCGCTGGCGATGGGCGCGGTGCTGTGGGCGGGGCAGGGGCTGGTCATGCCCTATGTCCACGGGACATGGACCCTGCGCATTGCAGCGATGGCTGCACTGGTCACCAGTGGGGTCGTCGTCTATGGCCTCGCTGCCGTCCTGACCGGGGCTTTCCGGGTGGACGACCTCAAGCTTCTCCTGCGGCGTCGCCGCTCCAACTGAAGGCACTCAAATGCGTATCGTTTCCGGCATCCAGCCAACCGGCAATCTCCACCTTGGCAATTACCTGGGTGCGATCCGGAATTGGGTGCGCATGCAGGACGAGTGGTCGGCCAAGGGCGGGCAGTGCCTCTATTTCCTTGCCGATCTTCACGCGATCTCGATGCCGCATTCGCCCGCTGAGCTTGCCGCCAACACCCGCGAGATGGTGGCGGCGCTGGTTTCGTGCGGGATCGATCCCGACAAGTCGATCCTGTTCAACCAGGCGCAGGTGCCCGCCCATGCCGAACTGCAATGGCTGCTCAACGGCACGGCGCGTATGGGCTGGCTCAACCGCATGACGCAGTGGAAGGACAAGGCGGGCAAGAACCGCGAGGGCGCGTCCGTCGCGCTGTTCACCTATCCGGTGCTGCAGGCGGCTGACGTGCTGCTCTACCAGGCGACTCACGTGCCGGTGGGCGAGGACCAGAAGCAGCATCTGGAACTGGCGCGCGACATCGCGCAGAAGTTCAACAACGACTTCTGTGCCGAGGACGCACCGCTGTTCACGCTGCCTGATCCGATCATTCCGCCAGAGGCGGCGCGCATCATGAGCCTGCGCGATGGCAGCGCCAAGATGAGCAAGTCCGATCCTTCGGACATGAGCCGCATCAACCTGACCGACGATGCCGATGCGATCATGCAGAAGGTGAAGAAGGCCAAGACCGATCCCGAGCCGCTGCCGGGCACGGTGGAGGGCCTCGCCGGGCGGCCCGAGGCGAACAACCTCGTCGGCATCTATGCGGCGATGGCCGGGACCACCCCGGCCGCAGTGCTGGCGCAATTCGAGGGCAAGGGCTTCGGACAGTTCAAGCCGGCGCTGGGCGAACTGCTGGTCGAGACGCTGTCGCCGATGGCGGCGCGCTATCGCCAGTTGCGCCAGGACGGCGAGGCGCTGGACGCGATTCTGGCCAAGGGCGCGTTGAAGGCGCGGGATCTGGCAGCGCCGACGCTCAGGCAGACCTATCAGGCATTGGGCCTTGTAAGGGGCTGATTTTCCGTCAGTTCGTTGCGAAACATTACGTGCCTGCAACATATGTTGCAGGCACCATTCAACGTGCATTCAGCACTTCCCGTCCAAAAAGGCGGCATGCTATGCAGTGCGTGTGTCTGGCAAGGGGCGGCGGACGCATAACAGGAGTCGCAAGGATGAATTCCGTTTCCAAAGTGAAGCCCTCGTCTTCCGGCAAGCGCCGTCTTCTGGGGCTTTCGGCTGTATCGCTGATGCTCGTCTCGCTCGCCGGGTGTGCCACGCCGTTCAAGGCTGACGTCAAGCGTTTCCAGGCGCAGTTGCCGGCACCGGCTGGCCAGACCTTCGCGGTCGTGGCCGACGATCCCCGGGATGCAGGCGGGCTCGAGTTCGCGCAGTACGCCTCGCTGGTTGGTCGGCAGATGGAAAAGCTGGGTTATCAGCCCGCTTCCGCTGAAACCGCGGACCTGCTGGTCAAGTTCGACTACGGTATCGATGGGGGCGTGACCGCGTCCGTTCCACCGGCTTTGCCGACCCGTTCTGGGGCGGTTGGGGTGGCTGGGGCGGCTGGGGCCCGGGTTGGGGCCCAGGATATGGTCGCTGGGGCCGTCGTGGCATAGTCGGCGGCGGCTGGGGCTGGGGATGGAACGACCCGTTCTTCTTTGGCGGCGGTGGCTGGGGTGGCGGTGTTGACGTCGTGACCGTCTACACCTCGGGCATGGACCTGAAGATTGACCGCCGTGCCGATGGCCAGCGCCTGTTCGAAGGCAAGGCCGAAGCAGCCTCGTCGTCGAATCGCCTGTCCTATGTCGTGCCGAACCTCGTCGAGGCGATGTTCACCGACTTCCCCGGCAACAACGGGGAAACGGTGAGGATCTCGATCGCGCCGGAAAAGAAGACGGTGAAGAAGGTCAACTGACCTTTAATGCGCTGAAACTCGGGAAGGCCCGCAGCGATGCGGGGCCTTTCTGCTTGTGCGGCAGGCGTGGTGTTGTGCGTTTGCATCAGGTTTGCGCCATGCTGCGCGCGAAAGCGGATTGTTTGTGACAGCCCTTGGGGATGCGCTATTCAGCCCGCGTAAACGTTGCCCGACGCGGCCTTGGGAGAGGATGCGACAACGTTCGCGCCGCGTCGGGCTTTCTACATTCCCGTAATATCGAAGCGCCTGAACACCGTGCGGGTCACTGCCGGTGCGGGATATCGCGTTCGAGCTCGAGCAATTCCTGCGGCAGGCGCAAGGAGCTGGCGGCTATGCGCGTTTCCAGCAGGAGATAGACCAGGGCAATCATCAGCAGCGCGATGGCGCCGAAGAAGGTGATGCCGGTAAGGTTGCGCAGTTCGAGCCCGGCCATTTCACCGATGAACAGCGATCCCACGGTGACGCCGATCGCGAGGCCGGACACGACCAGCAGCAGCAGCGCCCGGCCGATCAGATGGATGCGGCGATCGACATAGCGAATCTCGATCACGACAAGATCATGCTCCCGGCCCGAGGTCTGCGCGTGCTGGCTTTGCAGGGCGCGGGACCGGTCGACGATACGGCCAAGCCGCGTCGTGAGGATGTTCATGATATTGCCGATCGCCACGAGGACGAACACGGGGGCAAGGGCCAGCTGGATGGTCTGGGCGATCACGCCTGCATGGCCCGGATTCATGAAAACACTCGCTGCATCCGGGCTTTGTCGCACGTTGCCGCGCAAGCGGGCAAGCCGGATACGAATTCAGAACCACATCCTTACGCCGACCACGGCGCTGACCTGCGAGGGGCTTTCGCCTTCGAGGCGCGCCAGCCGGGCCGTTTCGCCAAGCTTGCGCTCCCAGTGTACACCGACATAGGGCGCGAATTCGCGCGCGAATTCGTAGCGGACGCGGGTGCCCAGTTCGACCTTTTCAAGGCCCGCGCCGATGCCGAGTTCCGGCACGTCCTGCGCAGCGGCGTCGATCTCTATCGAGGGTTGAAGGATCAGGCGCTGGGTCAGGCGCATGTCGTGCTCTGCCTCGAGCCGGAAGTGGAAGTCGCCCTTGTTCGAGACGAAAGCGTGAGCGCCGACTTCGAACCAGTAGGGGGCAAGGCCTTCGAAGCCGATCACGCCGTAGGTGCGATCGGGGCCAGCGCCGAAGTCCTGCCGCGCGCCGAGTTCGAAGTTCCACCACGGATCGAGCGCGTGGCGCCAGGCGGCGCGAACTTCGCCGGTTTCAAGCGGTTCGCCGAAGGCACCTTCGCCTTCGGTTTCGACGGCGAGGCGGTCAATATCGCCGCCGATCCAGCCCATGGCCTGCCACGCATAGCCGTCCTTGCCATTGCGCGGGCGATATTCGAGGCGATCGAGGATCAGTGCGTTGCCGAAGAAGCGCCCTTCCTTTGACAAATCGGCGCGGGCCTGCGCCATGCGCTGCTTGTCCCAGAAGGCATCGGCGGGATGGTCGGTCGGGACGGGCGGCGGCGGTGCATTGCCGACTTCGCTGTCGGTTACAGTGGGCATGGCATGGCCCATGTGGGCCGAGTGATCCATCGGCGCAGTGTCGGCCGGGGCGGCGGCGGGCGTGTCTGGCGCTGGCTGCTGGTGCATGGAGTGGTCCATGCCCTGCATTGCCGGCTCCTCGGCAGTCTGGCCGCCCATGGCGCCCATGTCGTGCCCGGAATGATCCATCTGGCCCTGCATCTGGCTCATATCGTGGCCGGCGTGCGGGTCCTGCGCTTCCTGGGCGAGGGCGGGCGTTGCGATCAGGGCCGCGCCGGTGAGCAGCAGGCGCTTCATGCCGCATCTCCCGAGCTGCGCACAGTCACGACGCGCATCATCCCGGCATGCATGTGCAGCAGCATGTGGCAGTGGAACGCCCAGTCGCCCTCGGCGTCGGCGGTGAGATCGAAGCTGGCCTTGCCGCCGGGCAGGACGTTGACGGTGTGCTTGCGCGGGCGGTTGCCCGGCTCTCCCGTGACCAGTTCGAAGAAGTGGCCGTGCAGGTGGATCGGGTGCGGCATCATCGTGTGATTGATCAGGTTCACCCGCACCCGCTCCCCTTGCGGAAGGGGATCGGCTTGGCGCCGTCGGAGATGGTTTCGCCATCGATGGACCACATGTAGCGCTCCATGTTGGCGGTAAGGTTGACGTCGATCTGGCGCGACGGCGTGCGGCGATCGGGGTTGGCATCGCGCGAGCGCAAGTCGGCATAAGTCAGCACGCGGTGGTCGACATCCTCGAGGCCAGTCGGCTTGTCGGCCAGACGGTCGGCGGGCATTGGCGAGATCGTGGCGACGCCCGGCCCCGGCTTCACGCCGGGCGCAAGGGAGAGGTCGCGCATCTTCATGGAATGGCCGGCCATGCTTTCGTTGGCGGGCTGGGACAGGTCGATCTCGCCGCCCGTCCCCATGTCCATCCCGCTCATGTCCATGCCCATGTCGCGCATGGTCAGGACGGGGCGGGCGCGGCGGGCGGGGATGGCCCCGGCCATGCCGATCTGCGGCGCAAGCGTGGCACGGACCAGCCCGGAGCGGTCGATCGCTTCGGCGATGATGCCGAAGGGAGTGGTTTCGGTCGGCTGGACGATCACGTCATAGGTTTCGGCAATCGCGATCTGGAACTCATCCGTCTCGACCGGCTGGACGTTGCAGCCGTCGGCCGCGACGACAGTCATCGGCAGCCCGGGGATGCGGAAGTTGAAGTTGGTCATCGACGAGGCGTTGATGATGCGAAGCTTGACCCGTTCGCCGGGGCGGAACAGCGCGGTCCAGTTGGCGGCGGTATCGTGGCCGTTGATGACGAAGGAATAGGTCGCACCGGTCACGTCCGAGATGTCGGTCGCGTCCATGCGCATCTTGGCCCATTCGAGCCGGTCCTTGAGGCTCTGGTCACGGCCTTTCAGCAAGCCGCCCACGGTTTGCCTTTGCCAGTTGAAATAGCCCCCCATGGCCTTCAACTTGCGCAGCTGCTCGTGCGGGTTCATCGGGCTCCAGTCCGCCAGCATCAGCACGTATTCGCGGTCAAACGGGGCGGCGGTGTCGGGCTCGGCGGGGTCGATCAGGATCGGGCCGTAAAGCCCTTCGGCCTCCTGCATGCCAGAGTGAGAGTGGTACCAGAAGGTGCCGGAGTGCACGATCGGGAACTCGTAGGTGAAGGTTTCGCCCGGATCGATGCCGGGGAACGACAGGCCGGGCACGCCGTCCATCTGGAACGGCACCAGCAGCCCGTGCCAGTGGATCGAGCTTTGTTCACCCAGCGTGTTGGTAACGGCGATGCGCACTTTCTGCCCTTCGCGCAGGCGGATGAGCGGGGCGGGGATCGAACCGTTGACCGCGATGGCGGGGGCAGAACGATCCCCCACCGCGAACTTCGCCGCGCCGATGGACAGGGCAATGCTCTCGCCCGAAAGCACGCCGCCGGTGTTGCGCCCCGCCATGGCGCCAGCCTTGCGCGAATGGCCGCCGTGGCCCGATTGCGCCCAGGCAGGGACAAGCGGCATTGCGGCGAGGCTACCTGCTCCGAGGAGCAGGTTGCGGCGATTGAGATGGAGCGTGTCGGTCATTACCTGCGATTACGCAGGACGACGGCTTATCCCTCAAGCATTTCCGACAATTTCTGCCGTGCCCGGTAGATCCGCGTTTCGACGGCCTTCTCGGTAAGGCCGAGCACGTCGGCGGCTTCGGCCATGCTCATTCCTTCGAGGCGGCACAGGATCAGCGGGTCCTTGAGATTGGCCGGAAGCGCGGCGATGGCGGCCGAGACGCGGGCGAGCTCGCGCCGCGATATGGCTTCAGCTTCGGGATCGAGGCCGTGGTCGGCAACGTCGAAGGCATCTTCGAGGGGCCGCGCCATGCGGAACAGCCGCCGCACCGCACGGCGCCGCGCCCAATCACGGCACTTGTTGACGGCGATGCGCATCAGCCAGGCGCGAAACGGGCGGGCGGCATCGAACTTCGCCAGCGCGGCGAAGGCGGCGATGAACGCTTCCTGCGTGACGTCGAGCGCTTCGCCCTCGTCGCCGGTGTGGTGACGGGCGAGCCGGTACACGGCCTCGCGATGGCGGGCCATCAGCGTTGCGTAGGCGCTTTGCCTGCCGGCAAGCGCGCTGGCGACCAGCTGTGGGTCGCTTTCGTCTGGAGCGTCGCCCCCGCCACCGGATCAGCGGCGGTCGGGCGAAGGGGGGGGGCGCGGTGAGGGCGCGGGCGATCTCGCGGTCGAAAATCGCCTGCTGGCTGGGGTTGAGCACTGCGCGCATCGCGAAGACATGGGCCAGCGTCGCCTTCTGCAGCTCGCCCATCGCCATGTGCGAGGCATCGACCGCGCCGGTCACCTTGGGGCCGATCTGGTGTTCGCTCTCGATCGCGCGGGCGAGATCTGCGTTCGAAGCGCGCAGGCGCTCGTCCAGCGTGCGGCGCTTGTTTGCGAATTCCGTCTCGAGCCGGTCGATCTCCAGGTTCTGCTGCGCCGAGAGATCGAGCCGCTCGTGCATGAGCTGGTGGAGTTCGCTGCCGTGGTGCATCGGCATGAAGCCGCGGGCAAAGTGGCTGGCGGCAAGGGCGACGGCGGCAGAGACCACTGCCACCACGACATAGCGCAAGGCCGCGCCCATCAGTCTGCCAGAAGGTGCGAGGGCGCGCCCGAAGGCACGCCGAACAGGGGTTCCGCCTGTGCAGGCGCTGCAGGGGCGACCGAGCCGACGATTCCGACGACGGCGGCAATCGCCACGGCCATCACCATGCCGCGCCGTGCCGTGGCACTCTCGCGCCTGCTGGCAAGGCCGCGCATCACCTCTTCATCGATGACGAAGAGTGCAGGCGGTGGTGCTTTGGCGGCAAGAGCGCCCAAGAGTTCGTCGATATCGGCCATTGCTGGCTGGGTTCCTTTTTCCACGCAATTCCCATTACGCGCGCTCGGGCAAAATCCCTCAAGACAAAATTTGCGCTATGGCTTGAGGGATGGGCCTGCGCCTTGCGTATCACACTGCAGATCCCAACCCGAAAGGACTTCCCATGCGCCGTCTTGCGCTCCTTGCCGCTCCCGCCCTTGCCATGCTGGCCATGCCCGGCGCAGCCTTTGCCCATCCCAAGCTCCTTTCGTCCAACCCGGCCCCGAATACGGCCGTGGCCAAGCCGACCAAGCTGACCCTGACGTTCTCAGAAGAGCTGGTCGGTCCGCTTTCGGGCATTGAGCTGGTGATGACCGGCATGCCGGGCATGGCCAACCATGCGCCGATGCCGATCAAGGGCTTCAAGACCGCTGCTGCCGGCAAGGTCCTGACCATCACCCTGCCGCGCGCTCTTCCGGCGGGCAGCTATAACCTCAAGTGGCATGCGGTTGCTGCCGACCAGCACCGCATCGAGGGCCAGTACGCCTTCACCGTTCGCTGATTCGGCCAAGGGGGCGTGGAAACGACGGGCCTGCTGACCGCGCGGGCGGCGGCGTATCTTGCGCTGCTGCTCGTGGCGGGCGTGCCGCTGCATGCGCTGGCGGCGGGGCAGGTGCTGGCGTTCCGCGCCCGACTTGTGCTGGCACTGCTGGCCATCGTCGCCGCTTTTGCCTCTGCATGGTGGGCGCTGGAAAGCGTTGCCGCCATGGCCGGCATCAGCCTTGCCGAACTGGACCAGGCGACGGCGGAGGTCGTGCTGGCGCAGACGCCGCTCGGCAAGGTCATGGAATGGCGGCTGACGGCGCTGGCCGCAGTGTTCCTCGCCTGCTTCTTGCCGCTTCGCGTGTTGCGCCTGCCTATCCTGGCGCTGGCCGGGGGCATTGCGCTCGGCTCGGTGGCCTGGACGGGGCATGCCGGGGCCAGCGAAATGGCGCTTCACCGTGTATCGGACGTGGCGCATGTCCTTGCCGCAGCGACGTGGATGGGCGCTTTGGCCGTATTCGTCACTTCGGCTTTCTCCCGCGAGGGGGCTGACATTGCCGCACTTGCGCGCTTTGCCCGCACCGGCAGCGCGGTGGTGGCGGTCCTCATCCTGACTGGCCTGCTCAACACGCTGGTGATTGCCGGCTGGCCGATGGCGTTCGAGGCGCGCTGGTTCAGCATACTTGCGGTGAAGCTGGTGCTGTTCGCGGCCATGCTGGCGCTGGCCGCCGGGAACCGCTGGCGGATCGTCCCGGCGCTGGAGCGGGGCGAACCCGGCGCCGAGGCGCGTCTGCGCCGATCGCTTGTGCTGGAGTTTGCGGCAGGCATCGGTGTTGTCGGCGCGGTCGCGCTGCTGGGCGTGCTTGATCCTCTGGCTTGAGGCCAAATGGCAACAAAGAATTCCCATCCGGGCGCTTGACCGCGCAAGCCAGTGGCTTAGCTCTCTTGCCGCTGCAACCTGTCAACGGGAGAGAGCTATGTTCAGCCATGTGATGGTTGGCGCCGACGATATCGACGCTGCCAAGAAGTTCTACGATGCCACCTTCGCTGCGTTCGGCGGGCCGGAAGCGATCACCGATCCCAAGGGACGCCTGATCTATCAGCACAACGGCGGGCTGTTCATCGTGACCAAGCCGATCAATGGCGAGCCTGCCTGCGGCGCCAACGGTGGCACTATCGGCTTCCGCATGAACCCGGAACAGGCCAACGCCTGGCACGCCGCCGGCGTTGCGGCTGGTGGTACGGCTTGCGAAGACCCGCCGGGGCCGCGCGAAGGTTCGCCCTATTATCTGGCTTATCTGCGCGATCCGGCCGGCAACAAGCTCTGCGCGCTGGACATTATCGCCTGATGACACTCGAAACGGTCTCGACTTCGAAGGCGCACGGCGGAACGCTGGGCGTCTACAAGCATGAGTCCGCCGCGACGGGGACGGGGATGACCTTTTCGGTCTTCCTGCCCCCGCAGGCGGTGGACGGCGCTAAGTTGCCGGTGCTGGTCTACCTTTCCGGGCTGACCTGCACCCACGCCAACGTCACCGACAAGGGCGAGTACCGCAAGGCCTGTGCCGAACTCGGGATCGTCTTCGTTGCGCCCGATACGTCGCCGCGGGGCGAAGGCGTGGCTGACGATGCGGAAGGCGCCTACGATTTCGGCCTTGGCGCAGGGTTCTACGTGAACGCCACGCAGGAGCCCTTCGCGCAGCACTATCGCATGTGGGATTACATTGCCGAGGAACTGCCCGCGCTGCTGGGCGCGAATTTCCCGGTTGATCTGGATCGCATGGGGATCACCGGCCATTCGATGGGCGGCCATGGCGCACTGACGCTGGGGCTGACGTACCCGGAGAAGTTCAAGTCGCTTTCGGCCTTCGCGCCGATCGTGGCGCCGGGGCAGGTGCCATGGGGGCACAAGGCTTTGGGCGGCTATCTCGGCGATGACCGGGCGGCGTGGCGCAAGCATGATGCCGTGGCGCTGATCGAGGATGGCAAGCGGCCTGCCGGCGCGGTGCTGGTCGATCAGGGCGATGCCGATGGCTTCCTTGCCGAACAGCTGCGTCCTGAACTGCTGGAGGCGGCGTGCAAGGCGGCGGGCGTGGACCTGACCCTGCGGCTACAGCCGGGTTACGACCACAGCTACAACTTCATCTCGACCTTCATGGAAGATCACATCCGCTGGCATGCCGAGCGGTTGTAATCGACAAGATCCTCCCCGTTTTCGCGGAACGCGCAAACGGGGAGGTGGCATTCGCGGTAGCGAATGACGGAGGGGTTCGATCCCCTCCACCACCAGCTGCGCTGGCGGTCCCCCTCCCCAATTGTCCTGCGGAAAATCGGGAGGATTTGGAAGTTACCGCACGTCCTTCGCCACGGCATCCAGCACGCCGTTGACGAACTTCGCCTCGCGCTCTTCGAAAAAGGCGTGGGCGACGTCGACGTATTCGGTGATCACCGTCGCCACGGGCACGTCCTTGCGCGCCATCAGTTCGTAGGAACCGGCGCGCAGGATCTGCAGCATGGTCTTGTCGAGGCGGGCGAGTGACCAGCCCTTGGCGAGCTTGGCCGAGAGCAGCAGGTCGATCTCGTTGCGGCGGGCGTCGACGCCCTTCACGACGTCGTCAAAGAAGGCGACGTCGGCCTTGAGGTATTCGACGTCCTCGATTTCCGCGCCGAGGCGGTGCTGGTGGAACTCGTCCAGCAGCAGGTGCAGTGCGGTCTGCTCCATGTCGGCCTGATAGAGCGCCTGCACGGCGGCGAGGCGCGAGGCGGCGCGGGCCTTGCCCGAGATCGCGTTCACAGGTCGAGCCTTATTTCGATAGAACGGGCGTGGGCGGCAAGGCCCTCGGCCTCGGCAAGGGCGATGGCGGCGGGGCCGACGGCGGCAAGCGCGGCGTCAGTCGCCTCGATAAAGCTGGTGCGTTTCATGAAATCCAGAACGGAAAGGCCCGAGGAAAAGCGCGCGCGGCGCCCGGTGGGCAGGACGTGGTTCGGCCCGGCGACGTAATCGCCGACGGCTTCGGGGGTCATGCGGCCAAGGAAGACTGACCCTGCATGGCGGATCTGGTCGAACAGGACCTGCGGATCGTCGGTGGCGATCTCGACGTGTTCGGCAGCCAGCGAATTCGCCAGCGCGGGCGCTTCATCGAGCGAGTCCACGACGATGATCACGCCGTAATCGTCCCAGCTGGCCTTGGCGACCCTGGCGGTCGGCAGCATGGCAATCTCGACGCCGACCATGTCCGCCACCTGATCGGCAAAGGCGGCATCGTCGGTGATCAGGATCGACTGGGCGACCGGATCGTGCTCGGCCTGGCTGAGCAGGTCGGCGGCGATCCACTGCGGGTCATTCTTCGAGTCCGCAATCACGAGAATTTCGGAAGGCCCCGCGACCATGTCGATGCCGACTACGCCAAACAGCTGGCGCTTGGCTTCCGCCACCCAGGCATTGCCGGGTCCGGTGATGACATCGACCGGCTTGATGCGGGCGGTGCCATAGGCCAGCGCGGCCACCGCCTGCGCCCCACCGACGCGCCAGACTTCGTCGGCCCCGGCAAGGTGAGCGGCGGCGAGGACCAGCGGATTGGCCTCACCCTTGGGCGTCGGGGTGACGACGACGAGGCGCTCGACGCCGGCAACCTTGGCGGGAATCGCGTTCATCAGCAGTGATGAGGGATAGGCCGCGCGGCCGCCGGGGACGTAGAGTCCGGCGCCATCGACCGCGCTCCACCGCGCGCCCAAGCGCATGCCGCTGGCGTCGGTGTAGTCGCGGTTTTCCGGCAACTGGGCGCGGTGATAATCGCGGATGCGCTGCGCGGCGAGTTCGAGCGCGGCGCGCAGATCGGGCTGCAGCGCGTCGAAGGCTTCGCGACAGGCTTCGGGCGAAATGCGCCAGTCATCCTCACCGGGGGCGTGGCCATCGAACTTCGCGGTATATTCGGCGAGCGCTTCATCGCCGCGAATGCGTACGTCGTCGATGATCGTCTGGACATCGCGGGCGACGTTCTCGTCACTCTCGCGGCGGTCCTTGACGAGGCGGGCGAAGGCCTTGGCAAAGCCGGGATCGCTGGACTTGAGGCGCAGCATCAGGCGGCCTTCCTTGCGGCGACCATCTCGCGGAAGGCATCGACCAGTGCGCCGAGGCGGGCACTGTCGGTCTTCAAGGCGGCGCGGTTGACGATCAGGCGGGCCGAGACGGGGAGGATCTGGCTGGTTTCAACCAGACCGTTCTCCTTCAGCGTGCGGCCCGTGGAAACCAGATCGACGATGCGACTGGCAAGGCCCAGCGAAGGGGCCAGTTCCATCGCGCCGTTGAGCTTCACGACTTCGGCCTGAACGCCGAGCTTTTCGAAGTGGCGGCGCGTCAGGTTGGGGTACTTGGTGGCCACGCGGGCGTGGCTTTCGCGCGCGTTCGCGCCGCTTTCGACCATGCTCACCGGCTCTGCCACCGAAAGGCGGCAGTGGCCGATGTCGAGATCGACCGGGGCATAGAGATCGGCATAGTCGAACTCGTCGATCACGTCCGATCCCACAACGCCCGCATGGGCCGCGCCATGCGCCACGAAGGTCGCCACGTCGAAAGCGCGGACGCGAATGATCTTCACGTCGTCGCGGTTGGTGGCGAAGGACAGTGCGCGCGAGGCCTTGTTAAAGAAATCGGCCTCGGGCACGATCCCGGCCTTCTCGAGCAGAGGCAGGGCCTCGTCGAGGATGCGGCCCTTGGGCAGGGCGAAAACGAGCGGTGCGGCGGTGGACATAACCCGCCGCCCTTATGGCAGCACGGCGCAAAGGGCAACCGAATGAACCCGATCATGGAGATCGAAGAGGCCGCAAAAGCCATAGAATGGCAGGCTGACCACGCCACGAACAATGGTGCACCCTGCACGGGGCGGGTAGTGCGGGCGCAATTGCGGCTGCTGGATGGCGACACCGAGGTCGGCAAGCGAATCGCGGCGTGGCCGGGAAAGCCGCTGGAGGACGCCTTGCCGCTGCGGCTGGCGGGCGGGCATCACAACCTTGTGCTGACGGGCAAGGATGCGCGGCTAGCCCCTGTCTATCGCGGCGAGGTGACCGATCAGGCCGAGGTCGATGCGCTGGTGGTTGCGGCAACGCGCGAGCATGACGCCGAGTTGCTGCCGTGGCTCGACGGGCCGCCGCAGACCAACGAGGCGGGGCGGTCGGCCTCGATCCTGGCGGCGCTGCTGTGGCTTTCGGCCCGCGTCGGCCCGCGCTTCGAGCTGAACGAGCTGGGGGCCAGTGCCGGCGTCAACACGATGATGGAGCGGTTCTTCTTCGATCTCGGCGGGACGACGGCTGGCCCAGCGGATTCGCCGATGCGGATCGTGCCGGAGTGGCGCGGGGCCCCGCCGCCGCAGGCAGAGGTCGAGATCGTGGGCATCAAGGGCTGCGACCGTGCGCCGATGAATCTGGCGGATCCGGAGCAGGCGTTGCGGCTGAAGTCCTATGTCTGGGCCGAGGTGACGGAGCGCATCGGACGGATCGATGCGGCGATTGCCCTGGCCGGGGAGAAGGCCCCGGACGTGGTACAGATGGACGCGGGCGACTTCGTGGCCGAACGGCTGGCGGCACCGCAGGACGCCGATACGACGCGCGTGATGTTCCATTCCATCGTCTGGCAGTACCTGCCGGGCGAGACCCGCGCGCGGATCGAGGCGCTGATGGCGCAGGCGGGCGCGAAGGCCGATACATCGCGGCGGTTGGCGTGGGTCATGCTCGAGACCAATCGCCAGACCTTCCGGCATGAATTGACCGTGCGCCATTGGCCCGGCGGAGAGCAGCCCGTGCTGCTCGGTACTGCCCATGCCCACGGCGCCTGGGTGGAGTGGCTGCCCTAAGGTCTGCCTCACGAAACGAACGCTTTGCGCAATGGTTGAGCGAGGATGCGTCGCTCTTTTCTCCGCACTGTCGTCGTCCTGCTGGTGATCGCCTCGGCGGGTCTGGCGGGGCGGGAGTGGCTGCAGCGGCATCCCGAGCATAACCCATGGGCGCCGCTGGCCTTGGCCGATCCGCCGGGCTGGGCGACGGCAATGAAGCTGCAGACGTTGCGGGGTGACCGTGCGGTGTGCGGCAGGTTTCTGGAAAGCAGCGGAATCATGGCTGAGGCCCTGCCGCCTGCCGGCGAAGGGCAATGCCTGCGGGATGACCGACAAGTGCTTCAAGGTCTGGCGCAGGCGAAGGTGAGGCTGGCACCGGGCGGAGCGCAGGCCACCTGCGCGATCGATGCGGGGCTGGCCCTGTGGCTGCAGCATGGCATCCAGCCTGCGGCGCAGCGGCTGCTGGGCAGTGCTGTTGCCTCGGTCGAGCATTTCGGCACGAGCAACTGCCGCAGGATTGGCGGCGGGTCGGAAGGGGCGTGGAGCGAGCACGCGACGGGCAACGCCATCGATGTGAGTGCGTTTGTGCTGAAGGACGGACGCCGCGTCTCGGTGCTCAAGGACTGGGGAGCGGGCGACGAGAAAGCGGCTTTCCTGCGAGCAGTACGCGACGCTGCATGCCAGAGCTTCTCGACCGTGCTGTCACCGGACTACAACGCCGCCCATGCCGATCACCTGCACCTCGATCAGGCGCAGCGCACCGGCGGCTGGGCGGCTTGCCGATAAATCTCAGCCAAGGAACCGGTCGAGCGCGGCATTCACCGTGTCCGGTGCCTCCCACGGCACGAAGTGCCCGCAATCGGGCACCGGTTCGGTGGTGAGATTGGTGACAAGCTTGTCCATGCCATCTAGGTTGCACGGGGGCAGAGCCATGTCGTCCATTGCCCAGATCACCAGCGTGGGGATCTTGAGCGGCGGGACAGCGGCGTCCTGATAGCCCGCAGGCAGTTCGAACGGCGCGTCCATCGGCGGGACAGCCATCGGGCTGGCGCGATACCAGTTGAGCATGGTGATGGCGGCGTCGGGGTTCGACCAGTCCTTGAACAGGGCGGCGCGCTCTTCCTCTTCCATGACCGGCGAGCGGTTCCAGTTGAGGGCTTTCATCAGCAGCGCCCCGAGGCCGTGTTCGCGCACCATGGCGTCGTTGGCGGTATCGCGGAAGGTGCGCATGTACTGGCTCGCCTCGCGCTGCTGCCGGTCGGTCCAGAGCAGGCGCGGGAAGATCACCGGGTGCGGGGCATTGGCGATGACGGCACGGGTAACGCGCGTCCCTTGTCCGAGCAAGGCCACGCCCCAGGCAATCGCACCGCCCCAATCATGGCCGAGGATCGTGAACTGCTGCACGCCCAATGCATCGGCAAGCTGGAAGATATCGCCGATCAGCTTGTCGGGCGTGTAGTTCTCCACGCCCTCCGGCTTGGACGAGCCGCGATAGCCGCGCTGATCGGGCGCGATGCAGCGGAAGCGGGAGGAGAGGTGCGCGATCTGGTGGCGCCAGGTGCGGTGGCTTTCGGGAAAGCCGTGGAGGAAGATCAGGGCCGGCGCATCGCGGGGGCCGACGTCCAGCACATCGAGTTCGATTCCGCTGGCAAGTTTCACGCGCGCAAGTGCAGTCATTCCGGAGCTCCCTCGTCCATCTTTTGCGCATAGCCTGCTGCGACGACTGCGGCCATGCGGTCGTGCAGGGCATCGGGCGTGCGGCGCAATTCGCCGATTTCCTTTTCCATGCCCTCGCCCATGATGATCTCGCGCTCGCCTGCCGCTATGGCATCAAGCATCATTCCTGCGGCAATGTCCGGGTCGAGCCCGTTTTCGATGACCGCATCGCTGACCCCGCGCCGTGATCCATCGGCCGTAATCGCGTTGCGCGAAACGTCGGTGCGGATCGAACCGGGCGCGATCACGTGGACCTTGATGCCAAGCCCGGCAACTTCGGCGCGCAAGGCATCGGAATATCCGAACAGCCCGAACTTGGCCGCGCTGTAGCCGGTGCGCATCGGCGAGCCGACCTTGCCGGCGATGCTGGAAACCATGACGATACGCCCTGACTTGCGCTGTGCCATGCGCGGCAGCAGCGCCTGTGTGAGGGCTATGGGCGCGAGCAGATCGACCGCGACGATGCGTTCATAGACGGGGAAGGCGGTGTCCAGAGCAAGCGAGCGCTGCGAGATGCCGGCGTTGTTGACCAGCATGTCGACGTGGCCTTGCCAGCCCCATGCCCGATCGGCCGCCTGAGCGGCGGCGGCGTAGTCTGTCGCCTCGAAGGGCAGGACGAGGGCGTTGCCGCATTGGCTGGCGATCCGGGCAAGCGCGGCTTCGTTTCGTCCCGACAGGATCAGTTGCGCGCCCTGGGCGGCCAAGGTTCGCGCCAGCGCGGCGCCGATGCCGGAGGACGCCCCGGTAATCCAAACGACTTGTCCAGCAAATGCCATCCGCACGTTCTCCCGTTTGGCCCGACTCTTAATCGATCCATTAAGGGCATGGTGTCAGGGATTTGCCGGAGAGGGAAGAGCGGGAATTACAGGAGCGATCAGGCGACTCTCAGCACCGGGGGCGAACGCTCCGCGCGCTCATCGTGGTCCGACGTGCGGAACCTGCTGACGAGGCGGCGCAACTCCTCGGCCGCGCGGGCCAGTTCGTGGGCGGCGGCGTTGCTTTCCTCGACCATCGCCGCGTTCTGCTGGGTGAGCGTGTCGAGGTTGGCGAAGGAGCCGCTTACGCGAGCGAGTTCTGCCGATTGCCGTACCGCCGAGTCCGCGATTTCCGATACCGAGCCGCTGACCTGCGAAACTCTGGTCACGATGTCATCGAGCACCGTGCCGGTCCTGCCGACCAGGCTGACGCCCTGGGCGACCTGTTCGCTCGACGTCTGGATGAGGTGGCGGATGCTGCTGGCCGCGTCGGCCGACCTCTGCGCAAGCGCGCGCACTTCATTGGCGACAACGGCAAAGCCCTTGCCCGCATCGCCGGCGCGGGCTGCCTCGACCCCGGCGTTCAGGGCGAGCAGGTTGGTCTGGAAGGCAATGCCGTCGATCAGGGAGATGATCTGGCCGATTTCGTTCGACGAGCGCTCGATCTCGTTCATGGCAGCGACTGCGCTGGAGACGACCGTGCCGCCTGCTTGCGCAAACTGCTGCGCTTCCCCGATGGCTTCGCGGGTCTGGCCGGCATTTCGCGCGGTCTGGTTGATTTCCGCGCAGATGTCCTGCGTGACCGAGGTGTTCTGTTCGAGAGCGCTGGCCTGCTGTTCGGTGCGGCGTGCCAGATCGTCCGATGCGCTGCGGATTTCAGAAGAACCGCGCGTGATGTGATGGGTGGTGGTCGAGACCGCACCGACAAGCCGGTCGAGATCGGTCGTCGCGGCGTTGAAACTGTCCTTGAGTTTTGCATAGGCCGGGGAAAGTCGACGTCGATCTTGGTGCGAAGATCGCCAGCGGCCAGTTCCTCCAGCCGCTGTTCCACGGCCGAGATCACCAGTCTCTGCTCGTCGGCAACGCGTTGCCGTTCTGCAGCCGCCGCCTCTTCCATGGCGCGCTTGTTCGCTTCTGCCTCAGCCTGGGCGATGATCAGGCGCTGCAACTGGACGCTGAGGAAAACCAGAGCTGCCGTTTCTGCAATCACGACCACCGCGTGCAGGACCACGCGGAGAAAATCGGCGCCATTGTTGTAGACAAGCTCGGGCGCGACGAAGTTGCCGAGCAGGTGATGCAGGGCGGTCAAGGCGGCTGCGGTGATGATCGCGCGCCAGTCTGCCAGCACGACGATAATCGCCAGGCAGGCGAAGAAGACCATGTGCAGATCTATCATCCAGCTCGATCCGGCCCACTGATAGAGCAGGATCATCGGGAAGGTCATGATGCCAGCCGCAACGGCGCAGCGCTGTGTAATGTCACCCTGGCCGTTGAGGGCGACATAGGCAGTGAGGGCGGCCGCAATCGTCGCTGCGATCGGCGGCATGAATCCCGATCCTGCCCAGATTGCGCCGAGCCAGACGATCAGGGCGCCTATGATCGATGCGAACGCCAGGGCACGGAGGCCGTTGGTGCGAAGGGCCTGCAACTGATCCATTACTTTTCAATCCCTGGAGAGCTGGTGCAAAGCCCAAGCGGGACCGCAATCGCGATCGCGCCGTGGCTTAGGGCAGAATACAAGGCGCCATCGGGCGCATGGTCGAGGACCAGTCCGCCAAGCGGCGTCGTCCCGATGATCCGGGCTCCGCGACCGGTTGCCCAGCCTGCGTAAGAGGCAGAGCCTGTTGGCGAAAGGGAAAGCACGGCCAGCGCCGCGCCCTGCTTGGGGGCAAGTGCCGTTGCCGGAACAAGCGCGCAGGCAAGCAGCAGCAGGCTGAGGCTGCCACGCTGGCGTTTCCTGCTATCGTTTCCTGCGACCCGCATGGGACAAGGATAGCAAACGAGTCTTGCCGGTAAGATATTGGCTGATCCGGATTTATACGTGCAACGGGAGCCGCCCGTGCAGTTCCGGGCAGGTCGGACCTTGGTGGTCGGCGGCTGCCGGCCTATGAGCGGGCGCGCCTGTCAGCAGGTTCGGAACAAAGCGTCGGGATATCCAAGCACAGTGAACTATCGTCATTCCTTTCATGCAGGCAACAGTGCAGATGTCGTCAAGCACAGCTTGCTGATCGCGCTGGTGCGGGCGCAGCAGCTCAAGGACGGCGCATTGACGCTGATCGACACCCATGCCGGTTGCGGGCTTTACGACCTTCATGGTGATCAGGCGCAGCGTACCGGCGAGGCCGCCCAAGGCGTGATGCGGGCATTTGCCGATGCGGACCCGCTGCTCGATGACTATCGCGCTGCGGTGCGGGCAGTGAACGGGGCGGGAAATGAAGGGGCCGGGAATGAAGGGGCCGGGCCGCTGCTCTACCCCGGTTCGCCGCGCATTCTGGCGCAGCTGCTGCGCCCGCAGGATGCCCTGATCATCAACGAAAAGCATCCCGAGGACGCCTATGCCCTGCGCGGGGCAATGCGCGGCACGCCTGCTGCCGTACATGAGCGCGACGCCTACGAGTTCTGGCTGGCGATGCTGCCGACCCGGACCCCGCGAGGGCTGGTGGTGGTCGATCCGCCTTATGAACAGACTGACGAACGCGCGCGGATCACCAAGACTCTCGCTGCCGCGCAGCGCAAATGGGCGCATGGCGTGACGGTGATCTGGTACCCGCTCAAGGACCGCTCGGCGCATGTGCACTGGAAGGAAAAGCTGCGCAGGCTGGGCATCGCGAAGCTGCTGAACGTGGAGCATTGGCTTTATGACGCCGACCAGCCCGGCATCTACAACGGCGCCGGTCTGTTCATCGTGAACCCGCCTTATGCGTTTACGCAAGGCCTGCCGCCGATGCTCGATGCGTTGCGCGAGGCGCTGGCGCCTGAGGGGCATCGCGGCACGCTCAAGGCTGAATGGCTGGCTGCTTGAAGCAGGGCGTCAGGGATAACTCACCGTGGTCGCCACCTTCGGCAGGGGGATGAATTCTTCCTCGTCGCCCGGCACTTTCGGGAAGCGGCCTTCCTGCCAGTCGGCTTTGGCCTGGTTGATGCGGTCGCGGCTGGAGCTGACGAAATTCCACCAGACGTGGCGCTTGGTCGAGAAAGCCTCGCCGCCCATCAGCATGACGCGGCCGCCGGTTTCGGATTGCAGCTTGAGGACTGCGCCGGGGGCGAGGACGACGAGGTCGTAGAGGGCAAGGGGGTGGCCGTCGACCTGCGCTTCGCCGCCGACGAGCATGACGGCGCGTTCGTCCGCCTCGGCCTCGATCGGCAGGGTGCCGCCGGGCGCGAGCAGGATTTCGGCGTAGATCGTGGCGGCGTGCTGGGTGGTCGGCGCGGTCTGGCCCCAGAGCGTGCCCATGATGACGCGAGCGCTGGCGCAAACGTCCTCGACCAGTGGCAGGGCGGTGACCTGTTCGAAGGCGGGAGCGATTTCCTCCTTGCCATCGGGCAGGGCGAGCCAGGTCTGCATGCCGTAGAGGTGGGGGCCGCCGGGGCGTTCGGTTTCGGGCGAGCGTTCGGAATGGACGATGCCGGTGCCGGCGGTCATCAGGTTGACCTGCCCCGGGCGGATCGTGGCAAAGGAGCCGAGGCTGTCGCGGTGGTCGATCGCGCCTTCGAAGAGCCAGGTTACGGTGGCGAGGTTGATGTGCGGGTGGGGGCGCACGTCCATCGCGGTGCCGGCGGGCAGGTGGGCGGGGCCGAACTGGTCGACGAAGATGAACGGGCCGACCATCGTGCGCTGGCGCGAAGGAATGGCGCGGCGGACCTCGAACGCGCCGAGATCGTGGGCGACGGGGGTGATGGTCTGGAGCGCTATTGAATTCTTGGGGTAGTCACTCATGCGTCCGCCTCGAGGGCAAGCAGTTCGAGCAGGTTCACCGGAAACACCGGCTCGTGCCACTGTGCCAGTTCTTCGCGGGTAAACCAGCGAAATTCCTTGATAAGTTCGCGCTCGATGGCGGTGTGGCCGGAGGTGTCGGGCGTGAAGCTTTGCGTGCGGACGCGGAAGAAGCGCTCGTCAGAGGTGATCGGTTCGCCTTCGAGGGTGAGGTAATCGTCGGCGCGGCGCGCGACTTCGGGGCCGCAACTGTCCACGGCAAGGCCGGTTTCCTCGAAGAGTTCGCGCACGGCGGCCAAGGCGAAGTCCTCGCCGGGATCGCATTCGCCGCCGACGCCGCACCAGAATGGGCGGCGGTCCTTCGGCGCGAAACGGATGAGGAGCAGGCGGTCGTGCTCGTCGAGCAGGAGGATGCGGGCGGCGCGCCTTATGCGCCTTGGCTTATTCACCGGGGGCTTTTGCCTTGATGGCAAGCGCGTGGACGCGCTGGCCGGGGAGGTCGCCCAGGGCCTTGTTGACCATGCGCTGGCGGGCAAGGCGCGACTGGCCGGCGAAGGCCGCGCTTTCGATCTCTACGGTGAAGTGGGATTCGCCGGTGCCATCATCACCCATGTGGCCCGAGTGCGAGGCGCTGTCGTTGATCACGGCAAGGCGCACAGGCGCCAGGGCTTCGGTCAGGAGTCGTTCGATTTCCTGTGCAACTGGTCCCGTCATGTCTTCCCTTCCTGACTTCCCGTCGCCATGTGGGGCGCAAATGCGTAATGACAAGTTCCATGGCCGCGTCCAGGGCACAGGGCGTGTGTGCAATGCTCCCGGTTGTGACGAGCCGGGCGAATTCCGCGCGCCGGGCGTGCGCTCTTCGGGCTTCGACGGGCCGGGCGATTATCGCTGGTTTTGCCTTGAACACGTGCGGCAGTTCAATTCGGGATACGATTTCTTTGCCGGGATGACGCCGGAGGAGATTCTCAAGGCGCAATCGCCACTGGCCGGCTGGGAGCGCGAGACGCGGGCGTTCCGGCCCGATGCCGGGATCGATCAGGCGCCGCGCTGGGCAGACTTTGCCGATCCTCTGGAGGCGATTGCCCAGCGTGCCAAGGCGCGACGGGCCGATCACCAGAGGGCGGCCGATGCGGCGCGGCGCGGGATCAGTCCGGACGAGCGCAAGGCCTATGATGCGCTGCACCTGGCCTATGATGCCGATCGTCGGCAGTTGCGGCAGAGCTATTCCGAACTGGTGCGCAAGTACCACCCCGATCGCAACGGCGGCGACCGTACGTTCGAAGGGCGGCTGCAGGAAGTGGTCGAAGCGTACAACCTGCTCAAGGGCAGTGCGCTGTTCGCCTGATTTTCCGGCGTTGCATGACATTTGTCGCGCCAGTCTGGTGACGTCTCGCACAGACTTTCCATAGGAAATTTCCTATGCCCTCCGTGCCAACAGCACATGGAGGCACGGACATGGCTTACGTCATCAAGAACGGAATCCTCAACGACAACTCCAATCCCGTAAGACAGATCAAATCGCGCAACACCGGGGGCGCCTTTCCGGCCCCGCCGAAGATCGTGGTCATCCACTTTACCGCAGGCGGATCTGCCGCCTCTTCGGCCAACTGGTTCGCCTCGCGCGACAACACCAATTCATCGGCACACGTGGTTGTCGACCGGGATGGCTCGATCATCCAGTGCGTCAATTTCAACGAGGTGGCATGGCATGCGGGCAGGTCGAACTGGCGCGATCTCGTCGGGCTGAACAGGCATTCCATCGGCATCGAGATTGCCAACTGCGGCGCGCTGCGCGGCGGCGCTAACGGCTGGTACAACGCAGCCGGGCAGAAGATCGATAACGTCGTGATGGCGGTTCACCGCAATGGCAATCCCGATGGATCACGCACGCCGATCGGCTGGGAAGCCTATCCGGCAGCGCAGTTCGAGGCCGTGGTCGCCTTGGTGCGGGCGCTGCGCGAAGTCTATCCGATTGCCGAGATCGTCGGGCATGACGACATCGCCCCGGTGCGCAAGTCCGATCCGGGGCCGGCATGGGACATGGTCCGCTTCCGCCAGCGTGCGCTGGGCGGGCGCGATCAGGATGGTGCGAATGTCGGGGTAGTCCGCTCTCCGGGCGGGCTCAACCTGCGCAGCGGCCCGGGGACGAACTTTGCCGTGGTCCAGTTGCTGGCCGACGGCAGCAAGGTCACGCCGATGGGCGTGAACGGGTCGTGGATCGAGGTTACCACGCTTGATGCGGCGGGCAGGCCGAACAAGACCGGTTGGGTGCACAGCCACTATGTCGACCTCGACTGAGGTCTGAAACGAAACGGGGCTCCCGAAGGAGCCCCGCAGCGTTTTCAGCAGTGCAGCCTGAGATCAGGCGGCGGCAGGCGCCGCATCGCGGACCGACTGATCGACGTAGTCGGCAAACTGCTGGAAGTTGTCCACGAACTTGTGGACCAGTTCCTGCGCGGTCTTGTCGTATTCCTCGGCGTCCGCCCAGGCAGAGCGCGGATCGAGCAGGCGGGTTTCGACGCCGGGAACTTCGACCGGCACTTCGAAGCCGAAGTTCGGGTCCTTCTTGAAGGTGGCGTTGTTGAGGCTGCCGTCGAGCGCGGCGTTGAGCAGGGCGCGGGTTGCCTTGATCGGCATGCGCTTGATGCCTTCCTGCGTGGCCTTGCCGCCCGACCAGCCGGTGTTGACCAGCCAGCACTGCGCGCCGCCCTTGGCGATGCGTTCCTTGAGCAGGTTGCCATAGACCGACGGGTGGCGTGGCATGAACGCCGCGCCGAAGCAGGTGCTGAAAGTGGCTTCCGGTTCGGTCACGCCGATTTCGGTGCCGGCGACCTTGGCGGTGTAGCCCGAGAGGAAGTGATACATCGCCTGCTCCGGCGTGAGCCGTGCGATCGGAGGCAGAACGCCGAAAGCGTCAGCCGTGAGGAAAATGATGTTCGACGGCGGCGGCCCGAGGTTCTCGGCGCTGGTGTTCGGAATGAACTCGATCGGGTAGGCGCCGCGGGTGTTCTCGGTCTTGCTGGAATCGGTGAAGTCCAGTTCGCGCGTGGCCTCGTCCATCGTCACGTTCTCGAGGATCGTGCCGAACATCTTGGTCGTGGCGTAGATCTCCGGCTCGCCCTCTTCCGAGAGGTTGATCATCTTGGCGTAGCAACCGCCTTCGAAGTTGAACACGGCGGTGTCCGACCAGCCATGCTCATCGTCACCGATCAGGGTGCGCGACGCATCCGCCGAAAGCGTGGTCTTGCCGGTGCCCGAAAGGCCGAAGAAGATCGCGCTGGTGCCATCGGCGCCGATGTTGGCCGAGCAGTGCATCGGCATGACGCCCTGGGCGGGGAGCAGGAAGTTGAGCAGGCCGAACACGCCCTTCTTCATCTCGCCCGAATATTCGGTGTTGCCGATGAGGATCAGCTTCTCGGTGAAGTTGACCGCGATCACGGTGTCGCTGCGGCAACCATGGCGTTCCGGGTCAGCCTTGAAGCTGGGCAGGTTGAGGATGGTGTATTCCGGCACGAACGAGGCCAGCTCTTCAGCCTTGGGGCGCACCAGCAGGGTGCGGACGAACAGGCTGTGCCAGGCCATCTGCGTGACCACGCGCACGTTGACGCGATATTCGGGCTGGCTGCCGCCGAACAGGTCGGCGACATAAAGTTCTTGCTGACCCTCCATGGCAGCGAGGAAATCCGCCTTCAGGTTGGCCCAGTGATCAACCGACATAGGCTGGTTGATCTTGCCCCAGTTGATCGAATTCTCGGTGGTAGCATCGCGGACAATGAACTTGTCCTTGACGCTGCGGCCAGTGAACTTGCCGGTGTCGACAAGCAGTGCCCCGTCCTTTGTCAGCCGTCCTTCGCCCTTGCGCACCGCATGTTCGACAAGCGGCGCAGTACCGAGATTGGCGAACAGCACTGCCGGTTCGGGGAAGCCCTGGCTGGCGAGGGACACGTTCAGGCTGGTATCGGACACTTGGGGCCTCCCGTTGGTGGCGCTTCGGACAGGGTTTTGCCCGCTTGCGCACGGATTGCGAATACGAATGCGCTGATTCTCGACCTGCGCATAGTCACCTGCGTTTGCTGCGTCAAATGACACGCGGCAACGAAGTTTTTTTGCGCATCGGGTTGCGTTCCATGCAACTGTAAATGTTGCAGTGCAGCGGCATTTGCGCTTGAAGTTGCAAGCTTTGCTTCGGCCCGGTATCGCTCGAAACCATGGCCACGCCGCAACCGCCTCGCGCCGAAAGCGCAGACATGCCGCGCACGATCGCGCTTGTGGATGATGACCGCAACATCCTGACAACGGTATCGATCGCGCTGCAGACCGAGGGCTTCGCCACGCGGCTTTACAATGATGGCGATGCCGCCCTGAAGGCGCTGCTCGACAATCCGCCGGATCTGGCGGTGTGCGACATCAAGATGCCGCGCATGGACGGGCTGGAATTGCTGCGCCGCCTTCGCGAGAAGAGCGATCTGCCGGTCATCTTCCTGACCAGCAAGGACGACGAGGCCGACGAGGCGCTCGGCCTGTCGATGGGGGCTGACGACTACATCGCCAAACCGTTCAGCCAGCGACTGCTCGTGGCGCGGATAAAGGCGATTTTGCGGCGCAGCGAAATCGTGCGGCGCGAGGCTGCCGAACTGGAAGCGGACAGCGAACCTTTGCCCGAGCCGATCCGTCGCGGGCGGCTGGTGATGGATCCGGCGCGCCATGCGGTGACATGGGGCAGCGAGCCGGTTTCGCTGACGGTTACGGAATTCCTCATCCTTGAGGCGCTGGCGATAAGGCCGGGCGTGGTGAAGACGCGCAACCAGTTGATGGATGCGGCCTACCACGACGACGTGTTCGTCGATGACCGCACGATCGACAGCCACATCAAGCGCCTGAGGCGCAAGTTCCGCGCAGTGGATGGCGAGTTCGGGGCGATCGAGACCCTGTACGGCGCCGGGTACAGTTTTGCCGAAGACTGACGGCCGTGTTCAGCCGGGTTTGCGTCGGCGGCGCCTGCGGGCGCTGTGGCGTATCCGCGGCGTCTCGCTGACCACGCGCATCCTGTTCGTCAACGTCATTGCCCTGGCGCTGCTGGCGGGCGGGTTCTTCTATCTCGACAGCTATCGCACCCAGCTGATCGAGGAGCGGTTCAAGCTGGCGCGGGCCGAGGCGGAGATTGCTGCCGATGCCTTGGACGGGGCGAAGATGGCGCAACGCAAGGAACTGCTGGCGCGGATCGGCACCGATCAGGTGCTGCGCCTGCGGCTCTACGATCCTGAAAGCCAGTTGCTGGCCGACAGCTTCGGCCTCGCCCCCCCGTCGTTCGCGCTGATCAATCCCGAGACCGAGCCGTGGTACCAGAAGGCGGCGCGATTGCTGGACCGGGGGGTTGACTTCATCGTCAACGCGCCGACGGTCGAGCGCTACAGCGATACCTCCGAGCGGCCGGCCGGTAGCTGGCCGGAGATCAAGGCGGCGCGTCAATCGGGGCGGACGGAAGTGTACCTGCGCTATGCGCCCGACCGCACTCCGGTGATCACGGCGGCGACCCCGGTGGGCAACAAGGGCGAAGTGCTGCTGACCTTGCGCAACGCGCTCGACGTGACGCAATCGGTGCGTGATGCCCGCCAGACGCTGGTGATCATCATCGGCATTGCGCTGCTGCTGTCGGTGCAACTCTCGCTGTTTCTGGCGCGGACGATCGTGCAACCATTGCGGGCGCTGGTGCGGGCGGCGGTGCGTGTGCGGCTGGGGCGCGAGCGCGAGGTGGTGGTGCCGCGCCTGCCCGATCGTGGCGACGAGATCGGCCTGCTGGCGCGGGCGGTTTCGGACATGACGACGGCTTTGCGCCAGCGGATCGACGCGGTGGAAAGCTTTGCCGCCGACGTAGCGCACGAGCTCAAGAACCCGCTGGCTTCGCTGTCGAGTGCGCTGGAAACGATGGAGCGGGTCGAAGAGCCGGCACTGCGCCGCCAGCTTTCCGACATTGCCGCGCATGATGTGCAGCGCATCGACCGCCTGATCACCGAGATTGCGGACGCGAGCCGGATCGATGCGGAACTGAGCCGCGCGACCTTTGTCGAGGTGGACCTCGCCTTGCTGGCCTCGCAGGTGGTCGGCGCACGCGATGTGCGGGCCAGCGCTACCGTGCCGATCCGGATGGCGCGACTGGAGGGCGAGACGACCGTGCCGGGCGATGCCGCGCGGCTGGAGCGCGTGCTGGAGAACCTGCTCGACAACGCGGTGTCATTCTCGCCGCCGGGCGGCAGCGTCGACGTCAAGGTCTGGGGTGATGGGGATTGGGCGCATATCGCGGTGAGCGATCACGGCCCGGGCGTGCCTGTGGCAGAGCGGGACAAGGTGTTCGAGCGGTTCCATTCGGTGCGGCCTGCCGAGGAAGCGTTCGGCGCGCACAGCGGCCTTGGCCTGGCCATCGCCCGGACGATTGCCGAAGCGCATGACGGCACGCTGACGATCCATGACCGGCCCGATGGCAAGGCCGGCGCCTACTTTCTGCTGAGCATTCCCCTCGCGGTGGAGGAGGAGGCGGAGTGAGCCGGGCGGTGCAACTGACTTGCGTGGCGATTGGCGGAAGGGGCCTGCTGATCGCGGGGGCGCCGGGGAGCGGCAAGTCCAGTCTCGCGCTCGCGCTTATCGATCGCGGGGCAGTGCTGGTCGGCGACGACGGCGTGATGTTAGAGGCGAAGGCAGGCCGCCTGATCGTTGCCGCGCATCCCAATACGGCCGGAAAACTGGAAGTGCGCAACCTTGGCATTCTAGATTTCCCGGTCTCGGCCCCGGTCCCGGCGGCCTTGCTTGTGCGGCTGGACAGCGCCGCACCGCGGTTTATCGAGCAGGCGCAAGCATATGAACTGGAAGGAATTAGCCTTCCTTCAGTGGCGCTCTGGCCGGAGTCGCCGGTGCTGCCGCTGCGCGCGGAACTGGCGCTTTCGCGCTATGGGTTGACGTTTTCCTGATTGGGGACAGGTCCTTTTTGCGGACTTTCCAAGCGTGCGGCAAAGGCGCAAAGCGGGCTTCCGATGGCGCAAGACTCAAGCTCTCCAGACTCTGGCCCTCAGCGCATTCTCCTCGTCACCGGCTTGCTCGGCGCGGGGAAGACAACCGCGCTGCGCACGCTGGAGGATCTGGGTTGGGAGGCGATCGACAACTTCCCGATCCGCCTGCTTGATCGCCTGCTCGAGACCGAGCCGGGGACGGCGCGGATGGAATCGGGCGCGCCGATGGCGATCGGCTTTGACACCCGGACGCGCGGGTTCGATCCGGCCAGGACGATCCAGCTGGTCAAGAAGCTCTCGCAGCGCAAGGACATCGAGGTCACCACCCTGTTCCTCGATTGTGGTGGGGCCGAACTGGAGCGTCGCTACAACGAAACGCGCCGCCGCCATCCGATGAGCGAGGACAAGCCAGCTTCGACCGGGATCATGGCCGAGCGCGAACTGCTTGAGCCGCTGCGACGCTGGGCCGACGTGGTGATCTCGACCACCAGCTTCACCTCGAACGACTTGCAGCAGGCGATTCGCGACCAGTTCGGCAATGTGACCGCCGCTGCGCCAACGCTGACGATCAGCAGCTTCGGCTTTTCGCGCGGGACGCCGCCGCTGGCCGATCTGGTGTTCGACATGCGTTTTCTTGCCAACCCGCACTGGGTGGACGAATTGCGACCGCAGACCGGGCAGGACCCCGCGGTGGGCGACTATATCCGGCAGGACCCCGCTTTTGCCGAGGCTTTCGAGCGGATTCGCGATCTTCTTCTGCTGCTGGTTCCGCGTTATCGGCAGCAGGGCAAGGCCTATGTCCACGTGGCTTTCGGGTGCACCGGAGGCAAGCATCGTTCGGTGTTCATGGCCGAGCAGATCGCTTCAGCCTTGCGCGCGGAAGGATTTTCACCCACATTGCTGCATCGCAACCTCGCGTCGCGAGCGGCCGATCTGCTTGAAGGTCGGAAAGCTTGAGACAGCGAGGGAGAACAAGGATGGGCGGGGCAGCACTGGAAGCCATGCGTTTTGATTCCCAGTCGTCTTGCGCGCCCTGCAATCCTGCCAAGCTCGCGTTCATCGCCAGCAGTGCAGATTGCCCGGCCGCACTTCGGAGCCTGCCCCTTTCATGATCGGTCTTATTCTGGTTACCCACGGCGCTCTTGCCGACGAGTTCATTCATGCGATGGAGCATGTCGTCGGCCGACAAAGCGACGTGATCGGCGTGTGCATCGGCCCCAACGATGACATGGAGAAGCGCCGCAAGGAAATTGCCGACGCGATTCGGCGCGTCGACAGCGGCGAAGGCGTGATCATCCTCACCGACCTGTTCGGCGGAACGCCATCAAACCTTGCGATCTCGCTGATGCAGGCGGGGCGCGTGGAAGTGATTGCCGGGATCAACCTGCCCATGCTGATCCGTCTGGCCAAGGCGCGCAATTGCATGGGTGTGAAGGAAGCGACAGCCGCCGCGCGCGATGCGGGGCGGAACTACATAACGATCGCTTCGGAGTTCTTAGGGCAGGATGCATGAGATGGCAGAACAGGGTTACGTCACCCGCGAGACGGTAACGATCGTCAACCAGCGCGGCCTTCATGCACGGGCGAGCGCCAAGTTCGTCAACGCCGTGGCCAAGTTGCCGGCAGGCTTCGAAGTGACAGTAGCGAAGGATGGCACCGATGCCGCCGGCGCCTCGATCCTGGGGCTTATGATGCTGGGCGCGGCCAAGGGCGATACTGTCGATGTGAGCGTGGCCGGGCCTGAAGGCGAGGCGGACGCGATCCTGATGAAGCTGACCGGGCTGATCAAGGACGGCTTCGGAGAGGATTGATCCTCTTGCCGCAATGGCTGCACTGGACCATGGCAACGCCATGACCCGCAAGATCATCACCGGCTATTCCAACCCGACGGTAAAGTTCGTCCGCAGTTTGCGGGAGAAGAAGCACCGGCGGCGCGAGCGCAAGTTCCTGGCCGAAGGACTGCGCCTGCTGACCGACGCGCGCGAGGGCGGGCGGCTGCCGGAAATCCTGCTGATGGCGCAAGGGCGCGAGGGGCATCCGCTGCTCGACGAGCTAGAGGCGGATGTCGCCCGCGCCGGGGGCGAGGTGATCGAACTGCCGCTGGATATCCTGGCCAAGGTTACCGGCAAGGAGAACCCGCAGGCGGTGGCGGGGGTGTTTGCCGAGTGGGACACTTCGATCCGCCTGATTGATCGCAATTCTGCGCCGATCTGGTTGGTAGCGCACGCCATGCGCGATCCCGGCAATCTCGGCACGATGCTGCGCACGGCTGATGCGGTGGGTGCAGGCGGGTTGATCCTGATCGACGATTGCGTGGATCCGTTCTCGGTCGAGGCGGTGCGCGCCAGCATGGGCGCGATCTTTACCGAGCGGCTGGCGCAGGCGCGGTGGGATGAATTTCTCGGCTGGTTGCGTCAGGGCGAGGGACAGCTGGTGGCGGCCAGCTTGCGCGAGGCCGTGCCCTATCGCGGCGCGCCCTACGCCAGCCCATGCTTCGTGATGGTCGGCAATGAATCACGCGGGCTGCCCGAAGATTACGAGATGGCCTGCGACTTGCGCGTGACCATGCCGATGAAGGGTCGCGCGGATAGTCTCAACGCGGCGGTGGCTGGCGCGGTACTGGCCTACGAAGTGCTTGCCAGCCTGCCTGAATAACCACGTACCAACCGGTTAATCGCACGCTCAGTCGCGCGGGCGCATGGTCGCCTCATGCGGTCGACTCTTGCTCTTCTTGCGGTTTCGGCCTCGCTCATGGCCGGTTGCGCCACTGCGCCTTCGGGCAGCGCTGGGTTGTCCGGGACAGAGTGGACCATCCTGCGCGTCGATGGGGCGGCGCCGGTGGTGCCGGAGAAGGCTTCGCTGAAATTCGAGGACGAGCGGCTGAGTGCCAACGTCGGCTGCAACGGGATCGGCGGTGACTATCGCGTCGATGGCGTCCGGCTGGTCGCGGGGCCATTAATGGCGACGCGGATGTTCTGCGAGGGTCCGGTGTGGCAGCAGGAAGAGGCGGTCAATGCGCTGCTCTCTGCTGCGCCCCAGATCGAGCGGCGCGGACGGACGATGCGGCTGGTGTCCGGCGGTCATGCGCTAGATCTGGAACTGACCGCAGGTTGATCAATCCCCGGCGATGAAGGCGGTGATCTGCCACTGACCCTGCTCGGGTTCGGCAATCAGGCGATAGTCGAGCAGGCTGCGAAGCTTGCGCGTTTCGATCCAGCCCTTGGTTCCATCATGCGTGGTGACGCGGGTCGCCTTGGCTTCGCTGTCGAAATCCATCGGATCGATGCCGACAATCGTCCAGCCTGCCTGCGCTGAGGGTTTTCCGCTCGGCTTATCGAGAGCTTTGTCGAGCAGCGGCGTGTCGTCGCCGAGCACCAGCATTGCACGGTAGCTGTCGATGTCTTCCGGCACATTCCAGAAGACCCACGGCATGGCAGCCAGCCCGCCTTGCACGGCGCAGCCGAGCGGCAGCAGCGCGTCGAGTTCCTGCCACAGCTTCGTTTCGGGATCACCGAGGCGCTTGACCAGTTCGGCAGGGCCATTGCCGCCGCCATAATCGAGCGCGATATCGGGGGCTGCGAGCTTGGATAGTGCTTGCGCGTCCCGCTTCCGGATCGCGGCGACCACGGCCTTGTGGAACGCAGGCCAGCCTGGCTGCTTCTGGCACTCGTCCCGCGGCGCATAGCGGGCTTCCTTCACCGAAGTAGGCGCGAGGGTGGCGGGCTCGCTAGCTTCAGGTTCGGGCGCTGCCGCTGATTCCGAAGCCCGTGGGGACGGTGGCGGGATTGGGGAGGCGGCACTCGCGCTTGGCGACGCATCAGGCTCGCTCCCGTTTCCGCACCCGGCCAGAGCCGCAAGCGCGGCAGTGGCCAAAAGGAGCCGGGCGAGCCTGTGGGTCATTCTGCCGCCACGTCTCCATCGTCGTTGGCAATTGCCGAGTGCACTGCCGGTTCTGCCTCGGCATAGCGTGGAGCGGATTCGACGAGGGGGACTTCTTCCAGCTCGCGCTTGCCGATTTCGATGTGCTTGTCCTTGAGGCGACGGCCTGCGGACAGGACGTTGCGTTCGAAGCTGCCGACGAACTTGTTGTAGTTGCTCACCGCACTGTCCAGCCCACTGCCCACGCGCTTGAGGTGCTCGGCGGCGACGGCAAGGCGGTCATAAAGTTCGCCGCCCATCTTGCCGATCTCGCGCGCTTCGCGGGCCAGCCCGTCCTGCCGCCAGACTTGCGCCACGGTGCGGGCGATGGCGACGAGGTTGGTCGGGCTGGCGAGCAGCACGCGCCGCTCGAAGGCGAAGTCCCACAGCGTCGGGTCGCGCTCCAGCGCGGCGGCGATGAAGTGTTCGCCGGGGACGAACATCAGCACGTAGTCCGGCGCTTCCTCGAACTGCGACTGGTAGGACTTTGCGCCCAGTGTCTGGATGTGGTTGCGCATCGACTGGACGTGGGCGTTGAGAGCGATCTTGCGGGTATCGTCGTCCTCTGCCTCGAACGCATCCTGATAGGCGTTCAAGGAAACCTTGGCGTCGATCACCAGCAGCTTGTTGCCTGGCACGCGCACGATCGCATCGGGGCGCAGGCGGCCATCTTCGGTGTTGACCGAATGTTCGGTGATGAAATCGGTGTGTTCGGACAGGCCGCACTGTTCCAGCACGTTGCGCAACTGCAGTTCGCCCCAGCGCCCGCGCGTCTTGGGGCCATTGCGCAAGGAGTTGCCGAGCTGCGCGGCGGCGGCGCGCACGGCTTCCTGCCCATCACGCATCGACTTGATCAGGCCGGTCAGCTGCCCGAACGAGTCCACTCGCTGCTTCTCAAGGCTCTGCACCTGCTCTTCATAGCTGCGCAGGCGCTGGTCGACCGGGGCGAGGAGGGACTTCAGACGTTCGGCGCTGGTCTTCTCGCTTTCCTCGAAGCGCGACTGGGCGCGGGCGAGGAAGGTCTCCTGTGCCTTTTCCAGGACCTTGTTACCGGCGTTCTCGAACTCCTTGCGCAGCGCTTCCTGCGCCTCGATCAGCAGGCGCTTTTGCTCTGCAAAGTTCTCGGCATCGGCCTTCATGCGTTCGAGGTCGGCGCGCAGAGCCTCGCGCTCGGCACGGACCTGAGCGAGTTCGGCGCGGACCTGATCGGCATCGGCCGCGCGCTGGCGGGCAGCGGCGAGGGCGGGGGCAAGTTCATCGCGCTGGCGGCGGACGTCCTGCAGTTCCGCGAGGCCAGCTTCGAGTGCCTTTGCCCGCTCCACCGTGGCGGCAAGGTCCACCGTCATAGCCTTGACTGTGCCTTCGTGCGCCTTGGCTTCGGCATCGCGGCTGTCATGGCGGGCGCGCCATTCGGCCGCCGGGCGTGAACCGAGGAACCAGCCGATACCAAGCCCGATCACAAGCGCTACGATTACGAAAAGGGCAGATTCCACGAACTTCTCCAGCAGGAACGAAATGGGAACCTACCGTGACGTGCGGATTGGCGCAACCGATTCAGCCGGCGTGTTCCACAGGCAGGACGGGGCGCGGAACGGAAAGGCGCGCGACCCGCTAAGTCCTTGCGAACGAAGGAGAGCGCCCATGTCGATCGAGAAGATGATTTCGGAGCACCCGCAGGTGGGTGGCAACTACAATGCGTCGCTGGGTCTGGCGGTGAAGCATGCGGTCTATTGCTCGGCGATCTGCAACTCGTGCGCCGATGCCTGCCTTGCCGAGGCGATGGACATGGACCAGTGCATCCGCACTTGCCTCGATTGCTCTGACGTCTGTGCGGCGACCAGCCGTATTGCGATGCGGCGGACGGGTTCGAACCGTGAGCTGATCAGGGCGCAGCTTGCCGTGTGCATCAAGGCCTGCGAGATCTGCGAAGCCGAGTGCGCGAAGCACGACCATGCCCATTGCCGCCGCTGCGCGCAGATGTGCCGGGAATGCGCGGACGATTGCCGTCGGGCGCTGGAAGATCTGGATCGTGAGGTGCATGAGGCCGCATAACGCGGCCTCATCGCGTCAGGCGACCTTGCGCAGCTTTTCCAGCTTCTTGAGAGCCATGTTGCGCTTGAGGCGGGAAAGGTGGTCGATGAACAGGATGCCTTCGAGGTGGTCCATCTCGTGTTGGAGGCACGTGGCCATCAGGCCGTCCATGTCCTCTTCATGGGTGTTCCCCTCGAGGTCCCGCCAGCGCGCGCGGATGCGGGCGGGGCGTTCAACCTCGGCGTAGATCTCGGGCACCGAGAGGCAGCCTTCCTGATAGAGGCTGTGCTCTTCGGAAGGATCAAGGATCTCGGGGTTGATGAACACCCGCGGTTCCTTCTTGGTCGGCTGGTGGTGATGGTGGTGGCCATCGTGATCGCAGGCGACGGGTTCGGCATCCGGATCATCGGGCTGAAGGTCGATCACCAGAACGCGCAGCGGCACGCCCACCTGAATCGCGGCGAGGCCGATGCCCGGCGCATCGTACATCGTTTCGAACATGTCCTCGACAAGCGTCTTTAGCTCGTCGTCGAACTTTTCGACGGGGACGGAGACCTGCTTGAGGCGCGGGTCGGGGACTTCGATGATTTCGCGAATGGCCATGGGGGCAGATAAGGAATGTGGGCCGGACTCGCAAGAACAGCGTTACGATCAGTGTGATCGATGGTCAGGCAACTGGTCGCCTTGCCCGCAGCGCCTGTGCAAGGGTTCCTTCGTCCAGATAGTCCAGCTCGCCGCCCACGGGCAGCCCGTGCGCCAGCTGCGTGACGCGGACGGGGGCTTCTTCAAGCCGTTCGGCGATGTAGTGGGCGGTGGTCTGGCCTTCGAGCGTGGCGTTCATGGCGAGGACGACCTCGTCGATGCCGCCTTCGCTGACGCGGGTCAGGAGCTGGCCGATGGTCAGGTCTTCCGGGCGCACGCCTTCCAGTGCTGACAGCCTGCCGCCGAGCACGTGGTACTTGCCGGTGAACAAACGTGCGCGGTCAAGCGCCCAGAGGTCGGCCACTTCCTCGACCACGCAGATCGAGCGGGCGTCGCGGCGCGGATCGGTGCAGATGCCGCAGGGGTTGGTCGTGTCGACATTGCCGCAGACCTCGCATTCGACTAGCAGTTCCTGGACTTGGGTCAGCGCGTTGAGCAACTGGGGCAGCGCCGTCTCGCGCCGCTTGATCAGCCACAGCACGGCGCGGCGGGCCGAGCGGGGGCCGAGCCCGGGAAGGCGCGCCAATGCGCCGGAAAGTGCCTCGATCTCTTGCGATGCCATGGCAGCACAGATAGGGCCGGAGCCGACAAACGGAAGGCCTTGCAGACAGCTTATGCGCATCATCTTCATGGGGACGCCCGATTTCGCGGTGCCGACGCTGGAAGCGCTGGTGAAAGCGGGGCACGAGGTGGTTGCTGCCTATAGCCAGCCGCCGCGTCCGGCCGGGCGGGGCAAGAAGCTGCAACCCTCGCCGGTGCATCTGGCGGCAGACGCGCATGGCATCGAGGTGCGCACGCCGGTTTCGCTGAAGGGCGCCGATGAGCAGGCGGCCCTTATGGCGCTGGAGGCTGATGTGGCGGTGGTCGCGGCCTATGGGCTGATCCTGCCGCAAGCGGTGCTGGATGCGCCGCGGCTGGGGTGCCTGAACGTGCACGGCTCGATCCTGCCGCGCTGGCGCGGGGCTGCCCCGGTGCAGCGGGCGATCCTTGCAGGGGATAAGACGACGGGCGTCACCATCATGCAGATGGAGCGCGGGCTCGATACCGGGCCGATGCTGGCCAAGGTTGAGACGCCGATCGACGGCAAGACGGCTGGGGAATTGACGGCGGAGCTGGCCGGGAAAGGCGCGGGCCTGATGGTGCAGGTGTTGGCTGATCTTGCAGCCTATCGGCCCGAGGTGCAGCCGGAGGAGGGCGTGACCTATGCGCACAAGATCGACAAGGCGGAGAGCCGGCTGGACTTCGCGCGCGATGCGGTGGACGTGGAGCGGCAGGTGCGGGCGTTTGCGCCTGCGCCGGGGGCGTTCTTCGAGCTTGAGGGCGAGCGGTATCGCATTCTTGCGGCGGAAGTCGTCGATGGGACGGGAGAAGCAGGCGTGACGCTGGACGAAGCGCTCACCATCGCCTGCGGTGCAGGCGCGATCAGGCCGACATTGATCCAGCGTGCAGGGCGTCCGGCGATGGACGCTGCCTCGCTGCTGCGCGGGCGGGCGATTGCGGCGGGTACGCGGCTCGGCTGATGCGGTTTGCGTTGACTCTCGAATGGAACGGCGGGCCCTACATGGGCTATCAGCGCCAGTCGCACGGACCGAGTGTGCAGCAGGCGGTTGAGGACGCAGTCGAGTCCGTGACTGGGGAGGCCGTGATACTCAACGCCGCCGGGCGGACCGATACCGGTGTCCATGCGCTGGGGATGCGGGCGCACTTCGATCTGGCGCGCGAATTCGATCCGTTCCGCATGATGGAGGCGCTGAATGCGCGGCTGCGGCTGGCCGGGCATCCGATCGCCGTGCTGGATTGCCATGAGGTGGCGGACGACTGGCATGCGCGCTTCTTGTGCATCGGGCGGTCGTACGAGTATCGCATCATCAACCGCCGCGCGCCGCTGACGCTGGACCTTGGGCGGGCATGGCGTATCGCCAAGCCGCTGGACGCTGCGGCGATGCATGAAGCAGCGCAGGCGCTGGTGGGGCACCACGATTTCACCACGTTTCGTTCGGTTCATTGCCAATCGGCCAGTCCGCTCAAGACGCTCGACCGGCTTGACGTGCGGCGCGAGGGCGACCGGGTGATCATCGAGGCGGCGGCGCGCAGTTTCCTCCACCATCAGGTGCGCTCGATGGTCGGGTGTCTGGCGCTCGTGGGGCAGGGACAGTGGCCGGTGGCCCAAGTGGCCGAAGCGCTCGCAGCAAAAGACCGTAGCAAATTAGGACTTAACGCGCCCGCCGAAGGTCTATACTTCGTCTCCGCAACATATCCCGGAGAGTGAAGAATGACCGAACTTCAAGGCCAGCGCATCGTCTCGCAGCTTGATTCCGACGGCACCCTGACCGTCAGCCTTGAAGACTTCACCCTGCCTGCGCCCGAGGGGCGGCAGGTGGTGATCCGCGTGGAAGCGACGCCGATCAACCCTTCGGACCTTGGCCTGCTGTTCGGCCCTGCCGATATCGACAACGCGGAGTTCTCGCCCGGCAGGATCGTGGCGAAGATGCCCGATCCTGCCGTGCGCGCTATGGCCGCGCGCCACGGCGCAGCCATGCCTGTGGGCAACGAAGGTGCGGGCACGGTCGTGGCAGCCGGCGATGCTCCGGAAGCGCAAGCGCTGCTCGGCAAGCGCGTGACCTGCTTCCCCGGCGGCATGTATGCGACGCTGGCTGTGGCTGACGCCGCCATGTGCCTGGAACTCCCTGAGGGCGTGACGGCGGAGCAGGGCGCCTCGGCCTTCGTAAACCCGCTGACCGCGTTGAGCTTCACCGAGACGATGCGCCACCTTGGCCACAGCGCGCTGGTGCATACGGCGGCGGCGTCGAACCTGGGCCAGATGCTGGTGAAGATCTGCCAGGCTGACGGGATTCCGCTCGTCAATATCGTGCGCAACGATGCGCAGGTTGCGATCCTGAAGGGGATCGGCGCCGAGCATGTCGTCGACAGTTCGAAGGAGACGTTCCTCGATGATCTCGCCGCCGCGATCGGCGCGACCAAGGCGACGATGGCCTTCGATGCGATCGGCGGCGGCAAGCTGGTCAGCCAGATCATGACGGTGATGGAGCAGGTCGCCAATTCGGGCGCAGCCTACAGCCGTTATGGCTCGAACAGCCCGAAGCATGCGTTCATCTATGGCGCGCTCGATCTTTCGCCGACCGTGCTGACCCGCAACTTCGGTTTCAGCTGGGATGTCTCGGGCTGGTTGCTGACGCCGTGGATGGGCAAGCTGGGTGCCGAAGTCGTCGAAAAGATGCGCCGCCGCGTCATGGCAGAACTCACCACGACCTTTGCCAGCCACTACAAGGCGCGGGTTACGCTGGACGAGGCGCTGACCAAGGCAGCGGCGCTGGAGTACAATGCGCGCCGCACCGGCGAGAAGTATCTGATCAACCCCTGATTTGATGACCCGGCACCTGCGTAAGGTTACATAGGCTTTGTGCCAGCAATCTTGAACTGCTGGTGACCTATCCGGCAGTGATGGACAGGGTTCGGGGCAGGATCGGGCTGGAAAGGCTGTGGCAGTGGCTACTGTCGCAGCCCGGCTCGTTGCTGCATCTGTTGCGCTATCACATCGAGCCGGGCGAGGCCGAGTGGTTTGCACAGCGCAAGCTGGAATACATCAATTCCCTTAGCGGCAACCTGTTCGAAGCGCTGCGCATGGCGTTGTTGCTGGCGATTTGCGCTCCGGGCCTTACCTGGCATTTCTATGTTTGCGCCGTGCTGCTCCTCGCGCAGATGCGGGTCGGCTTGACCGAACTGCGCCGGAAGGAAAGCTGCGGACAGTACGCGCCATCCGAAATGGTCGAGATCTGGGCGAAGGGCATCTGGCTGCGCGCGATATTCCTGGCGGCGTTTACCGCCTGCTGCATCATCGCGGTGCCGACGGAGCGGGTTGGCGCGCTGATCATCTATGTGCTGGTGCTGGCGCAGTTGGAACTGTTGCTGCAGTTCACGATGCCGGTTGCCGGGATCATCTCGCAGACGATCTCATTGGGCCTGACCACAATCGCCCTGCTGTTCCGGCAGGATATGCGTGGAGAGCTGATTTTGCCGGTCATGGCGCTGCAGCTGCTTGCCCTGCACGTCATGCTTTTCAACCTGCACTACATGTTCGCCACGCGCATCCTGCGGACGCGGCGGTTGAAATCTGCCAACGAGACGATCCAAAGCCTGCTCACCGAATACGAGACCCACGCCAGCGACTGGATGCTGGAAACTGACGCGAGCGGGCGGATCGTTGTGCCATCGGACCGGCTATGCGCGGCCTTGGGCCGGACTGCGGCCGAGCTGGAGGGCGTCAAGCTCATCAATCTTCTTGTCGCCGGGGCGGAGGCAGAGGCGATGCGAGTGGCAGCTCGAAAGCTCAAGCCATTTCACGATTTGGTTGTGCCGGTGGTGATTGATGGGGATCTTCACTGGTGGTCGGTGACGGGAAATCCGGTCTATGACGACCTCCGGCATACGGGGTTCCGTCTGTTCATAAGAGACGTGACCGACCGCTATACGGCGGAAAGCCAGGTACGCTTCCTTGCCGACCATGACAGCCTGACTGTCCTGCCCAATCGCCACAATTTCCAATCACGGCTGGAATCTGCGCTGGATGGTGCAGATGCGGACAATCCGTTCGCGGTGCTCTATGTCGATCTCGATCACTTCAAAGCGGTGAACGACACGCTGGGCCATCAGTTCGGCGATAGCGTCTTGGTTGAAGCGGCATGGCGCATCAAGTCCGCCCTTGGCGGCAAGGATTTCGTGGCGCGATTGGGTGGCGACGAGTTTGCGTGCATTGTCGATAGATTCGATGCGATCGAAGACCTGCGGCTGGCTGGCAAGGCCATCGTCGAGGCGATTAGTCAGCCAATGGAAATCGAGCGCCGCACCGTTCGCATCGGTGCAAGCGTCGGTATCGCGTTTGCGCCCGAACACGGGCCGACTTCGGAAGTCCTGCTGCGCAGCGCTGACCTTGCGCTGTACGAGGCGAAATCGCGCGGTCGCGGATCGGCGATCGTCTATGATCCGGCCATGGAGGAACTGAAGCAGGAGCGCGGGCGGCTGGAGCTGGATTTGCGCAGTGCCCTCGCCGATGGGGAATTCGAGCTGCACTACCAGCCGTTGCATGAGCTTGCCGGAGACCGGATTGCCGGGTTCGAGGCCCTGCTGCGATGGCGACACCCCGAGCGTGGACTCATCCCGCCCGACGTCTTCATCCCGATTGCCGAGCAGACCGGCCTTATTGTTGCTCTGGGCGAATGGGTTCTGCGCGAGGCGTTGGCGGAAGCGGCTACCTGGCCGGCGGACATGACGGTGGCTGTGAACGTGTCGCCAGCGCAAATGGCGGATTTCACCTTGCTCAAGCAGGTGATTGCGGCGCTGTCGGCGAGCGGCTTCGATCCGCATCGGCTGGAGCTGGAGATTACCGAGACGATGCTGATGCAGGAATGCGACGAGCACCTGCAACAGCTTGAGCGCCTGCATGCCCTGGGCGTGAGGATCGCGCTCGATGATTTTGGGACGGGATATTCGTCGCTGAATTATCTGCGCAGCTTCCCGTTCGACAAGATCAAGATCGACCGCTGCTTCATCACCGAGATGAATGCCGGGAGCGAGAGTAGCGCGATCATCGAGGCGGTGCTGGATCTGGCGAGCAAGCTCAACATGCAGACCATCGCCGAGGGCGTTGAATCCGAGGAGCAATTGGCGAGCCTGCGCGCCTTGGGTTGCGAGCAGGTGCAGGGCTATCTGATCAGCAGGGCAATTCCGGCCGCTGACCTGCCGATTACCCGACGTTTTGCGAGGCAGGACTGCGGCATCGAGGCTGTCACGCCCCTCATGCCCGAATACCAGCCAGTGGCCGATGCGATTCCCGGCGCAGACATCCAGGAGGCCCGGCGGGCCTGAGCCCGCCGTTGCCATTACCCGTTTCAGCCGCGGTGTGCGACGCTTTCAGGCAGGTCCTTGCCGAAGACGCGCTGGTAGTATTCGGCCACGAGCACGCGCTCGGTCTCGTCACACTTGTTGAGGAACGAGAGGCGGAACGAGAAGCCGACGTTGTTGAAGATCTGGCTGTTCTGCGCCCAGCTGATCACCGTGCGCGGGCTCATCACGGTCGAGATATCACCGTTGATGAAGCCTTGGCGGGTCAGGTTCGCAACGCGCACCATGTCGGCCACGATCTTCGGATCGAGCGTCGGCACCTTCTTGCTGACGATTTCGACCTCGGTCGAATCGGGCAGATAGTTCAGCGCGACGACGAGGTTCCAGCGGTCCATCTGGCCCTGATTGATCGCCTGCGTGCCGTGATAGAGGCCCGAGGTGTCACCCAGACCCACCGTGTTGGCGGTGGCGAACAGGCGGAAGTGCTTGTTCGGACGGATCACGCGGTTCTGGTCGAGCAGCGTGAGCTTGCCTTCGGTCTCCAGCACGCGCTGGATCACGAACATCACGTCGGGGCGGCCGGCGTCGTACTCGTCGAACACCAGCGCGGTCGGCGTCTGCAGCGCCCAGGGCAGCAGGCCTTCGCGGAACTCGGTGACCTGGAGGCCATCGCGCAGGACGATGGCATCGCGGCCGACGAGGTCGATGCGGCTGATGTGGGCGTCAAGATTGATGCGGATGCACGGCCAGTTGAGGCGGGCGGCAACCTGTTCGATGTGGGTCGACTTGCCGGTGCCGTGATAGCCCTGGACCATCACGCGGCGGTTGTAGGCAAAGCCCGCAAGGATCGCCAGCGTGGTGTCCGGATCGAACACGTAGGTTTCATCGCGATCGGGCACGCGCTCATCGGCGCGGCTGAACGCGGGGACCTTCATGTCGATGTCGATGCCGAAGGTCTCGCGGACATCGATTTCGGTGTCGGGCGCGGCGAGCAGCGTCGTCGCGTGGCTGTTCGGAAGTTCGCTCATCGCTGCCTCGCCTATACGGGCGGGCGCGGCGCTGCAATAAGGTTTCACGGAACCTGTCCGTTAGAATGGGAGAATTTCGATGAAGCTCTACGGCGCGATGCTTTCGCCGTTCGTGCGCAAGGTGGCGGTTGTCCTTACGGAAAAGGGCATTTCCTTCGATCTGGCACGGGGCGGGCCGGGGAGCAGCGATCCCGAATTTCTCGCCTGCAGCCCCTTGGGCAAGATTCCGGCGATCGACGACGACGGCTTCCAACTGGCCGATTCGACTGCGATTGCGATGTACCTTGATGCTCAATACCCCGAACCGCGTCTGATCCCGGACGATGCCAAACTGCGCGGCAAGGCGGTGTTCTGGGACGAGTTTGCCGACACCGTGCTGGGCGCGTCGGGCCTCAAGATCCTGTTCAACCGCCTCGTCGGTCCGAAGCTGATCAAGACCGGTGGCGATGAGGCGATTGCCCTGCAGGGCGAGGCCGAACTGCCGCGCTGGGTGGACTGGCTGGAAACGGCTGTGCCGGACGAGGGCTGGCTGCTGGGCGAGAGCTTCAGCCTCGGCGACATTGCCGTCGCCTCGATGTTCCGCACGCTGGCCTATGTTGGCCACGGTGTCGACGCAGCGACGCGGCCCAAGACGGCAGCGTGGTATGCGCGTGTCACGGCGCGGCCAGCGTGGGCGGCGGTGGCGGCGATGGAAGAGCCGATTGCGCGGCGCATCATGGCCATGTGACCTCGGGGTGCGGGAGGGCGGGTTGCGTCCTCCCGGAAACGCCTCATCGCTTTGCGCTTGTGGCATACCAACTGGTTGGTATGCCCGGCCGGGTGATCCCGAATCGATCCTTTCGACCTCCGGCAGTGACCGCGAAGGACAAGCTGCTTGAGGCGGCGGTAAAGCTGATCCGGTCGAACGGCTTTGCCGGGACCTCGGTCGATCAGCTTTGTGCCGAGGCCGGGGTGACGAAGGGTGCGTTCTTCCATCACTTCGCCTCGAAGGAAGCGCTCGGCGTGGCGGCGGCAGAGTACTGGTCGGCGAGCACCGGCGGGTTCTTCGCCGAGGCGCCCTTTCACGCCCTGCCCGATCCGGTCGACCGGGTGCTGGGCTACATCGATCTGCGTATCGCTCTGATCGGCGGGCCGCCGGAGGCCTTCTCGTGCGTGGCCGGGACCCTGGTGCAAGAAGCGTTTCGATCGAGCGCGGCAATTCGCGTCGCGGCTGAAGCCAGCATCATGGCCAATGCGCGGGCGCTTGAAGCGGATCTCGACGCAGCGGTGGCACAGTGCGGCGTAGCGAGCACGACAGGAGCCAGCCTTGCGCGGCATGTCCAGGCGGTGATTCAGGGCGCGTTCGTCCTGGCCAAGACCCAGCCCGATGAGACCGCCGCGGAACTGGCGCGAGAGCAACTGGCGCACCTGAGGCGCTACCTCGCGATGTTGTTCGGGAGAGATGCCGGAGAGGAGTGAAGGCCCATGCCCTATGTAGACGGGTTCGTGCTGGCGGTGCCGACCGCCAATCGCGAGAAGTACGAGGCAGTCGCCCGCAAGTTCGACGCCATGCTGGTCGAGCATGGCGCGCTGCGGGTGGTCGAGGCTTGGGGAGAAGATGTGCCCCATGGCAAGCGCACGGATTTCCACCGCGCTACTGAGGCGACAAGCGAAGAGACAATCGTGTTTAGCTGGGCGGAATGGCCTGACCGGCAGACCCGCGATGCCGCGCACGCCGCGATGGAAAAGCTCATGTCCGAAAGCAGCGAGCCGATGGACATGCCCTTCGACGGGACGCGGATGATCACCGGGGGCTTCACCACGATGCTCGATCTGGGGCAGAGGGTGTGAGCCGCGCTGTTCCGTTCTGCTGGTACGAATTGATGACCAGCGATGACGAGGGCGCGGCGGACTTCGACCAAGCGGTGGTTGGCTGGAGCTTTTCTGCGCCCGATCCGCAGTCGCCGATGGATTATCGCATGATCGCGCGCAGCGATTGCGGTGCCAATGGCGGGGCGCTGACCCTGATCGCGGAGATGCAGGCATGACCGTCCCTCCAGTAACGGTGTGCCTGTGGTACAACGGCGACGCCGAGGAGGCGGCGAGTTTCTACGCTGCAACATTCCCCGACAGCCATGTCAGAGCCAGCCATCGCGCGCCGACCGATTTTCCTGGCGGTTCCGCCGACACGGTGCTGACAGTCGATTTCACCGTACTCGGCATTCCGTGCATCGGCCTCAACGGCGGCCCGCTGTTCCCGCATAGCGAAGCGTTCTCGTTTCAGGTCGCGACCGATTCACAGGAGGAAACCGACCGTTACTGGAACGCCATCGTCAGCAATGGTGGTGCCGAGAGTGCTTGCGGCTGGTGCAAGGACAAGTGGGGCCTGAGTTGGCAGATCACCCCGCGCGTCCTCACGAACGGGATGGCCCATGGCGATCCCGCCGTCCGCGCCCGCGTCTTCACCGCAATGATGACCATGCACAAGATCGATCATGCCGCGATTGAGGCCGCAGTCCGAGGAGAAGCCTGATGCTCGCGCTCTACGGTCACCCGTTCTCATCCTACACATGGAAGGCGCTGATCGCGCTTTATGCCAATGGCACGCCATTCACATTCCATAGCCTTGATGCGGAAAACCCTGAGCACGAAGCCGCCTATGCACGGGTCCAGCAGGCCAGTCCGATGGGCAAGTTTCCGCTGCTGGTAGATGGGCAGCGCGAGGTGTTCGAGGCGACCTCGATCATCGAGTATCTTGCGCTTCATCATCCCGGTCCCGCGCCGCTCATGCCTGTGGAAGCAGACGACGCGATCCGCACGCGCATGATTGACCGGGTATTTGACAATTACGTGATGAACGCGATGCAGGACAGCATCGACGATGCGATCCGGCATGGGGCGGTCTCGGCCGAAGTGCAGGCGCGGGTCGAGCAGCGCGTCACGCGCGCCTATCGCTGGATCGACGCATGGCTGGCGGGATATGCGATGCCCGCGACGATCAGCCTGATCGAATGCGCCGCCGCGCCCTCGCTGTTCTACGCCGACTGGGTGGTGCGCATCCCCGATGACTGCGCCCGCCTGCGGACGTGGCGCGCGCACCTTCTGGCATTGCCGCCGGTCGCGCGCTGCGTCGAGGATGCCCGGCGGTTCCGGCACTACTTCCCGCTTGGTGCGCCCGATCGCGATTGACATGCAAGGAGACAGACATGCACGAGCTTTCGATCACTCGGTATATTGCGGCCAGCCCGGTCAAGGTCTGGGACGTGCTCGCCAACCGGCAGGAGGAATGGTGGTGCCCCAAGCCGTGGCACATCACCATGGTCGCTCAGGAGCGTCGGCCCGGAGGCCGGTCGGCGATGGTCATGCACGGCCCGGATGGCGAGGAGATGCCGCAGGAGGGGATATTCCTCGCCTGGGAGGAAGGCCGGCGGTTTATCACGACAGATGCGGTGACGCATGACTTCGAGCCATCGGGACCGTTCATGATCGGTATCTGGGAAGTGGCGCCGGAGGGCGATGGCACGCGCTATACCGCCAGCGCCCGGCACTGGACCGAGGAGGCCATGCAGAGCCACGCCGAGATGGGCTTCGAAGCCGGGTGGAACGCCTGCGCCGACCAGTTGCAGGCGCTCGCCGAGGCAGATTGACGTTACGGCGGGGCAGGCGCAATCTCCCGCCATGGGAGAGAGAGCGCAGGCACCGGCGCAACTTGCCGGGTTCGATCGCGAGACGTGGGCGGCACTGCTGGGCAATGCCTCGCCGTTTGCCGTCGGCGCGGGAGAGGTGCTGTTCCGGCAAGGCGATCATGCCGATGCACTCTACCTTGTCGAAAAAGGCCTGCTGGAAATCGCCGCGCGCATCCCGGGTGACGACAATGCGGTAATCTCGGCGATCCGTCCCGGCGAAGTCGTGGGCGAGTTTGCGCTGCTGGACGACGGCCCGCGTTCGGCCCGGGTCAAGGCGGTTGAGGACACGTGCGGGCTGGTGGTGTCAGGCCGCCGCTTTCGGGCGCTGCTGGCCGATGGCTCGGACTGGGCCATGCAACTCGGCCACGCCTTGCGCCGCCTCGTGGCCGCGCGCACTCGGCAGACATTGGAGCGGATCGTTTCCGAGGGGCATTTCGATCCTCTTTCGCTGCGGCAATTGCATTCCGGCCCGGGACCGGTCCCGTCGCGTGTCGATGCTGCCGCGCTGGCGCGAGGGCTTGGTCGCCTGAAGGGGATCGAGAATGTTGTGGGGACGGGGACGCTGCTGGAAGCGCGGCGGGGTGCTAAGGTCGCTGCTCCCGGCGATAGCCAGGACGGCCTGTTTCTTGTCTTGCGCGGGGCAGTGCGCGCAGCGGTGCCACGGGGCGCAATGGCGGAGCAGGTCTTCGTGTTCGGACCCGGCTGCTTTGTCGGCCTGACCGGCCACAGCGACGGCGGGCCGCAGCCCCTGCTGGTGACGGCGGCGGAACAGGCGCAACTTGTCCATCTTCCTGGCCATACGCTGGCCGCGCTGGAGAGAGAGGCGCCGCCGTGGCTGCCCGCGCTCCACGCCGCATTCGGTCGGCAACTGGTGCAGGACCAGCGCAAGGCCAATCGCCATCTCGGGCGCTCGCTGTCCCTGGCGCGGTTCAACCATGCCGGGGAGCTGGGCTGATGTGCCGCATCCTGAGCTATCTCGGCACGCCAGTCCTGCTCGACGACCTGCTCTATGCGCCTGATTCCTCGCTGCTCAACCAGACCATCGGCGCGCAGATGCTGCAAATGCTGAATCTGGCAGGCTTCGGCATGGCGGCGTGGGACGAAGCAAGCCATGCCCCAACGTGCCCTTCCGCTATCGCACGACGCAAGTCGCGCTGTTCGACCGCAATCTCAAGGCGCTGGCCGGAAAGCTGCGTTCATCCGCACTGCTAGCCCACATTCGCGGCGTGCCCTACAACTCGACCGTCCAGATCAACGAGCAGAACTGCCATCCCTTCCGCTTCGATGGGGTGCCCCTGTCCATGGCGCACAACGGTGATCTTGCGGGATTTCGCGACATGCGCTTCGATCTTGCCCCGCATATCCGGCCCGAGTTCGCCAGGCAGATCCAGGGCTCTACCGACAGCGAATGGATCTATGCGCTGGTCGTCTCGGCACTTCCCGATCCGGGCGGGATCAACGAGCCGGACGCCATCCTCGCCGCCATCCGCCATGCCTTGAGCGTGCTGCGCGAGGCGCGGGCGCGGCATGGGATTACGCGGTCGAGTTCGACCAACCTGATGTTCTGCGATGGCACCAACCTCGCTGCGGTGCGTTTCACTTTCGACTTCGGGCACTTCGATGCGGGCGCGCTGCAGGGCAGCTCGGAGTATCTCTCGATGTGGTACACCTGCGGACGCGACTATGGCCTGCACGAGGGCGAATGGAAGTTGACCGGCGGCGCCATCGATGCCGACAGCGTGATTGTCGCTTCCGAGCCGCTGACCCGCGATTTCGCCACGTGGATCGAGGTGCCGGAGTATTCGGCGTTGCTGGTGCGGCGCGATGGGGCAAGGCGGCGGGCGGAAATTCACGCTCTGGAAGTCTGACTGACGCCTGTTACTCTGCATGCGGCAGAGAAGGGGATTTCCAATGAGCCTGTTCGATTCGATCCTTGGCCAGGTGGCCGGCAATGTCGATGTGAAGAACCTTGCGGCAAAGGTCGGCATCGATCCCGACATGGCGGAGAACGCGATTGCGGCGCTGGCGGCGGGGCACCAGTCGAAAGGCGACACGATCGAGACGGCAGCGGCCAATTCCGGGCTCGATGCTTCGAAGCTGCAGGAGATCGTCGGCCATATCGGCGGCGAGGGCGCATTGGCGAGCTTTGCCTCGGCGCTCGGCCAGAATCCCGATGCGCTGAGCAAGGTTTCGGCGTTCCTTGACAGGGACGGCGACGGCAATCCGCTCGACGATCTTGCCGGTATGGCCAAGGGCCTGTTCAGCCGCTAACGGATTCTGATTGGCGGCACCGGCCCGCTCCTCCGGCCCGACCACCCATAGGAGGCACTGCCGGGTGGTCGGGCCGGAGGAGCGGGCCGGTGCCGCATTCAAGGAATCCTGCATGCTTGATGCCGCGCTTTCGCTGATGATGCTGGCCGCCATTGCTCTGGTCGGTGGGGCGGTGTTCCTGCTGCGCCGGGGTGAGCGCAAGCGGCCGGTGCTGATGCTGACGCTCGCCGGGATCATGGTGTTGAACCTGATCATCTGGACGCTGCCAGATAGCACAGGCACTACGCTGAAGGGCGCGGCCGAGGCGGGGCCGAACCAGTAGTCAGCCCAGTTCGATGCACCCGCCATCGACGCTGAGGTCCACGCCGTTGATGAAGCTGGCCTCCGCACTGGCGAGGAACAGCACCGCGCACGCCACTTCTTCCGCAGTGCCCATGCGGCCGATCGGCACGACCGACGAGAGCATGTCGCGCATCCCTTGGATCTCGTCAGGCGTAGCGTCGCGCTTGAAGATTTCGGTGTCGGTCGGGCCGGGGCTGACCATGTTTACCCGGATACGGCGCGGCAGCAGTTCCTTGCCGACGATGCGCGCCATCGCCCTGAGGCCAGCCTTGGCGGCGGCATAGGCGACATTGCCGGGCACCGCGGCGGTCGATCCGATAGAGCCGGTGATGACGATCGACCCGCCGTCGCGCATCATTGGCAGCGCCTTCTGGATCGCAAAGAACGCGCCGCGCAGGTTCACTGTGTGGATATGGTCCCAGAACTCGGGCGTGACGTCGGGGACCATTGCGAACCCGCCGACGCCAGCGTTGACGAACAGCACGTCGATTCCGCCAAGCGCGTCCTCGATCTCGCCCAGCGCCGCTTCGGTCTGGCCAAGGTCGCCGATGTCCGAGCGGACGCACAGGGCATCAAGCTCTTCGGCCACCGCACGCAAGGTTTCGGCGTTGCGCCCGGTGATGGCGAGCTTGGCACCCTCGGCGGCAAACATTCGCGCTGCGGCAAGGCCGATGCCAGCGTTGCCGCCAAGGATTGCCACGCACTTGTTGTCGAACCGCATAGTTCGCTGCTCCTAGTCCAATTCTTCGTCGCCCCGGCGCAGGCCGGGGTCCATTGCCTCTCTGTCCCGCACGATTGCGCCGTTATGGATCCCGGCCTGCGCCGGGATGACGGGCAGGGAGTTTCAAAACATCGTGTTGGTATTGGCCGAAGCCTCCGGCACGGGCGAAAGCACGTCCCAATGCTCCATCACCCGGCAGCCCTCGACACGGAAGATGTCAACCACGGCAAAGCCCCGCTTGGCCGCTGCGTCGCCGTTTTCAATCCAGCCGTGACTATGGACCGCGACAAGATTGCCATCGGCGATGATGCGGTGGATCGTCGTGCGCTGGCCGGGGTTTTCGGCCACGAACTTCTCGAGGAACCCGATGGCGGCTTCACGGCCGGTGGCGGCATAGGGGTTGTGCTGGATGTAACCGGGATCGACCCAGCGCTCGAACGAGGAGCGGACCTTCTTCTGGATGTAGAACTCGTCCATGAAGTTGCTGACGACCTGCTTCGGGGTCAGCTTGCATTCCTTCGCCTGCGCGGCACTGGCGGTGAGGGCGAGGGCAATTGCTGCGAATACGAGGCGCATCGTTCTTCTCCCTTCAAAACATGCTGTTGGGGTTGACCGGCTGGGCCGGAACATCCTGAATTACGTCCCAGTGCTCGACGATCATGCCGTCTTCCACCCGGAAGATATCGACCACGGCAAGGCCCGGATCGCCCGGCCAGCGCACCACATGGGTGTGGGTGATGACATGGTCGCCATCGACGAAGCTGCGGTGGATGGTCTGCGTGGCCTCGGGCGATTCGGCTCGCACGCGGTCGAGGAAGCCCTTGAGCGCCTCTACTGTCGGCTCGGCCAGCGAGGAATGCTGGACGTAACCCGGCGCGATGTAGCGGTCGACCGCGCTGCTATCCATCGCGATCAGGACCTTGTGATACATCTCCAGCACGAGGTCGTGGTTGGCCTGTTCCGCCTGTGTCCGCGCCATGCGCCTCTCCCCTTTATTTATAACAATTGGTAGAGTATGCCTTGACCTGAGAAGGCCGTCAAAGCCTCAATTTGTCTTGGGAGAATCGATGACCCGCGCCGAGCTCTATGCCGTTCTTGACCGGTTCCTGGCAGCGTTGAACGCGCGCGATCCGCACGCGCTCGATTGGGCGCCGGGCGCGCATCACAGCGAGAACAACGTCATGCTGGAGATTGGCGACGGCGTTTGGGGCACTATCGACCGGCTGGGCGACTATCAGTTGCGCTTTGCCGATGTGAAGACGGGTCAGGTGGGCTATTTCGGCACGGTGATCGAACCCATCGAGGAATCCGCCTTCACCCTGCGGCTGGGGCTGAACGAAGCGGGGCGCATCGTGGAGTGCGAGATGCTGATCGTCCGCCAGTCCGACAGTGGCATCAAGTTCGAGAACTGCCGCTACTGGGACAAGCCGATCCTGCACCGCGAAGCGCAAGCGCCGGTTACGCGCGAGGAAATGGTGCGCCTGTCGAACGGCTACTTCGACACGCTCCAGCGCAATGACGGGACGATCCACACGAAGTTCCACCCCGATTGCAACCGGGTGGAAAACGGAGTCCAGACCACGCGCAATCCCGATTTCGCCAAGATCGTGCCGGTCTCGGCGCTCGGCTGCGAAGAGCAGTTCCGCATGGGCAATTATCGCTACGACGACGACTTGCGCGCCCGCCGCTTCCCGCTGGTGGATGAGGAGCGCGGGCTGGTGCTGGCGTTCGGCTTCATCGACCATTCCGGCCGCTTGCGGGAGTTCCAGCTGACCGACGGGCGCACCGTGAAAAGCCCCGTGCTGCGCCCGCACAGCTTCTATATTTCCGAGCTGTTCAAGATCGACCACGGCATGATCGAGCAGATCGAGGCGAACTTCATTACCGTGCCCTACCGCATGCCCAGCCCATGGGACGCGCTGTGATGCGCCAGCTGCTTGCCAGTCTGTTTCTTGGCCTTGCCGCCTGCTCGCTCGGCGGGGCCACAGCGCTGACCGAGGGTGCAGGGCGGGAGTGGGCCAGTCCCGGCGGCGATTCCGGCAAGACGCACCATTCGCGCCTGACCGCGATCAATGCGCAGAATGTCAGCCAACTCGGCCTCGCCTGGGCGGCTGATCTCGACACCTTCCGGGGGCAGGAAGCGACCCCCGTCGTCGTCGATGGCGTGCTCTATACGTCGGGCACTGCCGGTCGCGCCTATGCCTTCGATGCGGCGAGCGGCAAGGAACTGTGGCGCTTCGAGCCCGAAGTCGACATGCAGGTCAACCGCACGGTCTGCTGCGACATGGTCAATCGCGGTGTCGCCGTGGCGCGGGGCAAGGTGTTCGTCGCGTCGCTCGATGGCTGGATGTACGCGCTCGATGCGCGGACCGGCGCGGTCGTGTGGAAGAGCGACTTCATCGAGAACCGCGCCAAGGGCGACAATTCCACTGGCGCCCCGGAAGTTGCGGGCGATGTCGTGGTGATCGGCATGGGCGGCGCGGAATACGACGTGCGTGGCTATGTCACTGCGCTCGATCTCGACACTGGCAAGCTGCGCTGGCGCTGGCATGTCGTGCCGCACGATCCGAAGCTCGGGCCGCAGGAGACGCCGGAGCTTGAAGCCGCGCTCAAGACCTGGGACCCGAACAGCCGCTGGGACATCGGCGGTGGCGGTAGTCCGTGGGATGCGATCAACTACGACCCGGAAACCGGGCTGGTCCTCGTCGGCACCGGGAACGGCGGGCCCTATGCGACGTCGAAGCGCTCGCCGGCGGGCGGGGACAACCTCTACCTCGCCAGCCTCGTCGCGCTCGATCCGAAGACGGGGCGGATGAAGTGGCACTATCAGGAAACGCCGGGCGACAACTGGGACTTCACCGCCACGCAGCCGATGATCTTCACGCGCATAGACATCGATGGCGAGAACCGTCCGGTCGTGCTGCACGCGCCCAAGAACGGCTACCTCTACATTCTCGACCGGCGCGACGGGAAGCTGCTGCGCGCCAATCCCATCGTGCGCACCAACTGGGCCAAGGGCATCGATCAGAAAACCGGACGCCCGATCCTTGATCCGGAAGCGGCGGACTATACCACCGGCCCGAAGATCGTGTTCCCGGCCACGACCGGTGCGCGCAACTGGCATCCGGCCAGCTACGACCCGGCGACCGGGCTCTACATTGGCGCCGTGCTCGACATGGGCAACCTGATCTTCATGACGCCGGGGGCCAAGCCGCTCAAGGCGCGCGGGCTCAACAACGACGCGGCGCTTATCTTCACGCCCGATGTGAAGGAAGCGCTGGCGGCATTTCCGCCCGAGTTCGGTGATGCCGTGCGCAAGCTGCCTGCCTATCAGGAAGCGCTGCGGCAACCAGCCACTGCGCAGATCCGCGCGATCGATCCGCTGACCGGCAAGACCGTCTGGTCGGCCGACACCGCTGGCTGGCAGGATCGTGGTGGCGTGCTGACGACTGCATCGGGCCTTACCATCTATGGCGGCGTCACCGGCAAGCTGTTCGTGCGCGAAACGAAGACCGGAAAGCTGCTCAAGGAAATCGACACCGGCACCCCGATCATGGCGGCGCCAATGACCTACGAGGTCGGTGGCGTGCAGTACATCGCGGTCATGGCCGGATGGGGCGGGGGCGGCTATCCGTTCGTGCCGCGCTATTCCGCTGCCTACACGCGCGGCAACATGAACCGGTTGCTGGTGTTCAAGCTGGGTGGCGGCACGGTGCCGATGCCCGATCTGCTGCCGCCACTGGAAGTCGCGCCCGAGCCCCCTGCACAGTCCGCCGGCGTCACCGCGGCCACCATCGCAAAGGGGCAGGGGCTGTTCTTTGGCAACTGCGCCATTTGCCACGCCAACCAGCCGCGCTCGATCACGCCCGATCTGCGCCGGATGCAGCCGGGCACGCACGAGGCGTTCCGCCAGATCGTGCTGCAAGGGCTGCTGACGCCGAACGGGATGCCGCGCTGGGACGATATCCTCTCGCCCGGCGATGCCGATGCGATCCACGCCTATCTGATTGACCTGCAGGGCAAGACCCGTGCCGACGAGCTTGCCAAGCAGAAGGCCGGCAAGCCGCTTGACGGGCCGAGCCTGACGATCCTCTCGAACTATTGAGGCAACTCATGGACTTCTCCACGCTCGACAATCCTCGCCTCGAATTCGCCTTCGCCTGCCGGTTGCGCTTCACCCGCGTCCAGATGGTGCCGGACCTGCCTTCGGGGGCATGCGTAGCGCGGTCTACGTGGACGAAGGCGAGTTCGAAGGGCCGCGCCTGAAGGGCAGGGCGGTGCCCAATTCGGGCGGCGATTATGCGTTCTTCCGGCCTGACGACACAGCCGTGTTCGACGCGCGTTATGTGCTCGAAGTCGATGATGGCACGCTGATCTACATGCAGAACAAGGGCTTCCTGTGGGGCCGCGAGCCGGGAACGATGGACCGCCTGCGTGCCTGGGCCTTTGCCGGGGGAGAGCCGGTGCCGCACGCGGAATACTACCTGCGCGCCCAGCCCACTTTCGAGACCAGCAAGGGCAAGCACGACTGGCTGACGCGGCATGTGTTCATCGGCGTGGGCGAGCGCAAGCCGGACGGGAATTACGTGAAGTATTACGCGCTGACGTGAGGCTTGACGGCATATCACAAGTCCTGCAAACAATAACAATTGTTAGAAAAGAAGTGACGGGAGAGTCCACGCCTTGAAGCTGCACCTGCCTCCGCGCGTCAGTCCCAAGCAGTTCCAGGCGGCAATGACCGCCTTCGCCGGCGTGGTCGGCAAGGACTGGGTGATGGACTCGGACGCCGACCGCGACGCCTATGCAGATACTTACGCGCCCGGCAGCACGGAGGAGTGGCCGGCATCGGCTGCGGTCGCACCTGCCTCGGTCGAGGAAGTGCGCGCGATCGTGCGGCTGGCAAACGAGCACAAGACGCCGCTGTGGCCCGTCGCACGCGGCAAGAACCTGGGCTACGGCACTGCCGCGCCGCGCCTGCCGGGCACGGTGGTGCTTGACCTTGGCCGCATGAACAAGGTGCTCGAGCTGGACAGCAAGCTTGCCTATTGCGTGGTCGAGCCGGGCGTCGGTTTCTTCGACCTTTACGAGCACATCCAGCGTGAGAAGGCGCCGCTGTGGATGTCGGTGCCGGGCAATGCCTGGGGTTCGGTGCTGGGCAACGCCCTCGAACATGGCATCGGCTACACGCCCTATGGCTTGCACGCCCGCAATCTTTGCGGGATCGAGGCCGTGCTGCCCGATGGCGACCTTGTCCGCACCGGCATGGGCGCAATGAGCAACAATCCGGCCTGGCACCTCTTTCCGATGAGCTATGGCCCGACCTTCGACCTCGCCTTCTCGCAATCGAACCTGGGCGTGGTGACCAAGGCCGGTGTGTGGCTGCAACCTGCGCCGGAAAGCTCGCTCGAGGTCGTGTGGGACATCCCGAAGGTCGAGGACATCGGCTGGGTGGTCGACACCATCGCCCCGCTCAAGATTTCGGGCCTGATCGACCAGAACGTGTTCATACCGTCGTGGCTGGGCAAGATGGTCCTCAAGGGCCAACGGCAGGACTTCTGGGACAAGCCATCGGCCATTCCCGAATGGCGCGTCGAGGAACTGCTGAAGGAGCACAAGCTTGGCTACTGGCAGGTCGCGCTGCGCCTTTATGGCGAGGAAAGCGTGGTCAAGGCCAAGGCCGAAGTGGTCAAGGCGGCGATGAAGCGTAATCTGGCCGCCGCTCCCGAAGAGCATTGGTGGCATCCCGGGGACTACATCCACGGCGTCGACACGACGATGGGCATTCCATCAGCCGTGCCGCTGCAGATGTCGGACTGGATCGGCGGACGCGGGGCGCACATGGGCTTCTCGCCAGTAGTCCCGGCCACCGGCAAGCACGTGCTCGATCAAATGGCCCGCAGCCGCAAGATCATCGCCGACTTCGACGTCGACTTCTACGCCAGCTTCACCATCGGCGGGCGCTTTGCCAACAACGTCAACATGCTGATGTACGACCGCGACAATGCGGCCGAGGTGGTCAAGATGCGCAAGCTGTTCGACGCGCTGATCACCGAGACGGCCAAGGCCGGTTATGCCGAATACCGCACGCACCTCGGTTGGATGGATCCGGTGATGGAAACCTTCGACTTCAACAACCACGCGCTGCGTCGCTTCGGCGAGAAGGTGAAGAACGCGCTCGATCCCAATGGCATCATAGCGCCGGGCAAGCAGGGCATCTGGCCCGCTGCCTATGCGGACGCGCGCGGCAGGAGCAACGCCAAGGGGACTGGGGTATGAACCGCGCTTCGCTCGTTCTCGTCGCGGCGCTCGGCGTTGCCGCAACCGCCGTCTTTGCGGCACCTCCGGGGCCACCGCCCGGCCCCCGCCGCCCTACCAGATGCGCCCGGTCGCACCGACAGGCGACAGGCTCAAGCCCGGCGGCGATGGCAAGGTGCTGTTCGAGGTGCATTGCGGTTATTGCCACCTGACCGGCGGCATGGGCACCAACCTCCTGACCAAGCAACAGGTCATGGCCGGCAACAGCCCTGACAAGGGCCTGCTCGCCAACCGCACCGACCTGACTGCCGATTACGTCAAGACCGTGGTCCGCATGGGCAAGGGCGCGATGCCGCAGCAGACCAAGGTCGATTTGACCGACGCCGAGCTTGATGCCGTGGCGAAGTACCTCGGAAAGGCGGGCTGATGCGCGTTTCCCGTCGCTCGATGCTCAAGGGCAGTGCACTGGCAGGCGCTGTTGTCGCAACGCCCGCGATGGCAGCCGTGGCGAGCCCGCGGCCACTGGTGGTGTTTGACAGCCGCATTCCTGAATCCGCTGCCTTCGCTGCAACACGGGCTCCGGGCCGGTCGATCGACCTTGCCCTAGGTTCGGCTGATGCTGCGCGTGCGATCAAATTCCCTCAAGTCGTGACAGGGCTCACACGCTGGAGCGACTGGACTGCGCTAAGAGGGGTCATGGAGGCGCAGGGTTTGCGTCTCTCGGAAGAGATTCGTGCTGCCGCCCCCCTCTCCGGCCGCACGCATCTTTTCCTCTGGACGATGACTGCGCGCTAGACAGTCCCGGCGCAAAGCCAGCAGTCTGCAAAAAGGGGTGCGTTCCTGTCGGGACGTGCCCCTTTTAACGTGCCGTCCGTTTTCACTCGGTGAAACGTTCAGAATGGCCGTCTGCCCCACCCGCGTCTTATTCCTCAATGCGTATTTCGACAGCATGCGGGCTTGACCCGCGCTCTCGCGCAATTAGTATGTGTTACTAACAAATTCCGGCGCGTATCGGAATCGGGAGAGAGGCGATGCAACCAGTGGGCAACAGATGGACGCGGTAACTCTCTATCACTGGGAACCCAACGCCAACTCGGGCAAGCCGATGCTGGCGCTGATGGAAAAAGGCGTGCCCTTTTCCAGCCACTACATCGACATGCTGCAGTTCGACCAGCACAAGCCGGATTACCTCGCGATCAATCCGCAGGGCACGATCCCGGCGATGACGCACAATGGCCTGGTGCTGACCGAGAGCACCGCGATCATGGAATACGTGAACGACCGGTTTGACGGGCCTGACCTCATGCCGTCGGACGCGCAGGATCGCTGGCGGGTGCGCTGGTGGATGAAGTTCATGGATCAGTGGCTTGGCCCCAGCTTCTCGATGATCGGCTGGAGCGTGTTCGTCGGGCCGATGGTCCGCCAGCGCGATCCCGCCGAACTCGACGCCGCGATCGATCGCATCCCGCTGCCCGAACGCCGCGTGGCCTGGCGCAAGGCGATCAACGGCGATTTCTCGGAAAGCGAGATGGCTGAAAGCCGCCGCCGCGTCGGCCTCGGCATTGCCAAGCTTGAAGAGGAACTGGGCAAGCGGCCCTACGTCGGCTCGCATGAGTACAGCCTGGCCGACATCAACATCTTCAACAGCACCTATTCGCTGCCCCTTTCGCAGCCCGATCTGGCCGGCAAGGACAAGACGCCGAACATCATGCGCTGGCTCAAGCGGGTCTACACCCGCGACGCGGTGAAGAAGACCTGGGCGATGGGCAAGACGGACCTAGCCCATCGCTATGGCCTGATCATGGCGGAGATCGAGGCATGAGTGCGGTTCTTTACCACGGCGAGCCCAACGGTGCTTCGCTGACCGTGCTTGCCGCGCTGGCGCAATCGGGCCTCGACATCGAATGTCGCCGCATCGACCTGCTTGCCGGTGAGCGCCATGCGCTGCCCGGCATTGCCGACTCGGTTGCGCTCGACCTGTGCATCGAGGGTGAAGGGCCGGTGCTCGTCATCAATGGCGAGGCCATGACCGAGTCCGTGTTCCTGGCGCAGTATTTCGACGAAGCGGCGGGCGGGGTCGGGCTGCAACCGGCGGACGCCTATGCGCGCTGGGAAATGATGATGTGGTGCCGCCAGATCACCGAGCGCTTGTCGCCTGCTGCCGCGCTGCTCGGCAATCTCGCCACCTCGCAGCAGGCCATAATCGCTATCCCTGCCGAAGAGTTTGCAAGTCTTACAGCGCGCATCGTGTCGGACGACCTGCGCCAGCGCTGGCAGGCGCTTAACGACGATGTTGTCGATGCTGCCCAAGTGGCCGACAGCGAGACCAAAGTCGCCGCCGCTGTCGAGCGCTGCGAGAAGCAGCTGGCCGATGGTCGCGAATGGCTGATGAGCACATTCTCGATTGCCGACCTCGTCACTTGTTCCTGGCTCGCCGGGATGCAGGTTCTGCGCCCCGGCGCTTTCGCCCATGCGCCGCTGACGACCGCGTGGCTTGACCGCACGCTGGAACAGCCCAGCGTTCAGGCGGCGCTTGCCAGATCGACCGTTTCCGAACCGCTCCGCGCCTGGGCGCCGGGGCCAGAAATCAACCGTTGGGGATAACCAATGCGCGCCATCGACTACTTTGACCGCGGCCATGACCGCGATCCGCAGCGTCTCGCCATCGTCGATACCGAGACCGGCCTCAAGCTGACCTTTGCCGAGACCAAGGCCCTGTCCGAACGCATCGCTGCAGCTCTGCAGAAGGGCGGCTTCGAGAACCAGGACTGCCTCGGCCTTTATGGCCCGAACGACGGCATGCTGCTGGTCGTGCTGCTGGCGATGTGGCGCGCCAACGGCAAGTGGATTCCGGTCAACACCCGCAACGCGATCGATGCCAACGCCGCCTACATCAATTACGTGCGCCTCAAGTGGCTGGTCTATCATTCGTCGAAGGCCGACGAAGTCCAGCAGCTCAAGGACCTTTGCCCGACGCTCCAGCACTTCGTCTGCCTTGATCAGCGCATGGGCAATGACCCGAGCCTCGACGAGTTCATGGCCGGCGTGAGCGAAGCCGATTTCGTCGAGCCCGAGATCGATGCGTTCGGCAACCTGATGGACATGGTCGGCATCTTCCCGACCGGCGGGACCACTGGCCCCTCGAAAGGCGCGAACGTGACCAACCTCGGCTGGGGCACGATGATCGAGACCGCAGCCGACGGCATGGGCGGGCGCACCGATTCTCCGGTCGCGCTGGTTTCTGCCCCGATCACCCACGCCGCCGGCCCGATTGCACTTTCCACGCTGAGCCTTGGTGCCACGCAGGTGATCCTGCCCGGTTTCGACGCCCAGCGCGTGCTGCGCACGATCGCGGAGTACAAGGTCACCCACATGTACCTGCCACCGACGGCGCTTTACCAGTTGCTCGCTTCGCCGGAGCTGGGTGACCACGACTATTCCAGCTTGCGCATCTTCATCCTCGTCGGCTCGCCCTGCAGCCCGGAAAAGCTGCGCCAGGCAGTCGAGGTGTTCGGCCCGGCGATGTGCCAGTCCTATGGTCAGGTCGAATGCCCGATGATCGTGGCGTGGTTCCCGCCTGAGGATGTGGCGAAGTTTGCGACCTCGTCACCTGAAAAGCTGGCCGCTTGCGGCAAGCCGACCCGCTCGATCAAGGTCGCGCTGCTTGACGATGATGGCAACGAAGTGCCGCTTGGTGAAGCGGGCGAGATCTGCGTGCGCGGCGCACTCGTCACGCATTCCTATTTCGAGAAACCCGAGGAAACCGCCGAAATCCGCAAGTTCGGCTGGCACCACACCGGCGACGTCGGCAAGTTCGACAAGGACGGCTACCTTTATATCGTCGACCGCAAGAAGGACATGGTCGTCTCGGGCGGTTTCAACGTGTTCACCGCCGAAGTCGAAGCTGCCGTGACCGAGCTTGCGCAAGTGCGCGAGGCCTGCGTCTTCGGCATTCCGCACGAAAAGTGGGGCGAGCAGGTCCACGCGGTGGTCGTGGCAGACGGCATCACCGAGGCTGAAATCATTGCCTATGCCAAGGAGCGCCTGGGCGGGGTCAAGGCGCCGAAATCTGTCACGTTTATCGACTCGATTCCGCGCACCGCTGCGGGCAAGATGGACAAGAAGGCGCTGCGGGTTCCCTATTGGGGCAACGCCGATCGTATGGTCAACTGATCCGGAAAACGGACAGTCGGGAGAGAGCTGGATATGCGTTTGAAGGTCCTGGGCCTGATGGCCGCACTGCTGCCGCTGGCGGCGTGCAACATCAAGAGCGATGGCGACAAGGTCGCCGTCGCTACCGCAGGCGTCACCGATGCGATGATCGCGCAAGTGCCCGAAGGCGAATGGCTGAGCTACGGGCGCGATTACGGCGAGCAGCGCTTCTCCCCGCTGACCCAGGTCAACGATACCAACGTCGGCCAGCTCGGCCTTGCGTGGTTCCATGATCTGGAGACCGCACGGGGGCAGGAAGCCACCCCGCTGATGCACGACGGCACGCTCTACATCTCGACCGCGTGGTCGATGGTGAAGGCGTTCGATGCCAAGACCGGCGCGCTCAAGTGGTCCTACGACCCGGAAGTGCCGCGCGAAACGCTGGTCAGGGCCTGCTGCGATGCGGTCAATCGCGGTGTTGCGCTCTATGGCGACAAGGTCTTTGTCGGTACGCTCGACGGTCGCCTCGTCGCTCTCGACCAGAAGACCGGCAAGCCGGTGTGGTCGAAGGTCGTCGTGCCCAATCAGCAGGACTACACCATCACCGGCGCACCGCGCGTGGTGAAGGGCAAGGTGCTGATCGGCAGCGGCGGTTCGGAATACAAGGCGCGCGGCTATATCGCGGCCTATGACGTGAACTCCGGCAATGAAGTGTGGAAGTTCCACACCGTCCCCGGCAACCCCGCCGATGGCTTCGAGAACAAGGCCATGGAGAACGCCGCCAAGACCTGGGCTGGCGAATGGTGGAAGCTCGGCGGTGGCGGCACCGTGTGGGATGCGATCACCTATGATCCCACCACCAATCTCGTGCTGTTTGGCACCGGCAACGCAGAGCCGTGGAACCCCGCTGCCTCGGGCCGCGAGGGCGACAGCCTCTATACCTCATCGATTGTCGCGGTGAATGCCGATACGGGCGAATATGCCTGGCATTTCCAGGAAACACCGGAAGACCGCTGGGACTTCGACAGCGCCCAACAGATCACGCTGGCGGACCTGAACATCGGTGGCCAGCAGCGTCATGTCGTGCTGCATGCCCCCAAGAACGGCCATGTCTACGTGCTCGATGCCAAGACCGGCCAGTTCATCTCGGCAACGCCTTTCGTTGCGGTCAACTGGGCGACCGGCATTGACCCGAACACCGGCAAGGCCACGGTCAACCCCGCCGCCCGTTACGAAAAGGGCGCGCCATTCGTCAGCCTGCCCGGCGCGGTCGGTGCGCACTCGTGGCAGCCGCAGAGCTTCAGCCCGAAGACGGGCCTGCTCTACTTGCCGGTAAACAACGCGGCGTTCCCCTACGCCGCTGCCAAGGACTGGAAGGCGACCGATATCGGCTTCCAGACTGGCCTCGACGGGTACGTCACCGCAATGCCGGCCGATGCCAAGGCTCGCTCCGCCGCGATGAGCGCGACTACCGGTACGCTGGTGGCGTGGGACCCGGTCGCGAAGAAGGCCGCGTGGAAGGTCGAACTGCCAAGCCCGTCGAACGGTGGCATTCTTTCGACCGCCGGCAATCTCGTGTTCCAGGGGACCGCGGGCGGTGATTTCGTCGCCTACAGCGCGGACAAGGGCAAGCGGCTCTGGTCGTTCCCGGCCCAGAGCGGGATCATTGCCGCACCGATGACGTATGCGATTGACGGCGAACAGTACGTCGCGGTCATGGTCGGATGGGGAGGCGTCTGGGACGTCGCCACCGGCGTCCTTGCGCACAAGGCCAAGAAGCAGCGCAACATCAGCCGCCTCGTCGTGTTCAAGCTCGGCGGCAAGGCTGCGCTGCCTGCCGCTCCGCCAATGGCCAAGATGGTGCTCGACCCGCCGCCCTTCACCGGCACGCCTGAACAGGTCAAGGCTGGTGGCGAGCTCTATGGCCGTTACTGCAACGTCTGCCATGGCGATGCGGCGGTTGCCGGCGGCGTGAATCCGGACCTGCGCCATTCCGCCGCGCTCAACGCTCCCGAAGCCATCCGGTCGGTAGTGATCGACGGCGCGCTGCAGCACAACGGCATGGTGTCGTTCAAGTCGGCCCTGAAGCCCGAGGATGCGGACAACATTCGCCAGTACCTGATCAAGCGCGCCAATGAGGACAAGGCTCTGGAAGCGCGCTGACAAGAATGCTATGAGCAATAGCAATCATAACGAGTGGAGAGATTCATGACGCATCTTTATCCCAACCTGATCAATGGCGAGCTGGTCACCACCGCATCGTCGCTCGATGTGGTCAACCCGGCCAACGAGCAGGTCATCGGCCAGGTGCCGGCTTGCGGCGCTGAAGAACTGGATCGCGCCGTTGCAGCCGCGCGCGCCGCCTTCAAGACCTGGTCCAAGACCCCGGTCGACGACCGCCGTGCCGTCATCCGCAACATGGCCTCGGCAATCGAAGCCAACTTCGATGAACTCTATCGCCTGCTGACCAGCGAGCAGGGCAAGCCGCACCACCAGGCCCAGCACGAGATCGGCGCCTGCGCCGGGATCATGAACGCCCAGTCGACGCTGACCCTCGAAGAGACGATCAACGAGGACAGCGCCGAACGTCTCAGCCGCACCCGCCGCGTGCCGGTCGGCGTGGTCGCCGGGATCGTGCCGTGGAACTTCCCGCTGCTGATGGCCGTGCAGAAGATCGCGCCCGCGATCCTCACCGGCTGCACCATCGTGCTCAAGCCTTCGCCGTTCACGCCGCTGACGACGCTCAAGTTTGCCGAGCTGATCAAGGACATCGTGCCGGCGGGCGTCGTCAACATCATCACCGGGGAAGACGCGCTCGGCCCGATGATGACCTCGCACCCGGACATCGACAAGATCACCTTCACCGGCTCGACTGCAACCGGCAAGCGCATCATGGAAGGCGCCTCGAAGGATCTCAAGCGCATCACGCTGGAACTGGGCGGCAACGATGCCTCGATCGTCCTGCCCGACGCCGACGTCGAGAAGGTGGCCGAGCAGCTGTTCTGGTCGAGCTTCACCAACGCCGGCCAGATCTGCGTCGCTGCAAAGCGCGTCTACATTCACGAGGACATCTACGACGACCTGTCCAAGGCGATCGCCGAATACGCCAAGACCGTAAAGGTCGGTGACGGTTCGGAACAGGGCACTGGCGTCGGCCCGATCCAGAACAAGAAGCAGTTCGAACGCGTCTGTGAATTGATCCAGGACGCCAAGGACAACGGCTACAAGTTCCTCGTTGGTGGCGACGTCGATCCCTCGGGTTCGGGCTACTATGTGCCGATCACGATCCTCGACAATCCGCCCGAAGACGCCCGGATCGTGGCGGAAGAGCAGTTCGGCCCGGTCATGCCGCTGATGAAGTTCTCGAGCGACGACGAAGTCATCGCCCGCGCCAACAATTCGGAATATGGCCTTGCTGGCGCTGTCTGGACCAAGGACACAGAGCGTGGCGTGAAGATCGCCGAGCAGCTTGAAACCGGCACGGTGTGGATCAACGAGTTCCTCCACCTCTCGCCTTTTGCGCCTTTCGGTGGCCACAAGCAGTCCGGCTTCGGTGCGGAATATGGCATCGAGGGCCTTAAGGAGTTCACCTATAGCCAGGTGATCACGGTCAAGAAGGACGCGCTGGTCTGATCCGCGCCTGAATGTCGAAGTCGGCCCTGTCGTATCGCGGCAGGGTCGTCTCGACCTTGCACAAATGAAGGAATAGAACGGTGCCCATCGACCTGTCGAAGATCAAGGCGATTGACGTCCACGTCCATGCCGAGGTCTCGTGCCACGATCCGGAAGATCCGGTCATGGGCCAGTTCTTCGACGCGGCTTCAGCCTACTTCAAGGCTCCGCGCGAACGCCCCAAGATGCCCGAGATCGTCGAGATCTACCGTGAGCAGCAGATTGCGTTCTGCATGTTCACGGTCGATGCCGAATGCGGCATGGGGGCCAAGCGCGTGTCGAACTACGAAGTTGCCGAGATGGCGGCCAAGAACGACGACATCTGCATCGCCTTTGCCTCGATCGATCCGCACAAGGGCAAGTTCGGCGCGCGCGAAGCACGTGACCTGATCGAGAACTATGGGGTAAAGGGCTTCAAGTTCCACGGCATTGCCCAGAACTGCCACCCCGCCGATCGCGTCGGCTATCCGATCTACGAAGTCATCGCTGAATACGGCCTGCCCGCGATCTTCCACACCGGCCACTCCGGCATGGGCACCGGCATGCGCGGCGGTGGCGGCATGCGCCTGAAATATGGCCAGCCGATGCTGGTCGATGATGTCGCGGTCGATTTCCCCGACATGAAGATCATCCTGGCCCACCCATCGTGGCCGTGGGTGGATGAAAGCCTGTCGATGGCGTTGCACAAGGACAACGTGTTCATCGACCTGTCCGGCTGGAGCCCGAAGTACTTTGCCCCGCAGATCATCCAGTACGCCAACACGCAGCTCAAGAAGAAGATGCTGTTCGGTTCGGACTTCCCGCTGATCCACCCGCAGAAGTGGATCGACGCCGCGCTTCAGGTCGGCTTCAAGGAAGAGGTCATGCCCGGCATCATGAAGGACAACGCCGCGCGCCTGCTCGGGCTCGCCTGAGCCTGCGCCATGGCCGATCCTGACGACATCCGCGCCTGGCAGAGGCTCGATGCGGAAGTGACCACGTCGGGCCGGATCGAGGACAAGGACGTCATGCGCCTCGCCGATCTGGGCGTCGCGCATGTCGTCAACCTCGCGCTGGAGACCCATCCCGAGGCCTTGGCCGGGGAAGGGGAGAAGCTGGCCGCGCAAGGCATTGTCTATACCCACATTCCCGTGCCGTTCGACGCGCCGGGCGAGGAGCACTTCGCCGCCTTCGTGAAGGCGGTGGAGGAAGGTCCCCGGCCGGTGCACGTCCACTGCATCATGAACTGGCGCGTCTCGGCGTTCTTCTACCGCTACAACCGCGAGATTCTCGGACTGCCCGAGACAGAGGCGCGCAAGCTGATGGAACGGCAGTGGTCTCCCGAAGGTCATGACAGCAAGGAAGCCCGCGTCTGGGCGGAATTCATCGCAAGGACGTCCGAGTGACCGACCTTACGGGCAAGCACATCGTCATCACCGGCGCCTCCACAGGCATCGGACGCGCCACCGCTACCGTATGCAGACAGGCCGGCGCGCGTGTTTCGCTGATCGCCCGCCGCGCCGATCTGCTCGAACAAGCCGCGCGTGACCTTGGCGGGAGCACCGCCTTCGCTGCAGCGGACGTTGCCGACAAGGCCGCGCTTCATGCAGCGCTCGATCACGCGGCCGCTGCCAACGGCCCGATCGATGGCCTGTTTCTGAACGCCGGCATCGGCGGCATGTTCGCTCCCGTCGAGCAATATACCGACGAGATGTTCGATGCCGTGATGGCGGTGAACCTCAAGGGCGTGCTCTGGGCGATCCAGCACGTACTACCCGCCATGAAGGAGCGTGGGACAGGCGCGATCCTCGTCACCGGCAGCCTCGCCAGCGAGCGCGGTTTGCCGATGAACGCGGGCTATGTCGCGAGCAAGCATGCTGTCCTCGGCCTGTCGCGCGCGGTTGCCAACGAAGTCGCCGAGTTCGGGGTGCGCTGCAACTGCATCGTGCCGGGGCTGATCGAGACGCCGATGCTCGATGGCCTGCCGCCCGAAGCCGCCTCGCAGATGGCCAAGGCCGTGCCGCAAGGCCGCACTGGCCAGCCCGAGGAACTGGCCAGGGTCGCCGCCTTCCTCCTTTCCGACGCCGCGAGCCACGTCACTGCCCAAAGCTGGGCGGTCGACGGTGGCATGCTTGGCACCATGCGAGTCTGACCCCCGGGAGACGCCGATGGCCCTGAAATACTACCACGCCGAACCGCTGGCGAATTCGCTGAAGTCGATGGTGCCGCTCAAGGAGAAGGGCCTCGCTTACGAGAGCATCTACGTCGACCTGCACAAGTTCGAGCAGCACCAGCCGTGGTTCACCGCGATCAATCCCGAAGGCCAGGTGCCCGTGCTCGACCACGACGGCACGATCATCACCCACACCACGGTGATCAACGAATACCTCGAGGACGTTTTCCCCGATGCCCAGCCCGCCGACGCGCCGTTGCGTCCGCGCGACGCGGTGGGCGCGGCGCGGATGCGCTACTGGAACAAGTTTATCGACGAGCACGTGATGAACTTCGTCTCGATGCATGGCTGGCACCGCATGGTCGGCGTGATCGCGCGCAATATCGAGAATGGCGAGTTCGAGAAGCTGCTCGAGAGCATCCCGCTGCCCGATCAGCGCAAAAAGTGGGCAACGGCGCGCTCCGGCTTCTCCGAGGCGGACCTCGCCAACGCCACCGCCAAGATCGAATATGCCCTCGCCAAGGTCGAGGCCCAGCTTGGGCAAACAAAGTGGTTGGCAGGGAGCACGTACACCCTTGCAGACATCAACTTTTATTCGCACTGCGGCATGATGGTCGAGCGTATGTTTCCCGAGATGGAAGTGGCGAGCCGCTTTCCCCGCCTGTGCGAATGGCGCGATCGCCTCACCGCGCGTCCGGCTGTCGCCGAAGCCCTCAAGAGCGAGGACCGGACCGCTCCGGGCCTGCGCACCTGGTCGGGGCATGTCCGCTGATGGCTGGTTTCGTTCTGATCCATGGGTCCTGGCACGGTGGCTGGTGCTTCGATCCGGTCGCGGAAATTCTCCGCGCGCGGGGGCATACTGTGGTCGCGCCGACACTGCCCGGCATGGGCGGCACCGCGGAGGAGATGGCCGCCGTCACGCTTGATCGCTGGGGCGATTTTGCTGCGCAGCATTGCCGTGACCTCAAGGCGCAGGGTGTAGGGCCAGTTGTCCTTGGCGGACACTCGCGCGGCGGCCTTGTCGTGTCGACCGCAGCGGAGCGTGATCCGTCTGCCATGGACGCCATCGTCTATATCTGCGCAATGATGTTGCCAGCGGGCATGAGCCGCGCCGAATTCAAGGAACTCGAAGGCCCCAACCCGCCTTCGATGCGATCATTTCCAAGGTTCACGGCGGGATCGCGACCGTCATCGACGCGGCAAATGCTGCACCCGTCTTTGCGCAAGTCTCGCCGCCAGACCTCGTCAGTGCGGCGATGGCAAGGCTCATGGCCGAACCCCACGCGCCGCGTTCGGAGAAGATCGCGGTGACGCCGGAACGCTGGGGCAGTCTTCCGCGCACTTACGTCGAATGCACGCTCGACCGTACGATCCCGATCGAAAGCCAGCGCCGCATGATTGCCATGTCGCCCGGCGCGCACGTGGTAACGCTCGAGGCCGATCACAGCCCCTATCTGTCGAAGCCGCAGGAACTGGCCGACGCTCTGGAGGCGGCAATCTCCGCCTAATCGGCGAAGAAGTTCAACTCCAGCAGCACGTTGTTCGGGTCTGCGGTGAAGATTTGCCGCAGGCCGATGGCTTCAACCACGTTGGTCTGGCAGTCGAGCCCCAGGGCGGCCACGCGCGCCAGAACTTCGTCGTAGCCCGAGCAATTGAGCGCAACGTGATGGATCGCGCCGGTGAGCGCGCCCGGCTGCACCTCGCGGTCATAGGCGCGCGGGCAGTCCACGGCGTTGATGTGCACGATGGCCTTGCCGGCCGCATCGTACATCCACTGCGCGTTCTGCGGGGTGAGGGGAGGTGGGCCGTCCCGCCGATCAAGGCCGAGCAGCGCCTTGTAGAACTCTGCCGTCTCGTCGAGCCGGTCGGTGATGATGTTGACGTGATCGAGCGCGTTGACGTGCATCTGTCCTCTCCCGCAGCAAAACGGCGGCAGGAGCATGGTGCCCCCGCCGCCGCCCTTTCTCAACTATTGAAACCGCTCAGCTCTTGAACACGACCGTCTTGTTGCCGTTGACCAGCGCGCGATCCTCGAGGTGCAGGCGAACCGCTTCGGCGAGGACGCGGCGCTCCACGTCGCGGCCCTTGCGCACAAGGTCTTCGGGGCTGTCGGCGTGGGTCACGGTCTCCACGTCCTGGTGGATGATCGGGCCTTCGTCGAGGTCCGCGGTAACGTAATGCCCGGTCGCGCCGATCATCTTCACGCCGCGCGCATGCGCTTGGTGATAGGGCTTTGCACCCTTGAAGCTCGGCAGGAACGAGTGGTGGATATTGATGCAGCGGCCGGCGAGGAACGCCGTGAGATCATCCGACAGGATCTGCATGTAGCGCGCCAGAACCACCAGTTCCGCGCCCGTCTCGGTGACGATGCGCTTCACTTCGGCTTCCTGCTGCGGCTTGGTCTCCTTGGTGATCGGCAGGTGGTAGTAGGGCACGTCGCCGATCAGCGAGATCGACAGCGCTTCCTTGGGATGGTTGCCGAGGATCGCCACGACTTCCATCGGCAGTTCGCCGATGCGGGTGCGGTACAGCAGGTCACCCAGGCAGTGGTCGAACTTGCTGACCATGAGCACGACCTTCCGCTTCACGGCGGTGTCGCGCATGTTCCATTCCATGCCGTAGTCATCGGCAACCGGCGCAAAGGCCGTGCGGAACGCATCGATCCCGGTCTCGCCCGGATCGAACACGACTCGCATGAAGAATTTTCCGCTCAGCGAGTCATCGAATTGCTGCGCCTCGCGGATGTTGCCGCCCGCTTCATAGAGGTTGCCCGTGACCCGGGCGACGATGCCCGGCTTGTCTTCGCAAGACAGCGTCAGAATCAGCGATGCGCTCATCAAAATCTCTCCCGTCCTTGTCGCGTTAGGGGTGGCGCACAGAGGGCGCAACATTTCCCATTGCGAATCTCGAAGGAGATTGTATGTGTTGCATACAAGTTTTTCAACCCTGCCATTTCACAAGTCGGGAGAGTTCAAGATGGCGAAGAACCTCGAAGAGGTAATCCAGCAAGGCGGCAACGTCGTCGAGATGCTGCGCAACTCGCAGCTCGGTGCTTATGTCTATCCGGTCGTTGCGCCGGAATTCTCGAACTGGCGCAGCGAACAGTGGGCATGGCAGCACAGCGCCGTCCTGTTCGACCAGTCGCACCACATGGTGAACCTCTACATTCGTGGCAAGGACGCGCTGAAGCTGCTGTCCGACACCATGATCAACAGCCCCAAGGGCTGGACGGTCAACAAGGCCAAGCAGTACGTCCCGACCACGCCTTACGGCCACGTCATCGGTGACGGCATCATCTTCTGGGAAGAAGAAGAATCGTTCACCTACGTCGGCCGCGCCCCGGCTTCGAACTGGCTGCGCTACCACGGCGCGACCGGTGGCTACGATGTCGAGATCGAACTCGACGACCGTTCGCCGATGCGCCCGATGGGCAAGCCCGTCACCCGCAAGGAATGGCGCTTCCAGATCCAGGGCCCGCAGGCGTGGAACGTGATCGAGAAGCTGCACGGCGGCCCGCTCGAACAGCTCAAGTTCTTCAACATGAGCACCATGAACATCGCCGGCAAGACCGTGCGCACGCTGCGCCACGGCATGTCGGGCGCACCGGGTCTTGAAATCTGGGGCCCCTATGCCGAGCAGGAAGAAATCCGCGCCGCCATTCTGGAAGCGGGCAAGGAATTCGGCCTGATCGCTTGCGGCAGCCGCGCCTACCCGTCGAACACGCTGGAATCCGGCTGGATCCCCTCGCCGCTGCCCGCCATCTACACCGGCGAAAAGCTCAAGGGCTTCCGCGAATGGCTCGCTGCCGACAGCTACGAAGCGACCGGTTCGATCGGTGGTTCGTTCGTCTCGGACAACATCGAGGACTACTACCTCAACCCGTGGGAGCTGGGTTACGGCAACTTCGTCAAGTTCGACCATGACTTCCATGGCCGCGAGGCACTGGAAGCCCTGAACCCCGCCGAGCAGCGCAAGAAGGTGACGCTCGCCTGGAACCCTGAGGACATGGCCAAGATCATGGCCTCGCTGTTCAACCCGGATGGCGAACAGTACAAGTTCTTCGACACCCCGCTCGCCAACTATGCTTCGTCGAACTACGATCGCGTCGTCGATGCTGGCGGCAAGACCGTCGGCTTCTCGATGTTCACCGGCTACTCGTACAACGAGAAGCAGGCGCTCAGCCTCGCCACGATCGATCCGGAAATCCCGGTCGGCACCGAACTGCGCGTGGTGTGGGGCGAAGAGAACGGCGGTACTCGCAAGACCACCGTCGAGCCGCACAAGCAGATTGAGGTCCGCGCGATCGTCTCGCCGGTTCCCTACAGCCGCGTCGCTCGCGAAAACTATGCCGAAGGCTGGCGCACCGCGCGCTGAGCCCAAGCAGACTGGCGCCGCCCGGATTGCTGCAAAGGCAACCGGGCGGACTGCCCTCAACCATTGAGAGGATCCCGCACATGGCAGCACCGCTTATCCATCCCAACTGGGACAAGGCGCCCGACGGGATCACTGATGGCTTCAGCCTGGAGATGACCGCGAAGGACGAGGCGTCGCTGCGCGATGCCGCCCCGCTCATTCCGGCCGACACCCCTATTGCCGTCACGTTCCTCCCCGGCGAGGACGTTGCCGCCCGGGTTGCCGCTACAGTCGCGGTGCGCCAGCTCGGCTTCGAGCCGATGCCCCATTTCTCCGCCCGCCGGATCACCTCCGAGGACGATTTCGAAGGCTACCTTCGCGCTGTGGTCGAACAGGCCGGCGTGACGCGCTGCTTCATCGTCGCAGGCGATCCGCCCGAGCCGGTTGGCCCCTATTTCGATACCTCCGCCCTGATCGCCACCGGCGCGTTCGAACGCTCCGGCATCAAGGCCATCGGCATTGGCGGGCACCCGGAAGGGCATCCGAACATGACCGAGGCCGAATGCTGGGCGGTCCTCGAAAAGAAGGTGGCCGAGATCACCGCGCGCGGCATGGCCCCGCTGATCGTCACCCAGTTCGGCTTCGATCCCGATGCCTTCCTCGCCTGGCTCAAGGAATTGCGCGCGCGCGGCATCGATGCCCCGGTGCGCATCGGCGTGCCCGGCCCCGCGGGGATCAAGCGCCTGCTCGCCTTTGCTGCCCGCTGCGGCGTGGGTGCGTCAACCTCGGTGCTCAAGAAGTACGGGATTTCCGTCACCAACCTTCTCGGCACGGCTGGACCAGACAAGCTGGTCGATGCCTTTGCCCGTGGCCTCGGGGCCGAGCACGGCAAGGTGCGCCTGCACTTCTACCCGTTCGGCGGCCTGACCAAGACGCTCGAATGGATTCACGGTTACAACAAGAAGCACGGCATCGGCCCGGGGGCCTGAGCCATGACCGACTTCGTGCTGGTGCACGGCGCGTGGGGCGGCAGCTTTGCGTGGGATCTGTTGAAAGCCGATCTCACCGCCGCCGGGCACCGCGTCCTCGCTGCCGATCTCACCGGTCTTGGCCGCCGCAAGGCCGAGTTCAACCCCGGCATCACGTTGACCACGCACATCGATGATGTTTGCGACCAGATTGCCAAGGCCGGTTTCGATCGCTTCGTGCTGGTCGGCCATTCCTGGGGCGGCATGGTCATCACCGGTGTCGCCACGCGGCTCGGTGCGCGGATCGACGCGATAGTCTACGTCGATGCTTTCCTGCCGCAGGATGGCCAGTCACTGTGGGACCTGACCGGGCAGTGGGAGCACGATCACTACATCGGCAGCCAGAAGCGCAAGCCGGGTGCAGTGTCCCCGCTCCCCGGTCTTGAAAGCCCTGTCCTGTCCGATCACCCGTTGCTGACGCTGGTCGAGGCGGTGCGCTTCACCGGCGAGGAAGCGAAGATCCCCCGCCACGTTTACATCTTCGCCAATGGCTGGAGTCCGTCACCTTTCGGCAAGTTCGCCGATGCAGTGCAGGACGATCCGGCGTGGGAGTATCACGAGGCCGAAGCCACCCACAACGTCATGGGCGATCAGCCCGAGCAACTGCTTCAGATTGTGCTCGGCTGCGCCTGAATTTTGCTCAACCCTGCTGCGCCAGGCTCTGCATCCGCTTGAGATAGCGCGCCAGCACGTCGATCTCGAGGTTGACCTTCGATCCCGGCTTCAGCGCGCCCATGGTCGTGACCTGCGCGGTGTGGGGGATGATGTTGAGCGCGAAGTGGCATGAACCGTCGGGTTGATCGGCCACTTCGTTGACGGTCAAAGACACGCCGTTGACCGTGATCGACCCCTTGGCCGCGATGTAGGGCGCCAGCTCCTGCGGCGCGGAAATGCCGAACTTCAGCGATGCGCCTTCCGGGCAAATGCCGACGACTTCGCCCACTGCATCGACGTGCCCGGTCACGATGTGCCCGCCCAGCTCATCGCCCAGTTTCAGCGCCGGTTCGAGATTGAGCGGCGCGCCCACGGTCCATTGTTCGGAGGCAGTGCGACTGACGGTCTCGCCCGAAACGTCCACCGCAAACCAGCCTTCGCCAGCTACGCCACCCTTGTCCACCACGGTCAGGCATACGCCCGAGCAGGCGATCGAGGCACCGATGGCGATCTTTGCCGGGTCCATCGCGCACGAGATCGTGATGTGGCGGTCGCCCTTGTCCTCGATGGCGAGGATGTTGCCGATTTCCGTGACGATCCCGGTGAACATAAGAAATCTCCTTCAGCGGACCCGCTCGTAGACGTCGAGCGCATCGCTGCCAAGCGTCCGCCGGTCCACATTGCGCCAATGGCCGTGCGCGTCAGCAAGCGAGCCCAGGCCGATGTCCCCGATGCAGGGCAGGCCATCGCCAATGATGATCGGTGCGCGATAGAGCAGCAGCCGGTCGACCATGTCAGCGGCAAGGAAAGATGCCGCCGCTTGCGCTCCGCCTTCGACGAAAAGGTACTGGGCATCTCTGAAAGCCTGTGGTGCGGTGATATCTACTACCGCCGTCCAGCCTTCCGGAACCGTTCCCCGCGTCAGTACCATGCGCTGCGGGCTGCGGTGTTCAAGCCCCGGCAAGCGCACGTCAAGCCTTGGCGCATCGGCGCGAAAGGTTCCGCCGCCGACCAGGATCGCGTCGGCCCGTGCCCGCTCGACATGACAGTGCGCCCGCGCCTCGGGGCCGGTGATCCATTTGCTGCTGCCACCGGGAAGCGCGATCCGGCCATCGAGCGATGTGGCAAGCTTCAGCGTTATGTAAGGCCGTCCCAGTGTCGCGCGGCTCAGATATCCGGCCAGCGAATCCCTTGCAGCGGGGCTGGGCAGGATTTCGGCCTCGATCCCGGCTTTTCGTAATGCCGCGATGCCACTCCCCGCCGTTCGAGGGTCCGGGTCCTCAACGCCGATCACCACCCGCGCAAGGCCGCTCTCCAGAACCAGTGACGTGCATGAGGGCCCGCGCGCACTGGCGTGGGCGCAGGGCTCCAGCGTCACGTAGAGCGTCGCACCATTGGCCGCCTCGCCCGCCATCGCGAGTGCCTCGGCTTCGGCATGAGGACGACCGCCCGCCTGCGTCCAGCCGCGTCCAACGACCTTGCCGTCCTTCACGATCACCGCGCCTACCGCAGGATTGGGCCTGCTCAGCGGACGCCCGCGCGCAGCAAGTGCCGCCGCAGCATCGAGCCAGCGCAGGTCCTCAGGCCTGCTCATGGTTTTTCGGTCTGCGCCTTCTTCATCTCGGCATCGTAGACCGGATTGTCGACCAGGTGCTTGTCGAGCACTTCCTTGCGCGCGGCCTCAACCTTCTTGCGGTACGCCTCGCGCTCGGCCTTGCCTTCTTCATAGGCACGCTTGGTTTCAACCCCGGTGGCGTCGCCGACCGCCTTGTACATCTGGCGGATACGCTCCTGCCGCGCCTCTTCCTCGGCTTCCTCTGCCCGGGCCTTGGCCGTTGCCGCCTTGTTCTCGGCGAGAATCTCGGCGTCGCTGCGGTCCTCGATGAAGCTCGGGAAGTAGATGATCTCGGGCGGGCGGGGCAGCGCCGTGCCGCCTTCCATGGCCATCGCGGTGAACAACGTCCCCGTCACCGCCGCCGCCATCACCAGTCCGACACGGCGATAGTCGCTGGGCGCGGTGAACACCTGCCAGAAATCGACGATGGCCCGGCGGGGGAAACATTGCGGAAGAAGGCTCTCATGCTGGCCTAGATAGGCGCTGGCGCAGGCTTTCGCTACCCATCGGCAGGCATTCAGCCAAACGGCACATAGAGCGAGCGACCGTGCCGCTTGAGCCAGCGGTTCGCGCTCTCGATCTCGCCTTCGAAAAGCTGTTCGAGATGAGCGTGGAAAGCGGGGCTGTGGTCGAAATGCTTCATGTGCGCCACCTCGTGGGCCACGACCGAACGTCGCACGAAATCGGGCGCCATGATCAGCCGCCAGTTCATCCGGATCGATCCGTCCGCCGCACAGCTACCCCAGCGGCGCTGCGCGCGCGACAGCGACAGGCGCGGCACCACTTCCCCGGCAAGGGCGCAATAGTGTGCAAGATCGACGGCAAAAAGCGCCAGCGCCTCTGCCTCCAGCCAGCGCTGCAGCCGTGGAGACAGCCCCTCGACCGGCCCGCCGACGATCAGGCGGCCATCTGTGATCACCGGCTTGCGGGGGGCCGCTCCGACCATTCGATCTGCAAGGTCTCGCCCCGCCATGGCAGCGCGGCATCGGGCGCGATCGTGCGGGGTTCCGGCATCCGCGCCAGTTGGCCCGCGAGCCAGTCGGCCCGGTCGCGCGCAAATGCCTCGGCATCGCCGACGCGGCCCCACGCGGGGATGGAGATGCGCGCTTCGCTGCCATCGGGCGCAAGCCGCAGCGTCATGCGCCGGGCATGGCCAAGCTTGCGGATCACCAGCGGAAGTTCGCGCCCAGCCACATCGATCGTGCGGCGCGATACCGCGCGCGGGGCCAAAGTTCCGCGAGAGGGGGTCTGCGACTTCGCTTTGGTGTCGGCGCGCCGTAGCCAGTCGAGCACGCCCCTACCCATCGAAGTATTCCGGGGGCACGACATGATCCTCGATCGGTCCGGCCAGCGTCTCGCTCACCGCCTTGCCCACGACCGACTTGCCGGCACGGTGCACTGCCTCGCGATCGCCCGACACCAGATAGTGCCAATCGGGCAGTGGCCTGTTCTCGGCCCTCAGGCGATAGGCGCAGGTGTCGGGCAGCCACGGCAGGTCGCGCGCCAGCTTCGGCGTCAGGCGCAGGCAATCGGGCACATAGGCGCGGCGGTGCTTGTAATCGCTGCACCGCGCAGTCCTGAGGTCCAGCAGCTTGCAGGCGACATTGGTGTGGACCACCTCGCCGGTGTCCTCGTCCTCCAGCTTGTGCAGGCAGCACTTGCCGCAACCGTCGCACAGCGCTTCCCACTGTTCGCGGCTGAGTGTCGCCACCGGCCGTTCCCAGAAGCGGTCCTCCGTCATTCCGGCGTCAATTCACCCACTTGGCGAGTTCGGCGGCCACGGCTTTGCCGTCCTGCTCGGCAGGCAGCAATGCGATGGCTGCGCCGTCCGGGCCCATCAGATAGGCCGCGCGGCTGTGGTCCATCAGGTAGGCATCGGGCTTGCCCTCGTCGCGCCGTTGATAGAACACCGCCCACTTCTTCGCGACGTCGGCGATCTGCGCCGGTGTACCGGTCAGCCCGACCACGTTCTTGCCGAAGTTCGCGGCATACTTGCCGACGACCGACGCGGTATCGCGCTCGGGATCGATGGTGATGAAGATCGGCACGATCGGCTTGGCGTCGGGGTGCTCCTTCGCGAACAGGCGCAGGCCCTGCGCGATGTTCTGCATGTCGAGCGGGCAGACATCCGGACAGAACGTGTAGCCGAAATAGACAATGCGATACTTGCCGGCAAAGTCGCTCCACTTCACGGCCTGCCCATCCTTGCCGGTCAGCGTGAAGTCGCCGCCGATTGCCGCGCCTGCGAGAGGCGGTTGCTCGGCAGGCGTCATGTTGCAGCCGCCAAGCGCGAAAGTGCAGGTTGCGGCAAGCGCGGCGAGTGTCGATCTGAAAGTGAGGGCCATGGCGCGCCGGTTCATGCTCTGCTAACCGTGTCCTTGCAAGAGGCGAGTCCGCAGGGCCGTGAATGGCTGATGGGGCACGCAACAGGAGGTTCGAATGCTGTCGAAGATGCGCAGGCCGCTTACCATGCTGGCCATGCTGCTGGCCGCTGCCACGGCAATTCCGGCGCAGGCCCAGTTTTCCGACAGCTACAAGTTTCTCGATGCCGTCCGCAAGAAAGAGGGCGACAAGGTGACCGAGGCCCTGAACGAGCCCGGCACGCAGATCATCAATACCAAGGACTACACCACCGGGCAGACCGCGCTGCACATCGTCGTGGCCCGGCGCGACCTTGTCTGGGTGCAGTTCCTGATCGCCAAGGGAGCCAATGTCAACGCGCGCGACAACCGCGGTGTCACGCCGCTGGTGGCTGCCTCGGAAATGGGCTTTCTCGAAGGCGTGGATGAATTGATCAAGTCGGGCGCGCGCGTCGATGAGGCCAACAACACCGGCGAAACCCCGCTGATCAGCGCCGTCCACCGCAAGGACCTCGCGCTGGTGCGGATGCTGGTCAAGGCCGGGGCCAATCCTGATCGCCCGGACAATTCGGGCCGGTCCGCGCGCGATTATGCTGCGCTCGACAAGGGCAGCCCGGTGCTGGGCGAACTGGAAAAGGCTTCGAAGGAAGCAAAGTCCGCCGCGCCCAAGAAGACCTACGGCCCCTCGTTCTGACGGGTACTGACATGACCGACGAAACCCTCGATGCCCTGCGCCTTCGCCTCGCTCCGGCTATTGCCGAAGCTGCTGCGTTCGATGGCTGGAAACCGGCTGCCGTTGCTGCGGCCGCTGCCATGGAGGGCGTCGATCCCGCGCTGGCTGCCTTTGCGTTCCAGGGTGGTCCGATGCAGATGATCTCCGCATGGATCGCGCGCATCGACGCCGACATGGCCGATGCGCTGCCCAGCACCCAACTCGGCAACCTGCCGATTCGCGAGCGCATCCGCCGTCTTGTCCAGTTCCGGCTCGATGCGCTGGTCGGCAAGGAAGAAGCCCTGCGTCGCGCGCTGGCCATCATGGCAATGCCGCAGAACGTGGCAAGGGCGACCCGGCTGGGCTGGTCGAGCGCCGATGCGATGTGGCGGCTCGCAGGCGATGTCGCCACCGATTACAACCACTATACGAAGCGCATCACGCTAGGCTCGATCTATGCTGCGACGCTTGCCTACTTCGCGCAGGATACCAGCGACGGCCACGAGGACACGCGCACCTTCCTCGATCGCCGGATCGAGAACGTGATGCAGTTCGAAAAGGCCAAGGCCAAGTTGGTCAAGCCGCGCGAGGAAACGTTCTCGCTGACGCGAATGCTGGGCCGCCTGCGCTATCCGGCGGCGTAACCGGTAACACATAGCGCTACCCCACTTTCACGTCGCCCCGGCGAAGGCCGGGGTCCATGGTCTTGAAGTCGAGCAAGTCACCGGCGTAATGGATGCCGCCCTTCGCCGGGATGACGATTGAAGGGTGGCGCTGACCTTCCTTTTTTGATCCAGCGCAATTCTATTGCGAATGACTTGCAAATGCTGGCTCGCTATGGCAGCGGGAACCGGTGACGCTCGATCAGCTCCCTATCGGTACGCCCGCCCGAATCGCATCGGTGGATTGGTCCGCGCTTGTCGCGGAAGAGGCGCAGCGCTTGCGTGCGCTTGGTCTTGACGAGGGGCGAGGGTCACGCTCGCCTATCGTGGTGTCTTTGCCGGTCGCGATCCGCTGGCGGTGGAGATTGGCCGCATGACCGTCGCCATCCGCCGCATCCATGCGCTGGCGATGACGGTCGAACCGATCGCAGAAGCTGTCGCATGAGCAAGATGCCCACCGTCGCCGCGCTGGTCGGCAACCCCAACGCCGGGAAAAGCGCGCTGTTCAACGCGCTGACCGGTGCGCGCCAGAAGATCGCCAACTATCCCGGCGTCACGGTAGAGCGCAAGGCGGGCCGCCTGCTGCTTCCCTCGGGCGAGCCGGTCGAGCTGGTCGACCTGCCCGGCTCCTACGGCCTCGAAACCACCAGCCCTGACGAGGAAGTGACCCGCAAGGTCATCATGGGCGAGCAGGCCGGCCAAGCCAGGCCCGATGTCATCGTGCTGGTGCTCGACAGCTCGAACCTCGAACAGCACCTGGTCTTCGCGCAGGAAGTGCTCGAACTCGGCCGGCCTACGGTGGTTGCGCTCAACATGGTCGATCTCGCCGAGCGCGATGGCTTGACCCTCGATCCCGCCGCACTCGAAGCTGCGCTCGGGGTGCCGGTGATCCCGACCGTGGCCGTACGCCGTCGTGGCCTGACCGAACTTGCTGCCGCCATCGCCGAAGCGCGTGACAAGCCCGAGCGCGCACACGATGCAGCGCGTCCCCACGTCACCCTGCCCGAACGCCGCATGCTGGCGCACCAGATGGCGACCGCGGCGATCCTTTCGGAAACGGCGAAGCACCGCATCCACGCGCGCATGGACAGGCTCCTGCTCCACCCGTGGGCGGGGCCACCGATCCTGTTCGCGTTCCTGTTCATCGTCTTCCAGGCGGTGTTCAGCTGGGCGACGCCCTTTGCCGATGCGATTGACGGCGGCGTCTCGGCGCTCGGCGATCTTGCCAAGGCCACCCTGCCCGAAAACCTGTTGCGCGATCTGCTGACCGACGGCGTGATCGCGGGCGTCGGCTCGGTGCTGGTGTTCCTGCCGCAGATCATCATCCTGTTCTTCTTCATCCTGACGATGGAGGCGACCGGCTATATGGCCCGCGCCGCCTTCCTGATGGACCGCATGATGGCCGGCGTCGGCCTGTCGGGCCGCAGCTTCATCCCGCTGCTGTCGAGCTTCGCCTGCGCCATCCCGGGCATCATGGCCACGCGCAGCATCACCGATCCCAAGGACCGCCTGACCACGATCCTGATCGCGCCGATGATGACCTGCTCGGCGCGCCTGCCGGTCTATGCGGTGATCATTGCCGCGTTCATTCCGAACACCCGCGTCGGCCCCGGCATTGGGTTGCAGGGTCTCGTCCTGTTCTGCCTCTACGTCGCCGGGATCGTCGGCGCGATGGTGGTGGCGCTTGTCCTGCGCCGTTCGGTCACCAAGGGCGCGGCTTCGGGCTTCATCATGGAGCTGCCGAAGTACCAGCTGCCCACGCTCAAGGACCTCGCGCTCGGCCTGTGGCAGCGCGCGTGGATCTTCCTGCGCCGCGCGGGCACGATGATCTTTACCGTCACGATCGCGCTGTGGATCCTGCTGAACTTCCCGCGCGCAGAGCCGGGGCAGGACCAGGTCAACGCCTCGGTCGCCGGTACGCTCGCCAACGGCCTGTCGGTCGTGCTCGAACCCATCGGCTTCAACCGGGACATGAGCCTTGCGATCATCCCTGCAATGGCCGCGCGCGAAGTCGCTGTCAGCTCGCTCGCCACGACTTATGCCGTCAGCGCCAGCGACGACGAGGATCAGGCTGCGATGGCGCTGGGCGACCAGCTCAAGTCGCGCTGGACCCTGCCGATGGCGCTCGCCTTCCTCGCGTGGTTCGTCTTCGCGCCGCAGTGCCTCTCGACCATCGCCGTCGCCCGGCGCGAGACCAACGGCTGGAAATGGCCGGCGTTCATGCTCGCCTACCTCTTCGCGCTTGCCTATGCGGCGGCGGGGGTGACCTACTGGACGGCGATTGCGGCGGGGCTGGGTTAGAAGGGTTTCACGCAAAGGCGCAGAGAAGAAGGGGAGGCGCGGGGTTGTCGCGCTTGCGGCGCAGCCGCTCTCCAATTCCAATCTTGCGTCAGCCTCGTCGTTGCCGGGGTAGAGGGGCCTGTGGGCCCAGCGCTACCCCCTTCTGCGTCTCCCTTTCTTCTCCGCGTCTCTGCGTGAACCAATCTTCCTTCTGGAAAACTCAAAGGCCCGGACTCGCCCCCCACCAAAGCCATGCGCTACGCAATCGGCCAGATCAGAAGGAACGTGATTCGATGGCAGGCAGTGTCAACAAGGTGATCCTTGTCGGGAACCTCGGGCAGACCCCGAAATCAAGAGCTTCCAGAACGGTGGCCGCATCGCCAACCTGCGCATCGCGACATCCGAAAGCTGGAAGGACCGCGCCACCGGCGAGAAGAAGGAGCGCACCGAGTGGCACTCCGTGGTGATCAATTCCGACGGTCTCGTCGGCGTGGTCGAACGCTTCCTCCGCAAGGGCTCGAAGGTCTACATTGAAGGCCAGCTGCGCACCCGCAAGTGGCAGGATCAGTCCGGTAATGACCGCTACACCACCGAAATCTCGGTCGGCGGTATGGGCGGCGTGCTGACCATGCTCGATGGGTCGGGCGGCGCTGGCGGCGGCGGCATGGCCGGTGGCGGCGGCGGCCGCTCGTCTGGCGGTGGCTGGAATGATGGTGGTTCTTCGGGCGGTTCGGGCGGCTTCGGTGGCGGTTCCTCGCGCGGTGGCGGCTCGTCAGGCGGCAGCGCCGGCGGTGGCTGGAACCAGGGCGGCGGCGGCTTCGGCGACGATCTGGACGACGATATTCCGTTTTGATCGTCGGATTGCTTGATGCAGGAACAACAAGGCGCTGCTGGCATGAGCCTCGCGGCGCTCTTGTTTATAGCAAGCTCAGGTCCCCCGTGTGTCCCCGTAGAGGTGGATATGCAGCCGGTCGGTAAAGCGCCAGCCGCGCTCCAGCGCTTCCTCGGCCAGCCAGCGCGAGCGTTCGCGCAGAACTGAACTGGCCGTGCCTTCGGGCATCACGAACAGGTGATCGCTGGCGATGCCATGGCGGTCCTGCAGCGCGGCGATCTCGGCAAGGTCTGAGGCGCTGGCCACCACGAACTTGAACCATGCGCGGGTATCGCGCGCCCAGGCGTCCAGCCGCTCGGGCACCAGCGCCAGTTCTGCGGGATTGCCCGAATGCGCCAGCTTGGGGCTGACGTTGAACTGGTCGATCAGCCCATCGAGTTCCGGATGCACTGCCACGGTGCCGTTGGTCTCGACCTCGACATGCAGGGCAGGGCGTTCGGCCTTGAGCATGGCCACGGTGCGCGCCAGCGCTGCCCCTGCAACAGCGGCTCACCACCAGTGATCACCAGCCGCTCCTCGGGTGGGACAGGATCAGCGCGGCTGCGTCAGCCTCACTCATCGCGATCTGGTTCTCTCCCCGCTCGAACGCCACCTCGTCGCGGTGCGGCCGATTGTCGCCGGTGAAGCGCCAGGTATAGGCGGTGTCGCACCAGCGGCAGGCGAGGTTGCAGCGCGAAAGCCGTATGAACACCGAGGGCCGACCCATGCCGGGGCCTTCGCCCTGAAGCGAGGAGAACACCTCCGGCTCGCCGGGGTTCACGGTGGCCAACACGATCGACATCTCAGGCCCTTACTTCTTCCCCCATCAAGGGGACGGGAGTTTATCCCAACCGCTGCAGTGCCGCCGCCAGGCGCTCGGCCTCGGCAGCATGCATCGCGTGGTCGGCGCGGGCCTTCTCGACCGCTTCGGGCTTGGCCTTCTCGACGAACGAGGGATTGCCCAGACGCCCTTCGAGCGACTTCGCTTCCTTCTGCGAGACTGCCAACGCCTTCTCCAGACGCGCCTTCTCCGCCGCGATGTCGATCACGCCTTCGAGCGGTACGATGATGTTGGCATCGCCCGCGCCAACCTGCATCGCAGCGCCCGAAGGCGCCGATTCGAAGCGGATGCCGTTAAGCCGCGCAAGACGCTCGATCGCCGCAGGGTTCGCCTCGATGATCGAGCGCGTCTGCGCCGAAGGCTCGGGCAGGTAGGCGTCAAGCTTGGCCCCCGGCGAAATGCCGAGTTCGTTCTTGGCGGTGCGCAGGTTGGAGACCAGCGCGATGAGCCATTCGACCTCGCGCTTGGCGGCCGCATCTACCGTAGCTTCGGGCTTGGGCCAGGCCGCGACGATCAGCTCGCCGTCGCGCTTGCCCAGCGCATGCCACAGCTCTTCGGTTACGAACGGCATGAACGGATGGAGCATCACCAGAATTTGGTCGAGCACCCAACCCGCGACCGCCTTGGTCTCGGCATCGAAATTGCCCTTGATCAGTTCGATGTACCAGTCGCAGAACTGGTCCCACACGAAGTGATAGACGGTGTTCGCCGCCGCATCGAAGCGCAGGTCGGCCATGGCCTGATCGAGCGCGGCGACGGTTTCCACCACCTCGCCGATGATCCATTTGTTGACCGCCGCTGTGGCGGCAGGGGCTGCGACCGAGGTGCTGCCGGTGATGCCGTTGCTCTGGCAGAAGCGCGCGGCGTTCCACAGTTTCGTGGCGAAGTTGCGATAGCCCTCGACGCGCTTCTCATCCATCTTCACGTCGCGGCCCTGGCTCTCCATCGCGCACATGAAGAAGCGCAGCGCATCGGCGCCGTACTTGTCGATCAGGCCCAGCGGATCGACCACGTTGCCCTTCGACTTGCTCATCTTCGCGCCATCGGCGGCGCGGACGAGGCCGTGCAGATAGAGCTTCTTCCACGGCACTTCCTTCATGAAGTGCAGCCCCTGCATCGCCATGCGCGCATCCCAGAAGAACAGGATGTCGAAGCCCGAGACGAGCAGGTCGTTGGGATAATGCTTCTTCAGCAGCGGCGCGTCCTCATCCGGCCAGCCGAGCGTGGCGAACGGCCACAGCGCGGAGGAGAACCACGTGTCGAGGACGTCCTCGTCGCGGCTCAGCGTCACGCCTGCGCCTGCCTTGGCCTGCGCCTCTTCCTCGGTTTCGGCCACGTAGCACTGGCCGTCGGAGCCATACCAAGCCGGAATGCGGTGGCCCCACCACAACTGGCGGCTCACACACCAAGGCTGGATGTTCTCCATCCAGTTGAAGAAGGTCTTTTCCCAGGTCTTCGGCACGATCTCGATCGCGCCCGAGCGCACCGCTTCCATCGGCGCCTTGGCCAGCGTTTCGGCATCGACGTACCACTGGTCGGTCAGCCACGGCTCGATCACCACGCCGCCACGATCGCCAAACGGGGTCTGGATCGTGCGCGGTTCGGCATCGTGCAGAACCTCGTTGCCTTCCTTGTCCTTCGTCACGTGCGGGATCAGGAAGCCCTGTTCCTTCATCCGCTCGACCACGAGCTTGCGCGCATCGAAGCGGTCGAGCCCGAGGAACTCCGCAGGCACCAGCCCGTCGGCGGTCTGCACCACCTTGGCCTCGGCATCGAACATGTTGAGCATGTCGGCGGCCTTGATCCCGGCGCGCTTGCCCACTTCGAAGTCGTTGAAGTCATGCCCCGGCGTGATCTTCACCGCGCCCGAACCCAGTTCCGGATCGGCGTGCTCGTCGGCCACCACCTTGAACCGGCGGCCCGTCAGCGGCTGCAGGATGTCCTTGCCGATGACCGACTTGTAGCGCTCGTCCTCGGGGTGGACCGCCACGCACATATCGGCCAGCATTGTCTCGGGGCGCGTGGTGGCGACCTCGATGTAGTCCAGGCCATCGTCGCGCTTCACGCCATCGGCCAGCGGATACTTGAAGTGCCAGAAGCCACCCTGAACCTCGCGCGTCTCGACCTCAAGGTCCGAGATCGCCGTCTTGAGCTTGGGGTCCCAGTTCACCAGCCGCTTGTCGCGGTAGATCAGGCCCTGGTTGTAGAGGTCGACGAAGACCTTCACCACCGCGCGGGTGAAGTGCGGGTCCATCGTGAACTGCTCGCGCGACCAGTCCATCGAGCAGCCGAGGCGGCGCAGTTGGCCGGTGATCGCGCCGCCGCTTTCCGCCTTCCACTCCCACACCTTGTCCACGAACTGTTCGCGGGTGTAGTTGGTGCGCTTGTCCTGCTTCGCCTCCATCTGGCGCTCGACCACCATTTGCGTGGCAATCCCGGCGTGGTCCATGCCCACCACCCACAGCGCATCCTTGCCGCGCAGGCGTTCATAGCGGATCGCCACGTCCTGCAGCGTGTTGTCGAGCGCATGGCCTATGTGGAGCGAACCTGTCACGTTCGGCGGCGGATTGACGATGGTATAGGGCGCGGCATCGGGCCGCTCGGGCGGAACAGCCCGTTCTGCTCCCAGTGGGCATACCACTTGGCTTCGATCCCGGCGGGTTCGAATGTCTTGGCGAGTTCGCCGGAAGTCTGCGCTGAAGTCGTCTCGGTCATGGGGCAGCGCCTTGCCATCGCCGGCCCGCGCCTGCAAGCGTTCCGGGGAACCGCAAGCGTTGTTCCGCCGTTACGGCGCTTGTGATGCACTTGTCGCCTTGGATTAAATCCCCCATGAAGCGGGCAAGATGCGGGAACTGACCGATTTCCAGATTGAGGCCTCTGCGCATGGGGAAGGCGCGACGCTCGCCTTCCGCGGGCCGATGACGGTGTCCTCGCTGGGCCTTGCCGATGCGCGTCTGCGCTCCATCAGCGAATCCGTCAGCGTGATCGATCTTTCCGGTGTGACCCGGATGGACACCGTCGGCGCGTGGACCGTCTGGCGGCTGTCGCGAGACAACGACGCGAAAATTACTGGCTGCAGCGAGGATGCGCAGAAGCTGGTCGATGCGATCAGCAAGGCGGATTCGAACGACCATTCGGTGGCCGCCGCGCGCCTCCCGCTGCTTGAACGCGTGCCCGCGCATGTCGGCGATGTGATGATCGGTTTGGGGCTGGGCATGTTGCAGGTGCTCGGCTTCCTCGGCCAGATCATCCAGGCCGCCGGGACACTGCTGCGCCACCCATCGCGCTTTCGCGGCAAGGCGCTGGTCCACCAGATGGAACTGGTGGGCGTGAACTCGCTCGCGATCATCGGGTTGATGAGCTTTCTCGTCGGCATCGTCATCGCCCAGCAGGGTGCAGTGCAGCTGCGCCAGTTCGGGGCGGAGATCTACACCGTCAACCTCGTCGGCCGACTGACCTTGCGCGAGCTTGGCGTGCTGATGACCGCAATCATGGTCGCCGGCCGCTCCGGCTCGGCCTTTGCGGCACAGCTTGGCACGATGAAGCTGACCGAAGAGGTCGACGCCATGCGCACCATCGGCGTCTCTCCGATGGAGGCTCTGGTCGTCCCGCGCATTGCGGCAACGATGATCATGATGCCGCTGCTCGGCTTCTATTCGGCCTTCCTTGGCATCATCGGCGGCGCCTTCCTGTCGAGCGTTTCGCTCGGCATCCCGTTCTTCACCTTCCTCGCGCGGATTCAGGAAGTGGTGCCCCTGCACGACGTCTGGGTTGGCCTGACCAAGGCACCGGTGTTCGGACTGATTGTTGCGCTGGCGGGCTGCTATCAGGGCATGCAGGTCAAGAACAATGCCGAGGAAGTCGGCGCGCGCACCACCGCTGCGGTGGTCATGGCGATCTTTACGGTCATCGTGCTCGATGCGTTCTTCGCGGTGTTCTTCACCAATATCGGGTGGGGCTGATGGAACAGGCCGCAACCACCACGACCGAGCAGCTTGTCGACCTGCCTGATCCGTTCGAGGGCAAGTACCCGATCCGCGTGCGCGGCGTGCGCAATGTCTTTGGCGATCACGTGATCCACGATGGCCTCGATCTCGATGTGCGCCGGGGGAAATCCTTGGCGTTGTCGGGGGTCGGGCACCGGCAAGTCGGTCCTGATGCGCACGATCATCGGCCTGCAGATTCCCGATGCGGGCGAGGTCGAAGTGCTCGGCGATACGATCACCGATGCCCGCGACGATGATGACATCGACATCCGCAGCCGCTGGGGCGTGTTGTTCCAGGGCGGCGCGCTGTTTTCGACGCTGACCGTGGCCGAGAACGTCGAAGTCCCCTTGCGCGAATTCTATCCCGAAATCAGCGACGAACTCCGCCACGAGATTGCGCGGTACAAGGTCCTGCTTTCGGGCCTGCCGGCCGAGGCGACAAGCAAGTATCCGTCCGAACTTTCCGGCGGCATGAAGAAGCGCGCCGGCCTTGCCCGTGCGCTCGCGCTCGATCCCGAATTGCTGTTTCTTGACGAGCCGACCGCCGGGCTGGACCCGATCGGCGCAGCGGCGTTCGACCAGCTGATCCTCAAGCTGCAGCAGACGCTTGACCTCACCGTGTTCCTGATCACCCACGATCTCGATACGCTGTATGAAATCTGCGACCGGGTGGCGGTGATCGCGGACAAGAAGGTGATTGCCGTGGGCACGATCCCGGAACTGCTCGCGCTCGATCATCCGTGGATACAGGAATACTTCAACGGCCCGCGCGGACGTGCGGCGCAAGATGCGCAAGAGCGGCATGATGCTGTGCGGGCAACACTTTCGGACGACGGGCGTTCTTCGCCTGATCCTGACGGGGCATAAGGACTAGCCGATGGAAACGCGCGCAAACCATATCTGGGTCGGGCTCGTCACGCTGGCATTGCTGGCGGCGACCGCCGTGCTGACCATCTGGATCGCGCGCCTGAACCAGGGCGACCTCAACGAATACGACATCTTCTTCAAGCAGTCGGTCGACGGCCTGGCCAAGGGGTCGGAGGTCTCATTCTCGGGCGTGCCGTCGGGCCAGGTCAAGGACATCAAGCTGTGGGAGCGCGATCCCGAATTCGTGCGCGTGCGCATCGCGGTCGACCGCAAGGTGCCAATCCTGCAGGGCACCACGGCCAGCCTGCTCGGCAGCTTCACCGGCGTTTCGACGATCCAGCTCTCCGGCGCGGTCAAGGGCGCCCCGCCTATCGCTTGTCCGAAGGAAAACAAGCGCGCCACTTGCCCCGAAGGCGTGCCGGTGATCCCGACCAAGCGCTCGGGCCTTGGCGAAATCCTCTCGAACGCGCCGCTCCTGCTCGAACGTCTCGCTACCCTGACCGAGCGCCTGACCATGGTGCTGTCGGACAAGAACCAGAAGTCGATCGAGAACATCCTCGCCAACACCGATCGCATGACCGGCAATCTCGCCGATGCCTCGCCCGATGTGAAGCGCACGCTGGCCGAACTGCAGGCCACGCTGCGGCAGGCCAACTATACGCTGGCCAGCTTCGAGAAGCTGACGAACTCGGCCGACAATATGCTCAACAACGATGCCAATGGCCTCGCCAAGCAGCTGCGTCAGACGCTGAAATCGGCGCAGGGCGCGGCTGATGAGCTGCAAGGCACCCTGAGCGAAGCCCGCCCGGCCGCCCGCCAGCTGAACGAACGCACGCTGCCTGCTGCCGAAGCGGCCATCCGCGATCTGCAGGCGACCACGAAGAGCTTGCGCGAAGTGACCGACCGCCTGAACGATCAGGGCGTCGGCGGTTTTGTCGGCGGCCCCAAGCTGCCCGACTACAAGAATTGAGGAGGCGATGAAGATGATCCGCAAAGCCCTTGTCGTCCCCGCACTTCTCGCCGCCCTCTCCGGTTGCGTCAGCCTCGGCCCCAAGGTGCCGGACACGCTGCTGGCGCTCACCCCCACCGCCGCGCCTGCTGCAGGCAGCGGCACCAGCGGCACGTTCGCCACTGCGCTGGTAGTGATGGAGCCCTCGGCCGAAGCGCGCCTCGCCGTCACGCGCGTGCCGGTGCAGATTGACGATGCCAACGTGGCCTATCTCCAGAAGACGATGTGGGTCGAACGCCCCTCGCGCCTGTTCCAGCGCCTGCTCGCCGAAACCATCCGCGCGCGCGGCAGCCGCCTCGTGATCGAGAGCGATCCGGGTGCAGCGGGTCTCCACCTCTCGGGTCGCCTGCTGGACATGGGCTACGACGCGCGCACCCGCTCCGCCGTGGTCCGCTACGATGCGGTCAAGGAAGCCGGCGGCCGCGTGGAGACCAGGCGCTTTGAAAGCACGGTGCCGGTGGCAGAGGCCGAAGCCAAGTACGTCGGCCCGGCGCTGAACGAAGCCGCGAACGCCGTGGCCAAGCAGGTGGCCGACTGGGTGGGGTGATGTTGCCCTTGCGCTGATTGGGCAGCAACTGGATCCCGGCCTGCGCCGGGATGACGAGAAACAGAGCTTGGTATCAATCGTCACCCCGGCGCAGGCCGGGGACCATTGCCTGTAAGCCTAACCCCGCGCCAGCCCCGCAAACCGCGCCGCCGCCGCAAACGCGCCAGCCCGCTTCTCGCGCCGCTCCATCGCTTCGGCGTCCTTGCCCCAGAGTTCGGCCTGCCAGTCTTCTTCGAGGTTGGCGGCATCCCACAGCGCGTCAAGATCGGCTTGCGGTTGCAGCGCGGCGAGGCCGATCACCAGCGAGGCGGCGAGGCTGGTGGTGTTGCGCAAGGCGGCAAGCTGGAAGGCATCGAGCGCTTCGAGTTCATCGCGCAAGGCGGCCAGCGTTTCGACCGGTTGCGGCTTGTGGATAATGCCGGTTACCCGCACGAACTGCACGCCCAGACGGGTTTCGGCATTCGCCAGCAACGGTTCCCACATCAGCCGCTGGCGCGCGGCAAAGGCCTCGTCCGGCTCGGCGCGATAACATAGCGTATCGGTCTCGGCGTAAGGCAGGATTTCCCCGATCACCGAGGCGCGGTCCCGCGCCACCACGTCGATCGCGTAGTCTGCCATGTCGCGCAGCAGGAACAGCGCGGGGTCGATTTCCGGTCCTTGCGCAGACCATTCCGCCGCCATGGCCTCGGCCAGGGCTTGCGTCGGCACCACTTGCGGCCTGCCGCCTACCGTCTTGATCGCCCGCCCGTCGAGCCTCACCCCGAAGCCGCCTTCTGCCGCCTCGACCGTCACTGCCTTGTAAAAGCGCTTCATTGTCTATTCCGGAGTACGCCACCGCCGCGCGACGATGCGCGGCAGGAAAAAGAAGTCCCACAGGCCTGCCAGAGCCAGCACGATCCCGACCAGCGGCGGGAGCTCGGCCAGCGGCCCCGGCCCTTGCCCGCCTGCACCAGCACGCCGAGCAGCACCAGCACCGCGCCCGAAGCCCGCACCGCCTGCAACGCGAAATAGCGGCCCATTGCCGGATCTCGGGCCTGATCGCTCATGCAATCCTCCCCAGCAGTGCACGCAAGTCCTCGATGCTCGTCGCCACCGCTTCCGCGCCGGCTTCGATCAGTTCCTCGGTCTCGTGATAGCCCCAATCGACCCCGAACGAGCGCACGCCCGCGTTCACGCCCATGTGAATGTCATAGACGGTGTCGCCGATCATCGCCGTGCGCGCGCGATCCGCGCCGGCATCGGCAATGCACTGCTCGATCATCGAGGGGTCGGGCTTGGAAGGATGACGGTCCGCCGTTTGCAGCGAGACGAAATGCCCGGTCAGCCCATGCGTGGCGAGGCAATGGGCGAGGCCCCGGTCGGACTTGCCGGTGGCGACGGCAAGTTGCCAGCCTTGCCCGGCCAGTTCCTCGATCAGCGTGGCGATGCCTTCGTAGAGCGGCTCGGCAACAGCCCCTGCGGCACGGCGGGCGCGGAAGGCGTCCTTGTAGAGCTCGGTCAGGCTGGCATGCTCGTGATGCTCACCCTCAGGGTGCAGCTGGCGCATCGCCTCGTGCAGCGAAAGGCCGACGACGCGGCGCGTCAACTGGCGTTCGGGCGGGATCAGGCCCGCAGCCTTGAACGCCGCGTCCATCGCGGCGCAGATGTCCGCCTGGCTGTCGACTAGCGTGCCGTCGCAATCGAAAATGGCCAGTTTCAAGGAACGAGCCTCCGCATCAGTTCGGCAATCGCCGGGGAGCCCTCTGCCTCCAGCCCTGCCGCCACGCGCGCCCGGTCATCGGCGCTCTTGTTCTGCGATAGCTTGAAGGTCGGGCGCCATGCCAGCACTTCCATCTCGAAGCCGACGATCCCGCCCATCATCGCACGCAGCTTGTCCTCGGGCATCTTGTCCATCGTCCAGGGTGTGCCTTCGGTCACCCGCGCCTCATGCGCATCCGAAACGGTCTCGAGCAGTCCGCGCAGTCCATCCTGATCCATCCGCCGCACCCGGCCTTCCAGCTCGAGCGAGACGTAGTTCCACGTCGGCACTTGCGCCGGATCGGCATACCAGCGCGGGCTGACATAGCCGTCCGGCCCGTTGATCACCGCCAGCGCGGTCATGCCGTCAAGATGCCGGGTCAGCGCATTGCCCCGCGCGAGGTGGAACTGCACCGCGCCGTCGCCGGTCGAATGCAGTGGTACGTGCGCCACGCGCGGGCCGTCCGGCACCGTGGCAAACACCATCCCGAACCCGATCTCGGCAATCAGCGCCTCGAACAGGTCGCGGTCATCATGCCGGAAGGACGGGTTGGGATGCATCAGTCCTTCCGCGTCCTCGGGCAGGCTTGCCCGATGGCGCCCTGCGCGGAGCAGCAGGCTTCCCGGCAGGCTTTGCAGGACCCTTTTTCGGCGGCGCGCCCTTTGTCGGACCAGCGCGCTTGCCCGTGGGCTTGCGACCGGCGCTGCCCGCACCCTTCTCACTGTCGGCGCGCTTGCGGCGTTCGCCCCGGCGCTCCTTGCGATATTCCTTGGCGTGCTGCTTCGCCGCGCGCTTTTGCATGGTCTTTTCAGGGACCAGCTTGGGCGCTTCCAGCGGCAGGTCGCCGTCTTCCTCGTAGAAGCCGAGGCTGGCCATGCTCGCCGCGAAGTGCGCCGGAAGCGGCGCGGTCACGTCGATCAGGTCGCCCTCGGGATGCTCGATCCGCAGGCGGCGGGCGTGGAGGTGCATCTTGCGGCTGATCGTGCCGGTCAGGAACGCGGCCTGCCCGCCATACTTGCCGTCACCGACGATCGGGTGGCCGATCGCTGCCATGTGCACGCGCAACTGGTGGGTGCGGCCCGTCAGCGGCTGCAGTTCAACCCATGAGGCCGAATTGCCTGCGCGGCTGATGACGCGATAGCGGCTGCGTGCGGACTGGCCCTGGCCGCTTTCGTCGACCATCATCTTCTCACCGCCCGTGCCCGGCTGCTTGGCCAGCGGCAGTTCGATCAGTCCGTCCTTCACTTCCGGCACGCCAACAATCAGCGCCCAGTAGATCTTTCGTGCGGATCGGCCAGAAAAGTGCTTGGAAAAGAACGCAGCGCTGCCCGGTGTTCGCGCGATCAGCAGGACGCCGGAGGTGTCCTTGTCCAGGCGGTGGACGAGGCGCGGGCGCGGCTCGCCATCGGCGGCATAGGCATCGAGCAGTCCGTCGACATGCTCGTGCGTGCCGCTACCGCCTTGCGTCGCAAGGCCCGGCGGCTTGTTCAGCACGATTGCGGCGCGGTCCTTTTCGAGGACCATCGATTCGGCCAGCGCAATCTGCTCCTCGGTCAGCGGCTTGCGCACGCGCTGGCCCTTGATCCCGGCGCCCACCGGCGTGGCGTTGCCGGGAGGGACGCGCAAGGTCTGCCCGGCTTCGAGCCGCGTATCGACATCGGCGCGCTTGCCATCGACGCGGATCTGCCCGGTGCGCGCCCAGCGCGATACGGTGGCAAAGCCGACCTGCGGCAGGTGGCGCTTGAACCACCGGTCAAGCCTTGCTCCGGCATCGTCACGGCCCACGGTGAACTGGCGGACGTTGTCGTCCGGGATCTTGCCGCGGCTCATGCTGCACCCCGCATCATTGAAAGGCCAAGGAACAGCCCGGCCACGCCGCCCAGCAGCGAGCCCAGCGCATAGAAGCCGGCCATGCCATAAAGTCCGCGCTGCATCAGCATGGCGGTTTCAAGGCTGAAGGCAGAGAAGGTGGTGAAGCCGCCGAGCACGCCGACGCCGAGCAGCAGGCGCAGCGATTCGCTGCCGTCCTGCCGCGCCAGCCATCCTGCAAGCAGGCCCATCAGCAGGCTGCCGCTGACGTTGATCAGGAAGGTGCCCCATGGGAACAGGGTGTTGGGACCGGAAAACGCAGTTACGGCGCGCCCCGCGTGATAGCGCAGCATGGCGCCTACGCCGCCACCCAGGGCGACGATGGCAGTTGCCGTCAGTGTATTGGGAGAGTTCATCCGCCGCCCTTAACCTCATGGCCTGCAAAATGCACGACTTTGCTTGCCTTTGTGGCCCGATTTGGCTAGTGGCGCACCCGTTCGGGCCGGTCCTGTACGGATTCGGCTTGTTTTGTGTTTCCAGATTCAAGGTGACTCCCGCCGGTTTCGCGGGCTCTCGCCGTCAGATTGAGGTGTAGCGGTTTATGCAGATTCTCGTTCGCGATAACAACGTCGACCAGGCTCTTCGTGCACTCAAGAAGAAGCTGCAGCGTGAAGGCGTGTATCGCGAAATGAAGCTGCGTCGCCACTTCGAGAAGCCCTCGGAAAAGCGCGCTCGCGAGAAGGCTGCTGCCGTCCGTCGCGCCCGCAAGCTTGAGCGCAAGCGCCAGGAGCGTGACGGCGTCAAGTAAGAAGGATCGGGGCGGAAACGCTCCATCTGGCTACTTGCCGTTCGCGCCCTGATGGGCCAAGAGGGCGCCGCACTCCGGCGCCCTTTTTCGTGTGCCGGATCAGGTCATTCGAATCATCCAGCGCGATTCGAAGCGAATCGCGCTTGAGGGGGAAAGCATGTCGGAAATCACCCGCGTTCCGCTCCAGCCCGTTGCCAAGGGCTCCGTCGGCAAGATCTGGCTCGGCGTCATCGCTGCGGTCGTGCTCGGCTCGGGCGTGGCCTATGCCACCCGCTACCAGGGCATCGAGATCGAGACGGTCAAGGCCGGCACCGGCGCTTCGCCGACCAAGGCTGACGTGGCGCTGATCAATTATGTCGGTCGCCTCGCCAGCGGCAAGGAGTTCGACCGTGGCCAGAATGCGGTCCTCCCGCTCGAAACCGTTATCCCTGGCTTCTCCGAAGGTCTTTCGAAAATGCAGAAGGGCGGCAAGTACGTCCTCGAGATCCCTTCGGAAAAGGCCTACGGCGCCGAAGAGAAGCGCAATCCGCAGACCGGCGAAGTGGTGATCCCCGCCAATTCCGACCTCGTCTTCGAAATCGAACTGCTCGATTTCCGCAGTGCTGCCGAAATCCAGCAGCAGCGCATGATGCTCGAACAGATGCAGCGCATGCAGGGTGGGGCCGGTGGTGCGCCCGGTGGCGCTCCGGGTGGCGTGCCGATGCCCGAAGGCGCTCCGCAACCCTGATCCTGGCCGGGCGCCCTTATGGGGCGGCCTCGGCTTGAAGCACGCCGTGCGCTCTGGTAGCGCGCGGCGTTCCTTTTTTCTTTCCGATAAGAGTATCCGCCATGTCCGTAGATACCGCCACGGTGGCGAAGATCGCCTCGCTGGCCCGCATCAAGGTCACCGAGGCCGAGCTTGACGCGATGGTCCCCGAACTCAACGGCATCCTCGCCTGGGTCGAACAACTCGGCGAAGTCGACGTCACCGGGATCGAGCCGATGACTGCCGTCATCCCGAACCACCAGCGCCTGCGCGATGACGTGGTCAATGCCGATCCGCTGACCGGCGGCGACATGCGCGATGCGGTGCTGGCCAACGCGCCAGCGCCCGAACATGGCTTCTTCGGCGTGCCCAAGGTGATCGAATAATGACGAATATTACTGATCTCGGCATTGCCGCCATCCGCGATGGCGTGGCCAAGGGCGCGTTTTCCGCCACCGAAGTCGCCACCGCGTTCAACGCGGCGGTCGAGGCCGCGCAGCCCGCGCTCAACGCCTTCATCGTCACCACGCCGGAAAAGGCGCTGGAAGCTGCCGCGAAGGTCGACGCGGACCGCGCCGCTGGCAAGCCGCTTGGACCAATGGCGGGCGTGCCGATTGGCATGAAGGACCTGTTTGCCACCAAGGGCACGCAGACCACCGCCGCATCGAAGATCCTCGAAGGCTTCAAGCCGCAGTACGAATCGACCGTTTCGCAGAAGCTGTGGGACGCGGGCGCCGGCATGCTCGGCAAGCTCAATCTCGATCAGTTCGCCATGGGCTCCTCGAACGAGACCAGCGCCTTCGGCAATGTGATCTCGCCGTGGCGTCGCCCGAACGACACCGCGCCGCTGGCCCCGGCGGCTCTTCGGGTGGTTCGTCCGCGGCGGTTGCCGCGCGCATCGCGCCTGCTGCCACCGGCACTGACACCGGCGGCTCGATCCGCCAGCCTGCGGCCTTCACCGGCATTTCCGGCATCAAGCCGACTTACGGCCGCTGTTCGCGCTGGGGCGTCGTGGCGTTTGCCTCGTCACTCGATCAGGCAGGCGCAATGGCCCATGACGTGACCGACTGCGCGATCATGCTCGAAGCCATGGCCGGGTTTGATCCGAAGGATTCGACCAGCCTCAACCTGCCGGTGCCGGAATGGACCGCAGGCCTCAACGCCAACATGCGCGGCAAGAAGGTCGGCATCCCGCGCGAATACCGCCTCGATGGCATGGACCCTGACGTCGCCAAGAGCTGGGACGATGGCATCGCCTGGCTGAAGGATGCCGGCGCCGAGATCGTCGAGATTTCGCTGCCCCACACCAAGTACGCGCTGCCGACGTACTACATCATCGCGCCGGCAGAAGCCTCGTCGAACCTCGCCCGCTACGATGGCGTGCGCTATGGCCTGCGCGATCTGCCCGATGGTGCCGGCCTGCAGGACATGTATGCCGCCACCCGCGCCGCCGGGTTCGGTCCGGAAGTGAAGCGCCGCATCATGATCGGCACCTATGTGCTCTCGGCGGGCTTCTACGATGCCTACTACACCCAGGCGCAGAAGGTCCGCACCCTGATCGCGCGCGATTTCACCAATGCGTTCATGGACGTCGACGTGATCCTCGTCCCCACCGCGCCGTCCTCGGCCTTTGCGTTGGGCGAGAAGAGCGCCGATCCGCTGGAAATGTACCTGAACGACGTGTTCTCGGTGCCTGCCAGCCTTGCTGGGCTCCCGGCCATGTCGGTCCCGGCCGGGCTTGACCGCAACGGGTTGCCGCTTGGCCTTCAGGTCATCGGCAAGGCGTTCGACGAGCAGGGCGTGCTCAATGCCAGCCTCGCCATCGAACAGCGCGCGCAGTTCTCGGCCAAGAACGGCTCACGCCCGGAGAAGTGGTGGTAAGAGTATCGAACGGCGGGACAGGCGCAGGCGAGCCCTTGCGCTTTCCCGTCCTCGATGCCTTGCGCGGTCTTGCGGCGCTGGGGGTGGTGTTCCACCACATCCCCGCAACAGCAGGCCTGTCCGCCGCCGGATTCGATGCGAACTTCGGCCGCATGGTCGATCTGTTCTTCGTCCTTTCCGGCTTCGTGATTGCCGCCTCCTATGGCGCGAAGCTGTCGGCAGGCTTCTCGTTCTCGCGCTTCATCTGGCTGCGCTGGGGCCGCGTCTGGCCGCTGCATGCCGCGATGCTCACCGTCTTCGCGCTGTCGATGCTGGCGCTGGGCGTGATGCGGCCAGAATTGCGCACCCACGGCCTGATGGCAGGGCAGGGCGATCCGGCGGACCTGCCGATTGCCTTCCTGCTGCTGCAGGGCGTGGTGCCGTCGCTCGGGATTACATGGAACCACCCGAGCTGGTCGGTCTCGGTCGAGATGCTGCTCTATCTGCTCGCCGCTGCAGGCTGGAAGCTCGCCGGGCAGCGCGTGTGGATGGGGTGGCTGGCGCTGGCCGTGGCGGTGCTGACCTTTGCCACGTTCGGCGGTCCGCTTGATGGCCTGGCGTCCAACATCGGGCGCGGAATTGCCGGGTTCGGCCTCGGTCTTGCGCTGCATCGCGCCTACGAGCAATCATCGCCACCGCAGTTGCCGATTGCTGTGGCGACCGTGCTTGAGCTGGCTGCCTTTGCCGCTCTTGGCGCGGTGCTGTGGGGCAGCGGCAATCTCATGGCCTTCGATCTTGCCGCCACCGCGCTCGTCGCGCTCTCGGCCCTGCAACGCGGGCTCGTCTCGCGCCTGCTATGCGCCGCGCCGTTCCAGTGGCTCGGCACGATGTCCTACGCGCTGTACATGGTCCACGTCTTCGTGATCGGCCGCGTGTTCGATCTTCTGGCGGTGCTTCAGCCGCGCCTGGGGCTGATGATTGCCGATAGCACCATCGGCGGTGCCGACGCGCTGACCGGCCCCGATTGGCAGGCCGACGCGATGAAACTTCTCATCATGGCGCTGTGCCTGATCGTGGCGGTGCCGTTTGCCAGACTGATCGAACAACCGGCGCGGGCGTGGTCGCGCCGCCTGGCCGGGCGACCCACGCCGAAACCGGCCATTTGACCCCTTTCCAACCCATCCCTCACACCTTATCGGGCAGAGCATGAGCGAATATCGTATCCAGGGCGCAACCGGCGAATGGGAGGTCGTGATCGGCCTCGAAGTCCACGCGCAGGTCACTTCGAATGCCAAGCTGTTTTCCGGCGCGGCCACCGCGTTCGGGGCTGAGCCGAACACGCAGGTCAGCCTGGTCGACGCGGCGATGCCCGGCATGCTGCCCGTGCCGAACATGGAGTGCATCCGCCAGGCGGTGCGCACGGGCATGGCGATCAATGCGCAGATCAACAAGTGGTCGCGGTTCGATCGCAAGAACTACTTCTATGCCGATTTGCCGCAGGGCTACCAGATCAGCCAGCTCTACCATCCGATCGTGGGCGAAGGTTCGATCGAAATCCAGCTTGACGACAAGAACCCGGAATCGACCAAGACCATCGGGATCGAGCGCATCCATGTGGAGCAGGACGCCGGCAAGCTGATGCACGATCAGCACCCGACGATGTCCTATGTCGATCTCAACCGCTCGGGCGTGGCGCTGATGGAAATCGTCAGCCGCCCGGACATGCGTTCACCGGCAGAGGCCGGGGCCTACCTGTCGAAGCTGCGCACGATCCTGCGCTATGTCGGCTCGTGCGACGGCAACATGGACCAGGGCTCGATGCGCGCCGACGTCAACGTCTCGGTCCGCCGCCCCGGAGAACCGTTCGGCACCCGCACCGAAACCAAGAACGTCAACTCGGTCCGCTTCGTCATGGCCGTGGTCGAACAGGAGGCCAAGCGCCAGGTTGCCCTGATCGAGGATGGCGGTGCGGTGGTGCAGGAAACGCGCCTCTACGATCCCGATCGCAACGAGACCCGCTCGATGCGTTCGAAGGAAGACGCGCACGATTACCGCTACTTCCCCGACCCCGACCTGCTCCCGCTCGAACTCGATGATGCTTTCCTCGAGGAATGCCGCGCGTCGCTGCCCGAGCTGCCGGACGCCAAGCGCCATCGCTACGAGACCGCGCTCGGCCTGTCAGCCTATAACGCAGGCGTGCTGACGGCGGACGTGGAAACCGCGCGCTGGTTCGAGGCGCTGCTGGCCGAGACAGCTGCCAAGGCGAAGAAGCCCGAAGCGGAAGTGGCCAAGCAGGCCGCCAACTGGCTGATCTCCGAACTGTTCGGCGCGCTGAACAAGCTCGGCAAGGGGCTGGACAATTCGCCGGTCAGCCCGGCGGCAGGTGCCGAACTGCTGGCGCTGATCGCCGACGGCACGATTTCCGGTTCGATCGCCAAGCAGGTGCTGGAAAAGATGCTCGAGAGCGGTGACGGCGCCGCCGCCATCGTCGAGCGCGAGGGCCTCAAGCAGACCTCCGACACCGGCGCGATCGAAGCGGCGATTGACGGCATCCTCGCCGCGAACGCCGACAAGGTCGAACAGTACAAAGCGGGCAAGGAAGCCCTGTTCGGCTTCTTCGTCGGCCAGACGATGAAGGCGATGCAGGGCAAGGCCAACCCCGGCGTCGTGAACGAACTGCTGAAGAAGAAGCTGGCCTGATCCGAGTTGTGATGCGGCAGGGACCGGCGTTGCGCCCGTCCCTGCCGCATAAGGTCAGGGCTTTACCGGCTTGCGCGGGGCCTTGGCTTCGTTGTTGGCGTACTCCTCGAAGTTCTTCTTGAACACGCCGACCAGCTCGTCGAGCGCCGCAAGCGCATCTTCGCCTTCCTTCGGCGGGAAGAGCTTGAGGCCATTGCCGCCCCAGGCCTTGTATTCGAAGTCGATCTTCTGGTCCTTGCCGAACTCGCGCACCATGAACAGCGTGCGCAGCGAGCGGCCATAGATCGCCGCCTTCTGGTAGAACACGTCAGCCACGATCAGTTCGGAGTAGCACGTCGCCTGCGAATCCGAGCGGCGCGTCTTGACCGAATTCATCGTCTTGCGCTCAAGCGGCTTGGCATGGGTTATGATCGTGGTGCCCGGCGTCATCTTGATCATGCTGCGCAGGTCAAGCGACAGGAGCGCGTCGAGCTGGCTGGGGCTGTCGAGCGCGCTGGCCAGCAGCGTGCGGTTCGTCGCGTCGCGGTTCGAATGGAGGGCGGCATCGAGCAGACCCCCGCCCAGCAAACCAGTCGTCATCGAGGTCATGCGCTCGGCAGGCCAGATGTGCAGCTCGCAGCCGTCAGCTGCAGCATCCTTGGGTGCATAGGTCATGGTTTCAGGGCCAGCGGGCGTTGCCGGAGCAGCTGCTGCTTCCGTCGCGGCGGTCGGCGCCTGCTCTTGCGCGAATGCCGCGCCAGCGCTTGCCAGCAAGAATGCGCTGGCAGAGATCAGATACGTCTTCATGCTTGGATCTTTCCCCGTCCGTTAGATTTCCCGTACTTCACTTCTTCTTTTTCGGAGGCGCATTGAGCGCCAGGCCGAAATCTTCGACGCTGCGTGCGAGCGCAGCGCCAATTTCCTTCATTGCCGGTGCGGGATCGGTTCCCTGGGCTGGCGGGAAAGCCAGCAGCTTGATTGCCATGATTTGCCCGAAGCTGCGCGATGGAGTTTCCGCGCCATCGAAGCGCTTGAAGCGGTAGATGACCTTCAGGTATTTTCCGCTGAACACGTCTTCCTGGAAGAACACGTCGTCTATCGCGAGCTCGGCCTGGCAGGCGGCAGGTGCCGCCCCACCGCTGGCGGCAAGCCACGATCCCGGCGTTCCGCGCAATGTGCGACTGTCGAGTGCTTCGGGATGTATCGTCAGCGAATAGCCGTTCAGGCCGAGCGCCTTGGCAATGTCGATGCCCGAAAGGATGTCTTTCTGTCGTCCGGTGTCCAGCGGACCCTCAGGCAACTTCTTGTAGCCATCGCGGCCGTTCACTGCCCCATCGACGATCCCGCCGTGAAGCCAGCCGTAATATGTCGAGCGCAGGTTGCTCCCGGGCCAGACGTGCAGCGCGCAGGCAGCTTCGGGCTGCGGCGCGGCAGCAGTGGCCGGGGTGGTCTCTGTTGCCTGAGCCTGGGCAGAGTGCGATGCCGCCAGCAGGCAGGCAAGAACGGTCATCACGCGGGACTGTTTGGTCATTTGGCCTTTCCGCCTTTGTCTTGCGCCTTGTCGCGCGCACGCGCGAAGAGCCCGATAGTATCAAGGAAGGCCCTCTCGAGATCCTCGGCAAAGGCTTCGGGCGTGCGCTGTTCTTCCTTCGGCGAAGTCGTGAGCGCGGCTTCGATGGGGATGGCGGCGCGCTGTTTCAGCTCATGTGCCGGCCCGAATTCCCGCAGGATCACCAGTGATTTGAGGCTGTGCCCATGCGCATAGACCCGGGCGTGGGTGAGATTGGCAAGAAGCAGTTCGGCATGGCAGGGGCTTGCAGCGCCGACCAGCGGCGCTGGGTTGCGGACCATGGCCATTGTCGCGCTCTCATCATGAATGACGATGCGGTAGCCACCAAGATGCAAGGCTTCCGCCAACGGGGCCTGTAACAGCAATTCGCGTTGCCGCGACGGCTGCAGCATTTCGACCTGTTCGGCCTCTTTTTGCTCGTACGAGAAATTGTCGACCACACCCTGCACGCGGCTGGCTTTTTCCGGTGCCAGCATGCCACCGATGCCGCCACCAAGCGCAGGTCCGTGGCCATAGGCGAAATTGTCATGTGCCCGCGCCCGCATCATCGCGAGTCCGGAGCTTGGCCAGACGTGAAGTTCGCACCCCTCTGCCGGCTGCGCGGCTGAGGGATTTACAATCAGGGCGAAGCTTGCAGCCAAGGTGAGGCAAGCTGAAACCAGCGCAGCTGCGCGCTTGTTCATGATCTTAACCGCCCCCAGATCCCCAATGGAGCGGACAGTACTGTTATGAAGATTACAGAACAAGGTCCAAAATGGCCCGTTCCGACTGCCATTTCAGATATTCTTGGGTCGTGTCAGTGAACCGGGCGCCTGTGCAGCTGTGCTGACCGGCGCCCAGCATTCTTACCCCGCGTACCCTCCATCGGGAAAGTGCCGAACATGCCTGCCGTTACCTTGCCGATCAGGGTGTCGCCTTCGATCGTGGCGGTGCAATCAAGAGTCATCGGCATCGGCACGGTCATCTTCATCTGCCAAGTCAGGGTATTGCCATCGACCTTGCCGTTCTCGACGTCCATCGAGCCCATCTGGCCGCTGTTGGTGCCGGTGAAGCTGTCGCCATCGACGTTGACGGTGAAGGTGCTGGTCTGGTCACCCATCGGGGTGTGGGTCACGCAATTGTAGGTGCCGGCAACGGACATTGATGCTCTCCCATTATGGTGTGGTGTGCAAAGTCTATCTACAAACGTGTCAATAGCAAGGCGGGCCGCGTGACGAAGCGTTGCGCGCGGTTGGCAGCACGAAAAAGGGGGCGTGCTCGCCGCACGCCCCCCAATTCGCTTGCCGTTGTGAAGCTTACTTCGGCGCGGCCATTTCCTCCACCGGCAGGCCGAACTTGTCGAGCTGCGGCTTCACCTTGGCGGCATCGCCGACTACCACCCAGACCATGCCGTCCGAGTTGATCTTCGAACGGAACGCCTTGTCCACTTCGGCGGCGGTCATCTTGCCGTAGCGGGCGGACAGCGTCTCGTAGAAGTCGTCCGGGCGCTGGTAGTTGACGATCTTGGCAAGGCCGTCGAGCACTGCGGCGCTGGTCTCGAACATGCCCGGCAGTTCGCGGGCGCTGCCCTTGGTCGACCAGTCCAGCTCCTCGGCGGTCACGCCCTTGGTGCTGCCGTACTCGTCGATCTCGCGCTTGATCTCGACCAGTGAATCCCCGGTGCGGTCGGTCTGTACCGGTGCGATGACCTGGAAACGGACCTTGTCGAGCGGTTCGCTGACGCCGTTGTAGGCGCCATAGGTCCAGCCCTTGGCCTCGCGCAGGTTCATGTTGATGCGGCCGAGGAAGTTGCCGCCGAGGATGTCGTTGGCGGTGTTCAGCGCGACGGTGTCGTCAGTGCCCTTGGCGTCGATCACCTTGCCGGCCATGATGAACGACTGCGGCGAGCCCGGGCGGTCGACGAGGATGACGCGGCTCTTCTGTACCGGAACTGCCGCCGAGAAGTCCTTCACCGGCCGCGCCATGCGGTTCGAGGGCCAATTGCCGAAGCTGTCGTCGAGCATCTTGACCACGGCGTCGAGCGTGGTGTCGCCCACCACGAAGATGCGCGCGGTGTCCGGGCGGAACCAGCGGGCGTGGAAGGCCAGCAGATCCTCGCGCGTCAGCTTCTTCACGACTTCGGCATCGCCGAGGCCGCTGGAGGGGAAGGCGTAGGGGTGGCTGCCGTAGAGCGTGGGCACGAGCACGCGGGCGGCGAGGGCCTGCGGGCTTTTCATCTCGGCCGAGATTGCGGTGAGCTGCTGCGTGCGCACGCGCTCGAGGTCTGCCGGGGCGAGCGCGGGACGGCGCACCACGTCTGCGAGCAGGCCGAGCGAGGCGCCGAGGTTGGGCGACAATGCATCGACCTGGAACGAGGTCAGGTCGCTCGTTGCCGACAGCGAGATGTTGGCGCCGAGGCGTTCACGCTCCCGCGCGAATTCCGAGCCCGAAAGCTTCTGCGTGCCTTCGTCCATCAGGCTGAGCAGCAGCGATTCGGTGCCGAGCGCCGACTTGGGATCGGCGGCATAGCCGGCATCGAAGCTGACGCGGACCGATACGGTCGGCACTTCGGAACGCTTGGCGAAATAGACGGGAATGCCGTTCTTGAGCGTCGCGCGCTGGATTGCCGGGAAGTCGAGCGGGGCAAGCTGGCCAACGGCGGGCAGCTTCGAACGGTCGGCTCCGGCGACAGCAGGGGCGGGCACGCCCTTGGCCGGCATGTCGGGATCGCGGAAGTAGGCAGGGTGGGCACCGGTTGCGGTCTGGGTGTAGAACCCGCCGCGCGCCTCGCCACCCTCGGTCCGCTCACCCGGCTCGACAGTCAGCGCGAAGGCCGGGCGGGTGAGCCACTTGGCCGCTGCTGCCTTGACCTCGGCGGGCGTCATCTTGGCGGTGCGATCAAGCTCCTGCCGATAATGTTCGGGCGTGCCGTTGTAGAGCAGGCCCTCGGCCAGCGTCGGAGCCTTGCCGTTGAAACCGCCGGTGCGCTCCAGCCCGCGGATCTCGCTGGCGGTGGCGGAGGTTGCCGCGCGCAGCAGTTCGTCCTGCGTCGGGCCTTCCTTGATGAACTTCGCGATCTCGGCGTCGAGTGCGGCGGCGACCTTGGCCGGATCCTGGCCCGGCGTGACATCGGCCTTGATCACGAACTGCGCAGCCTGCGCGAAGACTTCGGCATCGGCCGAAACCGCGACCGCAACTTTCTGTTCGCGCACCAGCGCATCGTCGAGACGCGACGAGGCGAGGCCGCCCAGCACCGAGGCGGCAAGGTCAAGCGGCAGATAGTCCGGGTTGTCGAGACCGGGCACGGCCCACATGCGGTAGATGCGCGTGGTCGCGACCTGATCCTTGATCGTCTTGGAGACGGTGGAAGGCAGCGTTGGCACCGGGGCGCTGACCGGCTTGACCTTGGGACCCGGCTTGATGTCGCCGAACCACTTGGCGACCTTTGCCTTGGCGGTCGCCGCGTCAATATCGCCCGACAGGACGAGGATTGCATTGTTCGGGCCGTAGTGGTCGGTGAACCAGCCCTTCACATCGGCGAGGCTGGCGGAATCGAGGTCGGCCATCGAGCCGATGGTCGAGTGGTGGTAGGGGTGGCCCGAGGGGTAGAGGTTCTCGAGCTGTTCGTACTCGACGATGCCGTAAGGGTTGTTGTCGCCCTGGCGCTTCTCGTTCTGGACGACGGCGCGCTGGTTATCGAGCACCTTCTGCGTCACCGCGCCGAGCAGGTGGCCCATGCGGTCGGATTCCATCATCAGCACCATGTCGAGCGCGGCAGTGGGCACGGTCTCGAAGTAGTTGGTGCGATCGAACCAGGTGGTGCCGTTGACGTCGGTCGCGCCGACCTGCTGCAGCGGGGTGAAGAAATCGCCGGGCACGTTTTCGGTGCCGTTGAACATCAGGTGTTCGAAAAGGTGGGCAAAGCCGGTCTTGCCCTTGGGCTCGTTCTTCGAGCCGACGCCGTACCATACCGATACGGCCACGACCGGGGCCTTGCGGTCGGTGTTGACCAGTACAGTCAGGCCATTGTCGAGCTTGAAGCTTTCGTAGGGAATCTGGACCTTGGCGACGAGGTCAGGCAGCGGAGCGGGCTTTGCCTCCTGGGCAAAGGCAGGGGATGCAAGTGCAGTCGATGCGGCAAGGGCAAGCAGGCTGGCGGAGAGTTTGTGCTGCATGAGTGTCCCATGAAGTGGCAGCGAACAGGGGCGCTGCGGGGGTTGTGCAAGGTCGAAGAGCAGGTCCCGCCTGAACAGCGGCTTAGCCACAGCTCCCAGATTTGGTTTGATTGGAAACTTTCTAGTGCCCATGCTCGCGCGCGCAAGTGGGGCGTGCCCAATGGGCAGGTGCCACGCGATCCGTTTCGACAAACGACAAAGAGAGACCGATGAACGTCAAGCTGCTTGTTTCTGCCCTGTTGCTGTCTGGCGCAGCGGTTCCCGCCCTGGCCGAGGAGCCGGTGTTCGATGCGCAGGCCGTGCGCGCGCACGTGACCTTCCTGGCCGACGATCTGCTGGAAGGCCGCGACACCGGCAGCCGCGGCTACGACATCGCCGCCAGTTACGTTGCCTCGCAGTTCATCGCGTTGGGCCTTAAGCCCGCCGCTGCGGACGGCTCGTTCTTCCAGAAGCTGACGGTGCGCGAGGCGCGGCTCGATGGTGCACCCCGGCTGGCGCTGACCTACGGCGGCAAGGAAACGGTGTTATCCGACACCGCGCAAGTGCTGGTGCGGCCGAGCCTGACCGACGCCAAGGTAGCGATCGAAGCGCCGCTGGTGTTTGCAGGCTTCGGCTTCGACCGCCCGGACCTCGGCTTCAATGACTACAGGGCCTCGACGTGAAGGGCAAGATCGTCGTCGTCCTGACCGGCGCGCCCAAGGGCACGCCGAGCGAGCTTGGCGCGCACCTCAACTCCGACAAGGCAATGATGGCGATGAAGCGCGGCGCGATCGGCGTGATCAGCATTCCGACCGACGAGGACACCAGGCGCCGCCCCTGGGACAAGCGCGTGGCGATCTCGGACGGTCCGGCCAAGGGCTGGGTCGGGACCGATGGCAAGGCGTTCAGCCGCACGCCTGGAATCATGGGCGGCGCCACGCTCAACCCTGATGTTGCCGCGCCGCTGTTTGCCGCATCGGGCAAGTCGCTCACCAAGATTCGCGCCGAGGCCGACAGGACCGGCGGCAAGCCCAAGGGCTTTGCGATGAAGGCCAAGGCCAGCCTGTCCTACGCGCAGACCTGGAAGGACGTGCAGAGCGAGAACGTCGTTGCCGTGCTGCCGGGTTCCGACCCGGCGGTTGCCGGCGAATTCATCGGCATGACCGCACACCTCGACCATATCGGCATCCACGGCAAGGGACAGGACACGCTGCACAACGGCGCGATGGACAATGCCTCGGGCGTGGCGACGATGCTGGAAGTGGCCAAGGCCGTGGCGAAGGAAAAGCCCCGCCGTTCGGTGATGTTCGCGGCGCTGACCGGCGAGGAAGGCGGGCTGATCGGCTCGGACTACCTCGCGCGCAATCCGGTGGTTGGGGGTGAAGTGGTCGGCCTCGTCAACTTCGACATGCCGGTGCTGACTTACATGTTCTCGGACGTCGTCGCGTTCGGGGCGGAGAATTCGACGATGGGCAAGGTCGTGGCCGACGCGGCGACCAAGGCCGGGATCAAGCTCTCGCCCGATCCGATGCCGGAAGAGGGGCTGTTCACCCGGTCGGACCACTACCGCTTCGTCCAGCAGGGCGTGCCGGCAGTGTTCATGATGACCGGCTTCGAAGGGCCGGGCGAAAAGGCGTTCCGCGGGTTCCTGAAAGACCACTACCACCAGCCCAGCGATGACCTGAAGCTGCCGTTCAATTGGGACGCGGGCGCGCTGTTTGCAAAGGTCAACTACTACACCGTGATGGGCCTCGCGAACGGTGCCGAGCGGCCCAAGTGGTACGCTGGCAGCTTCTTCGGCAAGGAGTTTGCACCCAAGGCGGCGAAAGCGGCTGATCCTGTGAAGTGAGGTTGCGCGGGGTGCCCACCCCGCTGCGACTAAGCCTTTCTGCGAAAGGCCAAGTCTCGCGGCCCTCCCGCCTGCGGGAGGGCTGGAACAGGTCGTCCAACTCCCCTCCCGCAGGCGGGAGGGGCTGGGGGTGGGCATCGGCACCACACTTTGCTCCCGATCAAGGAACCACCCCGGTCGAGCGGTGTAGCTTTTTCGTCGGCGGAGCACTTGTGTTGCGAAAAAGCCACACCATGTCTTGCGCAACAGGAGGACACTCGACCTTATGAACCTCGAGAAATTCACCGACCGCGCCAAGGGCTTCCTGCAAGCCGCGCAGACCGTTGCGATCCGCATGAATCATCAGCGGATCACGCCGGACCATATCCTCAAGGCCCTGCTGGAAGACAGCGAGGGCATGGCCAGCGGGCTGATCCAGCGCGCGGGCGGCAATGCGGCCCTGGCGCAGACCGAAGTCGACAAGGCGCTGGCGAAGATTGCCGCCGTCTCCGGCTCGGGCGCGCAGCAGACGCCGGGCCTCGACAACGATGCCGTGCGCGTGCTCGATTCTGCCGAGCAGATCGCGGCCAAGTCGAACGACAGCTTCGTGACTGTCGAGCGTATGCTCGTCGCGCTGACGCTCGCCACCACGACTTCGGCGGGGCAGGCGCTGAAGGCTGCGAACGTCACGCCGCAGGCGCTCGAGGCGGCGATCACGCAGCTGCGCGGCGGGCGCACGGCGGACAGCGCCAGCGCCGAAAACGCCTATGATGCGATGAAGAAGTATGCGCGCGACCTGACCGAGGCCGCGCGCGAGGGCAAGCTCGATCCGGTGATCGGCCGCGACGAGGAGATCCGCCGCACCGTGCAGATCCTCGCCCGCCGCACCAAGAACAACCCGGCGCTGATCGGCGAACCGGGCGTGGGCAAGACTGCTATTGCCGAGGGCCTCGCCCTGCGCATCGCCAATGGCGACGTGCCGGATTCGCTGCGTGACCGCACGCTGATGGCGCTCGACATGGGCAGCCTGATTGCGGGCGCGAAGTATCGCGGCGAGTTCGAGGAGCGGCTCAAGGCGGTGCTTGACGAGGTCAAGGGCGCGGAAGGCCAGATCATCCTGTTCATCGACGAGATGCACACCCTGATCGGGGCGGGCAAGAGCGAGGGCGCGATGGATGCGGGCAACCTGCTCAAGCCCGCGCTCGCCCGCGGGGAGCTGCACTGCATCGGCGCGACGACGCTGGACGAATACCAGAAGTATGTCGAGAAGGACCCTGCGTTGCAGCGGCGGTTCCAGCCGGTGTTCGTGGGCGAGCCGACGGTGGAGGACACGATCAGTATCCTGCGCGGCATCAAGGACAAGTACGAACTGCACCATGGCGTGCGCATTGCCGACAATGCGATCGTGGCGGCGGCGACCCTGTCCAACCGCTACATCTCCGACCGCTTCCTGCCCGACAAGGCCATCGACCTGATGGACGAAGCGGCGAGCCGCATCCGCATGGAAGTGGAAAGCAAGCCCGAGGAGATCGAGAAGCTCGACCGCCGCATCATCCAGATGAAGATCGAGGAAATGGCGCTGGCCAAGGAGACCGATACCGCGTCGAAGGACCGGCTGGCGACCTTGCGCGAGGAGCTGGCGAACTTCGAACAGCAATCGGCCGAGCTGACCACGCGCTGGCAGAACGAACGCGACAAGATCGCTGCCGAGGGCAAGGTGAAAGAGGCCCTCGACGCCGCGCGCAGCGAGCTGGACGTGGCGCAGCGCAATGGCGACCTGGCGAAGGCCGGGGAGCTTGCCTATGGCCGCATTCCCGAGCTGGAGCGTCAGCTGGCAGAAGCCCAGGGCGTGAGCCAGAACGCGATGCTGCGCGAGGAGGTGACCGCCGAGGACATCGCTGCCGTCGTCAGCAAGTGGACCGGCGTGCCGGTTGACCGCATGATGGAAGGCGAGCGCGAGAAGCTGCTCAAGATGGAAGAAGTGCTCGGCCAGCGGGTGATCGGGCAGAAGGACGCGGTGCTTGCCGTGTCCAAGGCGGTGCGCCGTGCGCGTGCCGGCCTGCAGGACCCGAACCGTCCGCTCGGCAGCTTCCTGTTCTTGGGCCCCACGGGCGTGGGCAAGACCGAGCTGACCAAGGCGCTGGCCGGCTTCCTGTTCGACGATGACAACGCGATGGTCCGCATCGACATGTCGGAGTTCATGGAGAAGCACTCGGTCAGCCGCCTTATCGGCGCGCCTCCGGGCTATGTCGGTTATGACGAGGGCGGGGTGCTGACCGAGGCGGTGCGGCGCAGGCCCTATCAGGTCGTGCTGTTCGACGAGGTCGAGAAGGCGCACTCGGACGTGTTCAACGTGCTGCTGCAGGTGCTTGACGATGGCCGCCTGACCGACGGGCAGGGCCGCGTGGTGGACTTCACCAACACGCTGATCATCCTGACCAGCAATCTCGGCAGCCAGTACCTCGCCAATCTGGAAGAGGGGCAGGATGTGCAGACCGTCGAACCGCAGGTGATGGACGTGGTGCGCGGGCATTTCCGGCCCGAGTTCCTCAACCGCCTGGACGAGATCATCCTGTTCCACCGTCTGGGCCAGGAGCACATGGCACCGATCGTCGAGATCCAGGTGGCGCGGGTGGCCAGGCTGCTCAAGGATCGCAAGATCGTGCTGGACCTGACCGATGCGGCCAAGCGCTGGCTGGGCCGGGTCGGCTACGATCCGGTCTATGGCGCGCGGCCCTTGAAGCGGGCAGTGCAGAGGTATCTGCAGGACCCGCTGGCCGAGAAGCTGCTGGGCGGCGAAGTGCCGGACGGTTCGACCGTGCGCATCGACGAGGGCGATGGGGCTTTGAGTTTCGTCGTCGAGTGATCGAGGAAGGGGCTGCTGCGGTGGCCCCTTTCTTTTGAGCGTTGCGCGGGGTTTGCCCACCCCGCTGCGACTAGCTTCACTGCGTTCAGCAAGTCTCGCGGCCCTCCCGCCTGCGGGAGGGCTGACATGCTCCCCTCCCGCAGGCGGGAGGGGCTGGGGTGGGCATCGCGGATACGCGACGAGGCAGATCATCCGCTGGCGAGTGCGGACGGTAACGCCGAGAGGAAGCAGACAGATCGCGCGACCGGTGCGGTGCCGTTGTGGCACGCAAGGGATGGGGCGCGGGACCGGTTGCGAGTGGCCGGGGGCGGTTCCGAACCCCTGATCGGCTCAGCCTGATGGTCGGACATATGTGAGAGGACGAAGCGTCAGCAGCGGCTCGCGGGCTGCCTTGGCTTCTGGCAAGCGGCTGTGTGAAAAGAACCTGTCGTTTGCGCAGACACTGTCACGCAAGTCAGGCGGGTTCCGCATCCGCAGCGTCGCTCAGGGTTCGGCGCCGTGCTATCAGCCCTGGGGTGTCCTGTCTGTCCTTGGGTAACGACAGTTGTTGCCCGGTGGGTCTTGGGCTTAACGCCCCTCGTTGAACCCACGCGCACCTGCCGCACCGATCGCGCCGGAAGCATCGGCACACAGCGTCAGCTTCCGAAGGAGAGGAGCGGGTTGGCCTTGTGCCCTTTCCTGACCTGTGGGCGGGGCATATAACCTATATGGTTCGTTTTGTCAAGGTGGGATGCGACACACTCCGTCATTCCGCGAAGGCGGGAATCGAGGCGGCGGGAAGAATGTCGTCGCGGTGCGACGATTTTGTCTTTCGCTGAATTCCCGCCTGCGCGGGAATGACGAAGGGGTGGGGATGTGGCGCGGTCGCTTTCGCCCCCTACTTCTCTGTTCTTTTGCATCAAACAGAATGCAACGAAGCCGCGGGCCAAGGCCGGGCGACGGAGGGGTTGGAGGGTTCAATAAAAGTGCGAGCGTAATTTGCCACTAAGCACAGATTCCCTAGACGATAATCTGCTGCCGTGCCATCGGACCTAGGATGGAACGCCAAAAGTTTTTCAGCGAGATTGTCGGTCTGCGAATCTATCTCGCATTATGGGTTGCGGTAGGCCACGGTCTGCAACTGAGTGGCTGGTTGAAAGGCGACAACCCAGTTCACTGGCTGCTCTTACGTACTGACGCCGCAGTATATGTGTTCATGATTGTTAGCGGATTTGTAATAACCAACCTGATTGACAGTCAAAAAGAAACATATTCAAAGTATATTTTTCGTCGTTTATTCCGGCTTTATCCGGCCTTTATCGTCTGTTGTGTCCTTGGCTATCTGATTCTGCCAGCTTGGGCTAACTTGGTTTCTCGAGTGGCTTGGCAGAATGCGTCAGGATGGCAAGAATATGCCTCTTCGTTGGAACAGCTCCGGTATCAATCAATCGATAATACAGCACCGCATTTTCTCCTGCATGCCACCATGCTTCACGGACTGATCCCCACCGAGGTGCTTCCAAAGGCATCGACGGCCTTTCTTCCGGCGGCCTGGAGCATTTCATTGGAGTGGCAGTTTTATCTCATTGCACCTTTCCTGCTGTCCCTGAGGGGCAAGCCATTTGCCATGGCCGCTGGCGCGATCGCAATGGCTGCACTGCACCTCGTATTTTATCGAGGATTGCTCGGACACTACGAGGTGGCTTCATCCATTCTCGGTGTGCTGGTGTTCTTCGTTGTCGGCATCGTATCTCGTTTGGCCTATGAGCGATTGCGCGATCTTGATGGCAACCCATTTGCATGGTCGGCCTTGCTTGGGGCCACTACGCTTGCTGTTTTGAAAGATCCCATACCTCTTGGCATTTGGGCGATCTTTTATCCTTTTCTGCTTTGGCCCGAGAAAGCCGGCGTTGCATTTCGGCTGCTGTTTGCCTCCAAGCCCGCACAGATTCTTGGAGAGGCTTCTTATTCTCTTTACCTAATCCATCGACCGGTTCAGGTCGTGCTTGCCGTCATGGTCGTATCGGTCGTCCCAATTTCGAGCGTTGGGCGACAAGAGATGTTTATAACTCAACTCGTCGCTATCGCAGCAGCGCTCCCCATAAGCGTTGCTATGTATTATTGGTTGGAGAGACCGGCGATGCGCTTCGCAAAACGTCTGACTTCACAGACCGCTCTGGCGCCTCCAGAATTACGGTAACACGGACCGCAGTGACGGTTTACGAAGTTCGCTAAGCTCGAGCCAACGGGCGCCACTGTCACTGCCCCTTAATACCCGCCTTGCACCCTATCTGCTCCCTTCCCATATCCCCACCAATGGGGGCCGCAGACACGATCATTTCCGGGACCGTCGCGATTGGCGGGCAGCGGCTCGACAAGGCGCTGGCCGACGCCTCGGGCCTCTCGCGCGAGCGGGTGAAGGCGCTGCTGGCCGAAGGCCGGATCAGCGTTGCGGGCAAGGTCGTTTCGCAGGCCTCGATGAAGCTGGCCGAAGGCAGCGCCTTCGCGATCAGCGTGCCCGAGGCCGCGCCGGCCGAAGCGGTGGCGCAGGATATTCCGCTCGCCGTTGTCTACGAGGACGATGCCCTGATCGTAGTGGACAAGCCGGCGGGGCTGGTGGTCCATCCGGCGGCGGGCAATCTCGACGGCACGCTGGTCAACGCGCTGCTGCACCATTGCCGGGGGCAGCTTTCGGGCATCGGCGGGGTGGCGCGGCCGGGGATCGTGCATCGGATCGACAAGGATACGTCCGGGCTGCTCGTCGTCGCCAAGACTGACGTGGCGCATGAGGGGCTGGCCAGGCAGTTTGCCGACCATTCGATCGTGCGCGCCTACAAGTGCGTGACGGCGGGCGTGCCGATGCCGCCATCCGGCACGGTGCGCGGGGCGATTGCGCGGTCCAGCCATGACCGCAAGAAGATGGCGCTGGTCGAGGATGGGCGCGGAAAGCATGCCGTGACGCATTTCCGCACGCTTGCGGCGCTCGAAGGGGCGGCTTTGGTCGAGTGTCGGCTGGAGACCGGGAGAACCCACCAGGTGCGCGTTCACCTTGCGTCAATCGGCCATGCGCTATTGGGTGATCCTGTCTATGGACGCACACCTTCAAAGCTTCGGCCGCTGCTCCAGCGGCTTGGGTTTCATCGCCAGGCGCTGCATGCGGCGGAACTGGGGTTCGTTCACCCCGTTACCGGTGCAGCCCATCATTTCGCCAGCCCGACGCCCGTCGATATGCGGGAACTCATCGTCGAACTCTGCGCTGAAGGGCATGATGCAAAGGTACTGGCGATGTTGTAATGAAGGACCTTGGAGTCGTCCGCAAGGAGGCTCCGTTTGAGTGGTCCCGCCGCCGGTCGCCCATCAGGGGGCCGTCAACTGGGAACCGACGCGAAGAAAGGACGTGTTCAGGTGAGTGAGGAAAGAAAAGCTGTGACAGTACCTGCCCTTGGCGGGGAAGCCAGCCTCAACCGCTATCTCTCGGAAATCCGCAAGTTCCCCGTGCTGACGGCTGAGCAGGAATACATGCTCGCCAAGCGTTTCCAGGAACACCAGGATCCCGAAGCTGCCGCGCAGCTGGTGACGAGCCACCTGCGTCTCGTGGCGAAGATCGCCATGGGCTATCGTGGCTATGGCCTGCCGGTCAGCGAGCTGATCTCCGAAGGCAACATCGGCCTGATGCAGGGCGTGAAGAAGTTCGAGCCCGACCGGGGCTTCCGTCTGGCCACCTATGCGATGTGGTGGATCAAGGCTTCGATGCAGGAATTCATCCTGCGCTCGTGGAGCCTCGTCAAGATGGGCACCACGGCGGCGCAGAAGAAGCTGTTCTTCAACCTGCGCCGGATGAAGAAGAACCTCGAGGCGTTCGAGGATTCCGACCTGCATCCGGACGACGTGCGCAAGATCGCGACCGACCTCGGCGTGCCCGAGCAGGAAGTGGTCAACATGAACCGGCGCATGATGATGGGCGGCGATGCCTCGCTCAACGTCTCGATGCGCGAGGACGGCGAGGGTTCGTGGCAGGACTGGCTGACCGACGACCGCCCGCTGCAGGACGAGACCGTGGCCGAGGCCGAGGAGGCAAGCTATCGCCACCAGCTGCTGGTCGAGGCGATGGACAGCCTGAACGAGCGCGAGCGCCATATCCTGACCGACCGCCGTCTGGTCGACGAGCCGAAGACGCTGGAAGAACTGTCGCAGGTCTACAATGTCAGCCGCGAGCGCGTTCGCCAGATCGAGGTGCGGGCATTCGAGAAGCTGCAGAAGGCGATCCAACGGATCGCGGTGGAGCGCAAGCTGCTGCCGGCCTGATGCGGGTTGGGTGATTGATAAGAAACGGCCGGGTGGTGAGTCCGGCCGTTTTTTGGTTGTGTCTTGCGTTGCGCTGGATGCCCACCCCCGACCCCTCCCGCCTGCGGGAGGGGGAAGACGAGATTGCCCCTCCCGCAGGCGGGAGGGGAGCGAGACTTATTGAGCGTTAAGCGAAATTAGTCGCAGCGGGGTGGGCCTGCTACGCTCGTTGCCTCAAGACATATGCAGCCGGTCCGTATCCAGCGCTGCGCCCGCAAGGAACCACAGGGCGTGGCGGCCGGGGAGGAAGAAGTAGCCGCCGCCGCGCAGGGTGACGTAGCGCTGTACCGGGCATAGCTCGAGCGGGGCATTGCGGCCGAGGATGGTGAAGCGCTGGTCGGGGTTTCGGTCGGGCCCTTGTGCATGGCGAAGGGATCGGGTTCGCATTCGAGGCCGTGGAAAGTGGGCGAGGCGAGCCAGGTCTGCTGGACGAATTCGAACTGGCGTTCGAGATCGGCGTTGAAGGCCATGAACAGCGTGCCGCGCGCGGTATCGCCGTCGTTGTCGAGATAGGGCCGGCCACGGCGGAGCAGGCGGTGGCGGTTGCTGACGGAAAGTTCGACCGGCTCTGTCGGCGCGAGGCTGTCGCGCGGGAAGGTGCGGCGGACGTGGGCACCGAAGGGGCAGCGCAGCCCTTGCGGATCGGCGTCCTTGTAGAGGAAATCGTTCTTGCGCATCGCGTCCACGCCGCTCTTCATTGCCGGGTGGAACGGGTTGTCGATCAGTGCCGAGCCATCGCGCCAGCGGCCGAGCATCTTGGCGGCGATCCATTCGCGGGTGCGATGGATGTTGCCGTTGTGCGGGTTGATGACATCGGGCTGCTTGCAGATTTCGTGCGCCTTTTCATCGAGTTGCTGGCGAAAGCCGTCGACGTCCTGCGCGAGCTGGCGGATCACCAGATAGCTGCCGTTGCGGCCGAAATCGCGCGCGCGGGCGCCCTGATCGGCGAAATCGGGGTACTGCGTCGGCTGGTCTGGCGGGGGCGAGGGGAGGAGGAGCTGCGGGCACATCCCGAGATCCTGCATCGGGCGCTCGACCAGCGGCGATGGCGGGTAGTAGCCGCGATTGTCGGTGTAGCCGAGGATGAACTCGCCGGGTTCGACGCCGTGAACCGGATCAGGCGCGCCGTGGCGGCCGGGAAAGCCGCGCACCAGCGGTTGCGAGACGCCGTCGACGAAGCCGAAGGGTTCTTCGGAGAGGTCGTCGTTGCTTGATGCGGCATGGACGAATTCTGCGCCCTCGGCAGGCTTGGACACGCTGTCGTCGCTGGTTCGCCATGCCTCCTTGAAGCGTTCGAGGTCGAAGGCCTTGAGGCCGGTGCGTATGGAGGCCTTTTCGGTGATGCCGATGGCGGCAGCGTCGCTGACGATCTGCGCGAACTTCTGCGCGGCAACTTCGTCCTTGGCATAGAGCAGCAGCACGATGTGGGTATCGTCGTCACACCATTCGAGCTGTTCTGGATCGCCCAGTGCGCGCTTGCGGCTGGCGTGGGCCATGCCGAGCGAGAAGGCCGGCGGGAAGCCTTGCGGCGTGCCCGGGCCTTCGAGCGCCAGTTCCTTGTCCAGACCGAGCAGGCGCAGGCCGGCGGCGGAGAAGGCGATATTGCAGACGAAGTCCTGCGGCGGCTTGTCACCGAACGAGACGAGGTCTTCGGCGATCAGGCCAGCCAGCCACTTCTGCACGTGGGCATAAGGGTGGGCGCTGCCTTCGCGCCTCGGCTCTCCGAAGTTGAGCGCGACGACGCGGCTGTGCGGATGACGCTTGAGCCCGCCAAACATCAGCGTCTGGATTTCCTCATACTGCAACCCGTAATCGGGGCGGGGGATCGAGCCGAACAGGTCGAGCCAGGCCTCGGCGTCCGACGGGTTGGCTTCGAGGCGGTCCTTGCACAGGAGGCCGCTGACGATCAGCGCGTGCTTGCGCATGGCGGTGGTGGAAAGATCGGGGTGTGCGGCGAACCAGAACGGGGTGGGGCGCATCGAGCAGCGGGCATAGCGCTTCATCCGGTCGCCGTCCTCGGCGCCCTTGAAGAACAGCAGGCGCGTGGCGGGGAAACCTTCGGCATTGCTCCAGACGGCGGTGACGCCTTCGGATGCCTTGGTGATGAAATCTTCGAGGTAGCTTTCCCAGCTGCCATCGTAGTTCGAGAAGAACACCAGCTGGCGCGTGCCGGGCAGGACCACCCAGCGCGCGGCGTGGATCGTGCCGATGGTGGCGAGGAAGCCTTTCCGCATCACGCCGATCTTCGCCATGATCGCGACGGCAGTGAAGGCGAGCGGCAGGGTCCACTTGCGCACCCACGCGCGGCGCAGCGTGGTCACGCTGACCATGTGGTTTGGGATCACGCCGGGGGCATTCTCCTTGGCCATCATCGCGCCGAGTGCGGCGGCAGACGGCGTGCGGTCCACCGGCGTGTTGGCGAGTTCGTCGCGGCGCAAGGCCCACGCCACCGCGGCGACAATCAGCAGCGCGATGACGACGGCGGGCAGGATCGCGCCCTTGAGGAGCGCAAAGCCGGTGGCTCCGCCCGCGCGGCCGAGCAGGAGCGCAAGGCCATAACCGATCGCCAGCAGCGGCCAGATCAGCCCTTGCGCGTTGGCAAGGCCCTTGCCGATCCAGCCGAGCGTCCAGCGCGAGCGGGCGAAATCCAGCCACGGCGCGTCGTTGCGTTCGCAGAACGCGAGCTTGGGCGGCTTGCGGTCTTCCAGACGGGCGAGGTCGTCCTTCAGCTCTGCCGCGACGACGCGGAACAGGCTTTGCGGGCCGTGGAGCGAGGAGCGGGCACGTTCGCGCGCGATGATGGAACGCGCTTTGGCGACGATTGCTCGGTTCTCGTCGATGGTGCGAACGCCGAGGCCCGGCAGACCGACGAAGGGCAGGCCGGTCAGGCGGCGGTCGAGAAACGGCACGCGGAACACCGCCGGGTTGATGCCGTAGGCATGGCGACGCAGCAGCGGCAGGACCTCGCCGACCGCGCTGATGCCGCTGGTCAGCTTGAGCACCGGGAGCAGGAGCGCTCCGGCGTGTTCGGCGATCAGATCGAGCGCACATCCGGCGTCGCCATCGACGGTGGCTTCGAGCACCAGATGGGCCTGCTTTCCCGGCGCTTCGGGGGGATGGCGTGGATGCTGGCGAAGTGGACCACGCCGGTCTGGCGCAGGGCCGTGGCCATGGCTTCGTTCGCCGGATTGCCGAGCTCGCCGATCTCGCGCTCTATATCGCCGACGTCGCACCATTCGGACTTGTCTCCGAAGGGGATGGCAACGGTGACGAAGTCCTGATTGACGCTCAAAGGTTGGTTCCTTTGTAATTAGGGGATGGCGGTAAAGCTCAGGTCGTCGGGCAGGCCGAGGAAGGTGCCGAGGCTGGCGTTCGAGGCGGGTTCGATGCGCCCTGCGGTGGCGGCAATGGCCTCGGCAATGATGGTCCAGGCAATGCCCCGGCCGTAGCAGACATGGGGCCCCTGCAGCGGGCCGGAGGTGATGTAGGGGCGCGCCGGATCGGGAGCGAAGCGGTGCGGCTGGGGGAATGCGGCCTCGTCGTGCGCTGCAGCGCCGACCAGCGCAACGATGCGGTCACCGGCCTTCAGTTGTTCCCCGCGCCAGGTGCAATCGTGGCGGACGCGGCGGACGAGCTGGCTGGTATCAGCAAGGCGCAGCATTTCGGCGACTGTGGCGTCGCGCGCTTCGGGCCTTGGCGCGGGATCGCCCAGCCGCTGCACCAGCGCGGGCCAAGGGATGCCCGCTGCGCGTCCACGCTCCGAGGCGCTGAAGGCGGCCACTTCCGAAAGCACCTTGCCGACTATCAGCACGAGCGCGCCGGTCAATTCGAACAGGACGCTGCGCGCCTGCAGGCGGTAGTCGGCGACTTCGGGGAACTGCGGCTGCACCGCGACAAGCGCGCTGAGCAGGCTGGTTTCGGGCGCCACTTGCGGCATGTCGAGCGCATCGTCGATGGCGGCGAGGCCGACGCTGGCGGTCTTCCCGGCGAGCCACGGCATCGCTCCGGTGCTGGTGGTGATGGTTCCGAAGACATGGCCGAACAGCGGCACCTGCAGGAACAGGGCGCTGAGCGCATCGCCCAGCTCGTCCCTGCGGCGCAGGGCGGGGCCGGGTCTCGTCAGGTTCCGGGCAAACAGCAGCAGCGGCACCGGCCATGGCACCTTGGCGGGTGCAGGCACGCCCAGAACCCGCCGCGCCATGCGGTAGGAGAGCAGGAAGGCATATTCGCGGACGAAGTTGATGGTCTCGCCAGTGCGCGCGCGCGACTGGTAACGGTCGAGAAGATGCGTAGCTTCCTCGCGCGCCATGGCTGCGATCCAGCCGCGGAAACCGGGATCGAGATTGGGCGGAAGGCTTGGGTTCACGCCGGGGATGCGGGCATTCAACCAGCCTTGCGCGGCGTGAAGCTGGCGGAGGCGCACTTGCCGGTTGGCGTCGTTCTCACCCACCAGGTAGCGCGTGCCGGGCAGGACCTGTTCGAGCAAGTCGTCGTACTGCTGCAGAGAGAACGTGTCCTCTTCGCAGAGCAGGGCGCTGACCACGTCGTGCCTTGCGGCGGCGAAGACACGAACGCCGTTCTTGTCCAGCTCGGCGCAGCGGAGCAGCGCGGGCGCACCCGGCTGGAACAACCGGGCTGACGCTGCGGCAAGCACGGCCTGCTGGTTCATGCGATGCGATCCTCGATGGCGACGAGCCGGCGTTGCAGGCAAGCGAGGCCGAGTTCGTCGATCCTGCTGACGAGATCGGCGGTCGGCACATCCTGCGCGCCCCACACGGCCATCCCGGTATGCGCCTCGACCTCGCGGCACAGCACCAGCGCGTGCAGTTCGTGCATCGCTTCTCCGCACGAGCGGCTGTGTTCGAGAGCCTCGGCGGCAAGGTCGGCGGCCTGCACCACCTTGCCCTGCGCCATGGCGAGGCGGGCGCGGGCCTCGTGCAGGTAGTAGGTCGCAGAAGTGCGGACCTGCCGGAAGTGGCCACGCGCGACCGATTCCGCCAGCACGGCTTCGGCTTCGTGCAATTGGCCGAGTTCGATCAGGGTCAGGGCAAGCCAGCTTGCGCTGGCCGGTTCGAAGCCGAGGAAATGATGGTGCAGGCAATCGGCATAGGCGCCGCGCAATATGCCAAGGGCCCGTTCAAACCTGCCCTCGCGGAAATGCAGGTAGCCATGGGCGAGATCGGCGAGCAGTCGGGAATAGGCGTGGGCATAGCGGCGCGAAAGGTTGAGCGCCTCGGCCACCCACGAGCGTGCCTTGGCGATTTCACCCAGATCGGTAAGATACCACGCGCCGAAAGCGCGGGCGAGGACGTGAGGGATCACCACCACCGCGCCGAAGGTCGATCCGCGCTGTCCATCGTCCAGCCGGTTGCCCAGACGTTCGATCCGCGCGATTGCCGCACGCGGGCGGGCTTGCGAGAAGGCGAGATAGGCCGCGACGAGATCGGCATAGGTCCGGCGGGGCAAGCTGTCATGCGCATCGAGATCGGCCTCGGCGCGGGCGAGCCAGGCCTCGCCCTGAAGTGGGGCGCCATCGATCCAGTCGAGCACGGCCATGTTGATCCGCGCCACGGTGCGGATGCCGGGGCCCATGTCGACGGTGCCTTCGGCCAGAAGCGCCATGTCTTCGCGCGTGATCTGCTCTTGCGAGAGTTGCTGCAGCGTATCGAAGGCGAGCAGCGAGAAGCGTGCCCGTTCCATCGCGGCAGCGGCCGGTTCTAGGCGTGCCGCCATTTCACGCGCGCGCAGGTAGAGCTGGCGCACCGAATCGATCGCGGCGAGGCTCAATGCCTGCTGGCACGCATCCCAGAGATGTCCGAGAGCGCGCTGCGGCAGGCCGGCCTTCTCGGCGTGGGTCGCAAGTTCGGCATGGCTGGCAACCTCGGCCTCCTGCGATGACGAGGCTTGCGCGGCGAGCAGTTCGAGCGCCCTGGCGTGCATCATGGTGCGCCGACGGCGGGGCATGGTGCGATAGGCCGCTTCCTGCACAAGCTGGTGGGTGAAGCGCGCCTGGTTGGCCACGGCGAATTCCACCACGCGCGCTTCGACCAGCCGCGCGATGGCGCCGGAAGGGTTGCGGCAGACGAGGGCAGCGCCGTTCTGCAGTCGGCTTACCGGGAAGATCGGCCCAAGTGCGGCGCAGAACTGGCACAGGCGCGTCGCATCATCGTCAAGCGCGGCGAGGCGGGCGCCAAGCAGGGCATCGAGCCGTGCCGGGATGCGGGCCGACAGTTCGGCCGGTTCTGTGCCGTCCTCGCCTTGCGCGCTGACCGCGAATTCCTGCAGGGCGAGCGGCAGGCCTTGGGCACGGTCGAGAATCCGCTCAATTGTATCGTCATCAAGCGGAGCGAAGCGGTTGATCATCGCGACAAGGCTGCGTGCGGCGCGGGGGCCGAGCGGTTCGAGGTTCATCACCTGATCGCAGCATTGGGCGAGGCTGGTGAGCGCTTCCGGCCGTCCGGCCAGAAGCATCGTCATGATGCGGCCATCCCTGATGCCGGTGAGCACCGACAGGCTTTCGCGATCGAGATACTGGCCATCGTCGACCAGCAGGAGCAGGGGAACGTGGACTACGGCCAGCTGCAACAGGCGCAGGATCGTCTGCGTGGCGATACGGTTACGGTCGCCCGGAGCGAGATGGGCCAGCCACTTCTGGCCATTGTCGATAAGGCCCTGCAGGCATTCGGCCTGGTCTGCCGTCAACGCTGCGGCCGATGCCACGTCGGCCAGCAGGGGCTGCAACAGTTGCATCAGATGGCGGACAGGACCGCCAAGGCAACCGAACGGCACCGGCGCGAGCAGGGCGTTGCCACGGACCACCAGCGTCGTCACGCCGAAGCCCGCCGAGAGGCGCGCGCCTTCCAGAAGCAGGCGGCTCTTGCCCATCCCGGCTTCGCCGACGATGCACAATGCGGCGCCCGCCTGACCCGAAACCAGCGCCTTGACCGCGTCGAGCTGGACATCGCGGCCAATCAGCGGGCTGGTGGCGTTGCCCTTCACCGGAATGCGGTCACCGCCTTCAAGATCAATCGCGGTGAGTTCGAAGACCGCTTCGCCGCGCTGGTCGATCTCGCTGGTGATCGTGCCGAGGGGCTGCAGCTGACAGGATTCGGCAATCAGCGAAACGGTAGTGGCCGAAATTGCCACGCTTGCCGGTGGCGAGAGCTTTTCGATCTGCCCGGCAACGTGCGTGGCGTGGCCGACGACATCGAGGATGCTGCCGAAATCGTTGTCCTGGCGGCGCAGCAGGATCGGCCCGGAATGGAGGCCGACGCGTGCGCGCGGTGCCGGAAGAATGCCCGAAGGCCCGCTGCGCATGCGTTCGACAATGGCGCGTGCAGCAAGCGCGGCGCGCAAGGGGTGGTCCTCCACCGCCGGATGCACGCCGAACACGGCCATTACGCCATCGCCCTGTACGCGCACGACCATGCCGTCGAAATCGTGGATCGCCTTGCGGATGAGGCTGATCGTGCTGTCAAGAACGTCGCGGGCGTCTTCCGGATCGAGCACGGAAATGAGCCGGGTGGAGCCGACGATATCGGCGAAAAGCACGGTGGCAAAGCGCACGGCCTCGACATCGCCGGACAGCGAGGGCACCCGCCCGTTCGCTTCCCCGGCAATCGGCTGCACCGGTTGTCCGGTGGCAGTATCGAGTCCCTCGGCCCGCACCTTGTTGTCTTTCGCCCCCATGACAGTCCGGTCGAATCTCGCGCCGAACCGACTGACGATGGCAGATATTCAGTTTGTTGACTGAATCGCAACGAGAATCGGCAGGGAGGTTCGGCATGTGCTGTCGCACAGCCGGTCATGACAGGCCGATGATCTGGTGGCTGCGCGCCATGCCCGAGCGTTCCGGGATGCGTTGCAACTGCGCCCGGGTAAAGCCATCGCGGCGCAGCGGCAGGGCCGTGCCGTCAAGGTCATAGCATGGCAGCGCCTCGCCCTGGCGCGAGACGCGGATGGACCAGCCCCAGCGGCGCTGGTCGCATGCGAGGCCGAGAAAGGCATCGCATTGCAGCATCAGGCAGGGCGGGCGCAGAGCGCCCCGTGCCGCAAGCACGCGGTCGACATCCTCGTCTGAAAGCGAAAAGCGCGCGACATCGCAATCGTCCTGCCGGGGCAGGGGATCGGAACCGGTCGGCGTGACGATCTGCAGCGACGGGCGCAGTATGGCCTCGCCCACGCGCCGGAATTCGACCTGCAGGGGGCCGGGGCCGGATTTCCAGATGAGATAGCGCTGCATTGGCCTCGGTCGTTCGTCCCCGGCAACAGGCTGGGAACGGTGGAAGTGTCGGGCCGCTCTCTATGCCGTCCGCCCGCGTGAGGCGTCCGTCGGCCAGCGCACCGGCCCCTTGTGATTTGGCGCACATTCTCTAAGCCTTCGCCGTGAGATGCCGCGGGAACGGTGATATCTGTGTCCAGTTCGATCCTAATGGTGCCGGATGATGTCCAGGCAGTTCTTGCTCTTCACGGGCGGCAGATGCGCGTGCGCAAGGGGCAGGTCCTGCTTGCGGTGGGTCTGCCAGCGACCGACGTCTACGTCGTGCTGGAAGGCAGCGTCAGCGTCTCGCTCGTTTCGGCGCAGGGGCGCGAGACGGTGCTCCGGGCCATCGGCGCGCGGGAGATGTTCGGGGAATTGGCCGCGATCGACGGGGAGCCGCGCTCGGCCGACGTGGTCGCGGCTGAGAACAGTACGCTGCTGGTCATTCCCGGGCCGACCTTTACCGGCCTGCTGGGCGTGGAGCCGGTCCTGTCGCTGTGGCTGGCGCGGTACCTCTCGCACCAGGTCCGCTACCTGACCAACCGCATCTACGAGCTTTCGACGATGGGCGTCGGGCCGCGCCTGCAGGCCGAATTGCTGCGGCTGGCGGGTGAGCCGGACCAGTCCGGCGCCGCCACGATCAATCGCATTCCGACTCAGGCCGAACTTGCCGCCCGCATCGGCACCAACCGCGAAACCGTGACGCGCGAATTCTCGCTGCTGATCAAGGAAGGGCTGGTCACGCGCGAAGGGCGGCGCATCGTCGTGCCATCGGTGGCGCGGCTGGCCGACCGGCTGCATCGTTATTCGCAGAGCAGTTGACGATCAGGTCTGCCAAGGCGTTGCCAGACCGGGTGCGGCGCGGATAGGCTGGGTCCATGCTCGAGGACCTGAAGAACCCCCGCACCACCACTGGCCGACGCTCCGGAATCATCGGGCGCATCGGCTGGATTCTTGCCCGGCTGATTGCCGCCTTCCTGTTCATCTCGGTCGTGCAAGTGGTGATCTACAAGTTCGTGCCGGTGCCGGTCACGCTGACCATGCTGATGGACGATCATTCCATCACCAAGGACTGGACCCCGCTGGGCGACATTGACCGCGACATGGTGGCCGCGGTGATTTCGGGCGAGGACGGCAAGTTCTGCCAGCACAACGGCTTCGATCAGGAGGCGATGATGCAGGCGTTCAAGCGCAACCAGAAGGGCGGGCGCATCCGCGGCGGTTCGACGATCAGCCAGCAGACCGCCAAGAACGTGTTCCTGTGGCAGGGCGGCGGCTATTTCCGCAAGGGTCTGGAAGCCTGGTACACCGTGCTGATCGAGACGATCTGGGGCAAGCGCCGGATCATGGAAGTCTACCTCAACGTCGCCGAGACCGGCATCGGCACTTATGGCGTCGAGGCGGGTGCGCAGCGCTACTACGGCAAGAGCGCGCGCAAGCTGAGCCCGGTCGAGGCGGCGCGCATTGCCGCCGTGCTGCCACTGCCCAAGGAGCGCGAAGTCAACGGCGCCGGCGGCTTCACCCGGCGCCACGGCAATTCGATCGCCCGCCAGGTCCGGGTGGTGAAGAACGGGGCGCTGGACGCGTGTGTCTATAATTGAGGGTGGGCTGAGTGGGGCGGTTGGTTTCGTCTGTAAGCTTACGACCGGTTTCGGCGTATCTGCGCGATAGCGCGAATGGCTGGGAAGGGGTGAAAAACGGACATCATCGGCCCAGCGGTTCTGTAGTCACGAACTAAGCGCATCAGCCATCATGACCAGCCCCAGGACACCGTAGGCACCGTTTACAAGCGCAATCAACCACAACCAGGCAGGTGGGTCATCGATGGTCGCGTCTAGGCGCAGATAGTGCATGGCGCTGATCTCGCCGCAACGCAGTAATCTGATGAACTGATAACCTGCCCAAGCGACTAGCATGGCTCCTGTCAGACCTATAAGCCAGATCACCTATTCTCTCTCGTGTCGTTATTCGGGAAACTGTTCACCCATCCGAGTTTGGCAGGCAGGTCGAACGACTACAACGGCGTCGTGTCCTGACAGGCAGCTTTTGGATTTTCAGCCGCGATAGCAGCCGTTGGAACCAGCGCCAACGAACCGGCCCAAGATGAAAAAAGCGCGGGGTGAGTTTCCCCACCCCGCGCCGTTTTGTTCAACCGTGCCGTCGGATCAGAAGCCGACGCTGATCGAGCCGATCACCGTGCGCGGTGCGCCGATCTGGGCGAAGGGCACGCTGCTGGTCGAGGTTGCGGTGCCGCTGAAGCCGCCGACATAGACTTCGTCGAACACGTTGAGGACGTTCAGCTGGAAGAACGTCTTGTCGTTCAGGCCGAGGAACTCGAGGCTGACCTTGGCGTCGAGATCGACCAGCGTGTAGGCCGGGGTCTTGTTCGGATAGACCACCGAACCGCCCGAGGTGATCGGCAGGTTTTGGTCGTTGACGTAGCGCGGACCGGTGCGCTTGGCCTGGACGCCGAGCGAGACCGGGCCGATTTCACCCTGGGCGCGGGCGCCGAAGGTGTAGACCGGTGCACCGCCTTCACGCTTGCCGGCGGTCTGGGCGAAGACCGGAACGGTCTCGCCGTTCGAGTTTTTCGTCTCGCCGGTGACCACGTTGTTCTTGATCTTCGACTTCAGGTACGAACCGAACAGGTAGAGGCTGAACTGGTCGACCGGCATGAACGAGATCGAGCCATCGATGCCGTACTTGTCCACGCGGCCGAGGTTGCGATAGATCGTCGCGTCGAGATCGACGTCGTAGGCCGAGGCCAGACGGTTGTTGTAGATCGTCCACCAGCCCGAAGCCTGCGCCTGCACGCGGCCCGAACGGACGCGGAAGCCGAGGTCGAAGTTGTGCGAGGTTTCGGGGTTCGGCTTCGCTTCGGCACGATCCGGAGCGTAGAAGAACGACTGGTAGAGGTTGTCCGTACCCGGCACCTGCAGACCCTTCGAGTAGTTGCCGAACACGCTGGCGCTCGAACCGATGCGGTAGGTGAAGCCGGCGGTCGGCAGCGGCTTCGAGTAGTTGAAGATGCGCTGCTGCGGGGTCTGGAAGGTGGTTGCCGCGTCATACGTGGCGTTGGCAGCATCGGTGCCGAAGCAGGCGACGTTGCCGGTTGCCGACGTCGCAAAGCAGTAGTTGGTCAGATTGCGGCGGAAGAACGGCATGCGGACACCGGCGGTCACCGTCAGATCCTTGAATTCGCCGCGGTATTCGCCGGAAACCTGATGCAGGATCGCATAGGACAGGCGGTTGCGCTTCTGCAGGCGCGAGCCGTCCTTGGCGAGGATCGGGTTGTCGACCGGGAAGAAATCGGCCCCGAAGCCATTCTGGGCAAGCAGACCTGCTTCACCCGTCTGCCGGTGGCGACCGCGATCGTAGGAATAGGCGAGACGGACGGTGTTGCTGTCGTCGATATCGTAGCGCAGCGACGAGATGACGCCGAGGCGCCAGGTCTGGGTCTGGCTGGGGCTGTGGACACGCACGGTGTCCTTAATGTCACCGTCGCCGTTGAGGTCGACGCCGGCGAAGTAGTTCGGGTTCGAGCTGGAACCCTGGATGAAGCCCGACAGGCCCTGCGGAGTGAGGCCTTCGCTGGCGATCAGCGTGCCGCCACCGTTGGCCTTCGTATACTGGATGCTCGGATCGACGGTCAGCACGAGGCCGTCGGCCAGCGTGAAGCGCGAATTGATGCGGATGTTGCCGGTGTTTGAGGGGTTGTAGCGATAGTCGAAGGCCGAACCGCAGCTGCTAGCCTTATCTTCAACGCCAGCTACCGGCGCCGGAATGGTGCAGCGCGCGGTCTGGATGTCACGCTCGGCCTTGGTGTCGGGGAAGGTGTCGCTGCGCAGGTTGACCGAACCGAAGAAGTTGTTGCGGTTGCGGTTGTAGTGACCGGCGATCGAGATGAAGTCGCCATTGTCGCCCAGCGGCTGGAAGATGCGGGCGTTGATCTGCTTCTTGTCGATCTCGCCGATGCCGCCAAAGATGGTGTCGTTGGTGGCAGAGCTGGCGGCGATGAACGCACGCAGGCCCGAGGCGTTGAGATTGCCAGTGTCGATCGAGCCGAACACGCGCATGAAATCGAAGCGCCCGGCCGAACCGACCATGCGCACGCCGAAGTCTTCGGTCGGCTTGCGGGTGCGGTAGTTGACGGTCGAACCCGAAGCGGCGGCAGTCGGGCTGTCGACATCGGTCGAGCCGAGGTTGACGTTGACCTGTTCGATCAGCTCGGGGTCAAGCTGCTGGTTCGAATAGAGCGCATAGTTGCCGGTGTCGTTCAGCGGCAGGCCGTCAAAGGTCTGCGAGATGCGCGTGCTGTCGAAACCGCGGATGGTCAGCGTGCCGCCGGCCGAACCGAACGGGTCGTTGTTCTGGAAGCTGACGCCGGGAACGAGGTTGATGATGTCGTTGATCGACTGGCCGGGTGCCTGGCGGCTGATGATGGCCTGGTCGAGCACCTGCTTGGCGCGGGTCGTGTTCGGCGTTTCGACGCCTGCAACCGACTTGGCGACGGTGCCGGTGACGATGATCGGCTGTTCGAAGTCGACCGAACCGGTAGACTGGGCGTGGGCTGCGCCGGCCATTGCGGCGCTACCGAGAGCAATGGTCGAGGCTGCGACCAGGAACTTCATCTGCATTATCTGACCCCGTTTCAAGGCGCCGTGTGGCGCGGTTTGTGGCGCGGTTGTTCCCCGCCGTATGCTTAGGCCGGAGCGGGAATCACCCGGTGCGCCGAACCTTCGCGAGCGGCCTTAGCGGCCCTTGCCTTGGCTCCAAACCGGTCTCAGGTGACACTATAATGACGAGGTTACGACAATGCGGCGGCGTGGTTTGCGCCTGCGTAAAAAACTGTCGTGGAGTTTGCCTGCGCGTATCCAAAGATTGCGCAGTCGGCCCGTTTCCGGCCATTTTCCGGAAGCCGTGGCGATGTTGCAACACATAACAAAAATTGTTGCATTGCAGCGAAGTGCAGCGCCTCAACGGCTCAGGCGGCTTCGCGTTCCTGCGGTGCGATGAAAGCTGTCAGCAGCCATCGCCGATCTCCCTCGCAACCCAAGGCGGTGAGCTTGCCGGAAGCAAAGGCGCCGGTATCGATGCCGATGCGGTTGTGCCTCAGCACCGGCTCGTCGGTGATCGTGTGGCCATGCACGACAAGGTGGCCGTGCGGATCGGCATGATCGAGAAATTCGCGGCGGATCCAGCGCAGGTCCGAAGTCATCTGCCGGTCAAGCGGCACACCGGGGCGGATGCCGGCATGGACGAACAGGTAATCGCCGATGACGATCTGGTCTTCCATCGCCTGCATGAAGGCAATGTGATCGGGGGAACCAGTGCATTCGCCCGCTCGATGATCTCTTCGAGATTGCCGCGACTGTATTCCTCGCCCCGCAACCCATAGCTGAACAGCGTTTCCCGGCCGCCGTGGCGCAGGAAATGGCGCATCGTTTCCTCGTCGCGCAGGCTGCCGAGCATCATCTCTTCATGGTTGCCGGCAAGGATGCGGACCTTGCCGGTGGCCATGAGCTGCATTGCCCGCTCGATCACCCCGCGGCTGTCGGGGCCGCGATCGACCAGATCGCCGAGCAGGATCAGCGTCGTGTCGGCAGCCCCGCGCGACGCATCGTCGGCGTCGATCCGGGCGAGCAGCTGCTCGAACAGGTCAAGCCGTCCGTGGATGTCGCCAATCGCATAGACGCGCTTCCCGGCAGGCAGGGAGGCCTGCTGCGGCAGGGGCTCTTCGGCGACAGGAGATGAAAACAGCGAGCGAAGCTTGTTGAACATGGATCCTCGTTAGCGCGCGATATGGCCCCGGCCTGTGCTTCATGCAACACCTTTGCCAAGCAATGCGTTGCCGAGGCCCTCGGGGCTTGCCCGCAGTCCGGCCCGCAGTCCGGCCGGATCAGCGCAAGTAGAAGTCGATCGTCGTGACCACCCGGACCTTCTTGTATGGCGTGTCCGACACGCCCCAGCCGCCGCCATCGCCATCGCGCGCGGTGATCTCGAAATAACCCTGGCTTGCGGTCTTGATGCCATCGACCGAGGCGCCGCTGTCGCGCGCGAACTGTTCGGCGGCGGCGCGTGCGTCCTTGGTGGCGGCGGCGACCATTTCGGGCTTGATCGCGTTGAGGCGCGTGAAGGTATAGGCCATGCCCGAGCCTTCCTCGAGCATCACCCCGCGCCGCACCAGATCGAACTGGCGCTTCACTGCCCGTTGCGCGCGGGCGATATCGGTGGTGCGCAAGGTCATGCGCTGGCGCACCGAGAAGCTGACGACGCCGTCGCTGGTCATCGTCTGGACGTTGACCCCGGTCGGCTGCAGCGCGTCTGCGGGGAAGCCGAGTTCGCTGAAGAAGGCGCGGATCGCCTGGCTGTCGCGGTCGACGCTGGCCTGTGCGCTGGCAAGGTCGGGCGCGGTGGCGGAATAGGCCAGGGTCCATGTGGCAAGATCGGCGGTTACCTCGCGTTCGGCAAGGCCGCGCACGGTGACGGAACGATCGGCAACCTTGGCGCGGCGGAATCCGTCGCCGATGAACCAGCCGCCGGTGACCAGTCCGGCCGCCAGAATCGCGACCGGCAGGAGCGCCATTCCACCCTGCGGCAGGATACGTGAGCCGCGCCCTTGGGTTTCCGTCGCGTCGTCACTATCTTCAGCCTGCATCGCCATCTCCCGGGCCTGGTTGCCTGCGACGAGTTGTGCGATTCTGTCGATGAACCGCTTTTGAACGGAATCCCTAGCCTTGACCAAGTTTCTCCACACCATGATCCGCGTGACCGACCCGGACGCGACGATCGCCTTTTTCGAACTGATCGGTCTCAAGGAAACGCGCCGCTTCTCGAGCGAGCAGGGACGCTTCACGCTGATCTTCCTGTCCGCTCCCGGACAGGAGGGCGTCGCTGAGGTCGAGCTGACCTACAACTGGCCGCCGGAAGACGGATCGCCTGCCGAAGTCTATGGCGGCGGGCGCAATTTCGGCCATCTCGCCTATCGCGTCGACAATATCTACGAGACCTGCCAGCGCATCATGGATGCGGGCCACATCGTGCACCGCCCCCGCGCGACGGGCACATGGCTTTCGTCAAATCGCCTGACGGCATTTCGATCGAACTGCTTCAGGAGGGCCATCTGCCGCCGCAGGAGCCATGGGCCAGCATGCCGAACACCGGCACCTGGTAAGCGCAAAACCTTGCTGTTGTCCGAAACGGCGCCCGGAGTGATCCGGGCGCCGTTTGCTATGTGCGTCAACGGGTTTCTGGCCTCGATCCGAAAAGGGTGAGCCACCTGCCCAAAAGGGCGTTGACTCCATGTTGCTCTGCAGCATTATCAATCCCGGACAGGCGTCATGGAATGGTCAAAAGGCCGCGCCGGTCGAAGGGGTATTGCTGACAACCTGATGTCTGTCGCGCCGACGCGACGGGGCCGGAGACGCTGCTGTCTTCGGCTGGCGGGGATGCTTTGCCTTTTCATCGGGGCCGTCTGTGCGGCGGTCCGGCCATGTTGCGGTGCAATGTGGGGAAGATGCGCAATGGAATTGGGGATGGATGCACGGGGAGAAGCAAGGGCCGGGTCAGACCTGTCCGGGCCAGCCATAACAGGGGGTTGACGAGATGAAGAAGCAGATCGGGTTCAAATCCAAAGCCATGCGGGCGCTGGGCGTTTCGACCATCCTTTCGACGATGGTCCTGCCCACCGTCGCCCGCGCCGCCGACGAGCCTCAGGAAGCCGCCGCTCCTGCTGCCGAACCGCAGGCTGCCGAGGAGCAGGGCCTGGGCGAGATCGTGGTGACCGCGACGCGCACTGCCACTTCGATCCAGAAAGTCCCGATCTCGATGCAGGCGCTGAGCGCCGACACGCTTGGCCAGCGCCAGGTCAAGGGCCTGACCGACTTTGCCTCGCTCCTGCCGTCTGTGACCTTCGCCGGCATCGGGCCGGGCCGCAACACGCCCTATTTCCGCGGGATTGTGCCGGCGGGCGGCGGGCGTGAATCCGTGGGCTACTATATCGACGATATCCCCATCACCGGGACTGGCCTGCCCGACATCATGGCCTACGATCTTGAGCGCATCGAGGCGCTCTCGGGGCCGCAGGGCACGCTCTACGGTGCAGGCTCGCTGGCCGGTACGATCCGCTTCATCACGAAAAAGCCCAATCCCGACAAGTTCGAGTTCGGCTATGATGCCGAGGTCAACAAGTACGGCAAGGGCGATTTCGGCGGCCAGTACCAGAGCTATATCAACCTGCCCGTTACCGATACGCTGGCGATCCGCGCGATGGGTTTCTACCGGCGCGATGGCGGCTACATCGACAACACGCCCAACAACGGCAAGTTCAACGATGGTCGCCCCTCGGTCCTGACGCTCGGCGACGACAACCCGAACACCAGCTTCACACTCGACAACTCGTCGATCGCGCAGGACGATTACAACACGATTGAGGGCTATGGCGGGCGGCTTCAGGTGCTGTGGCAGCCGTTCGACGGCTGGGATATCATGCCGCAGATCACCGCCCAGCAGCAGATCGCCAACGGCTACTTCGGTTTCGATCCCCGCGTGGGCGACCTTGAGGTGCACGACTATGACAAGACCAGCCAGAACGACAGGTTCTATCAGGCCGCGCTGAGCATCCATGGCCACATCGGTGACTTCGATCTGGTCTCGGCCACTGGCTACTACCAGCGCCAGATCAAGCTGCTGAACGACTACACCTACTACACCGTCACGTATGATGGCTTCGGCCCGGGCTACGAAAACTACCTGCAGTTCTTCAGCAAGAACGGTTGTACCGGTTCCGGCGCCTCGCTCAAGTGCAGCAGCCTGATCAATCCGACGCAGTTCTACAGCGGGCTTCGCAACGAGAAGAAGTTCACGCAGGAAGTGCGCCTGACTACGCCGAAGTCCTGGCCGTTCGACGTGACCATCGGTGGTTTCCTTCACCACCAGACCAACGACATCAACAACGACTACGGTATCCACGGTCTGGCCGACATCGTCGGCTACACGCAGTCGGGCGGTGGTGACAGCAACCCGGCAGGGTTCGGCATTCCGGTCAGCCAAGGCGGCACGATGGTGCTCGGCTCGCCCGCGGTAAAGCGCGATGCCTTCTACCTGACCGAGCAGACCAACCACTGGAAGGACTATGCGGTCTTTGCCGAAGGGCACTACAACATCACGCCCGAGCTCAAGCTGACCGGCGGTATCCGTTATTTCTGGACGCGCTATGACGTGACGGGCTTTGCCGGCGTTGCGGCGTCAGCCCAGAATGCGCCGTCGATCTACTTGCCGACGAACTCGGTGGGATGCCCGCTGCCACTGCCGGCCGAGCGCCTGCAATGCCGCAACATCAACCGCCTCGATCCGCAAAGCATCGGTCGCTATCGCGAGCAGGGCGAGACGCACAAGGTGGCGCTGAACTGGCAGTTCCAGCCCGACAAGATGATCTACGCCAACTACTCGACCGGCTTCCGTCCGGGTGGTTACAACCGTCCGCTGCGTATCCGTGCAACCGCGACGCTTCCGGGCGTGGTCGTCGCCGCGCCGCCGTTCAAGTCCGAAGAGCTGACCAACTTCGAACTCGGCTTCAAGGGCACCTGGAACAACATGTTCCGCCTCAATGCCGCGATCTATCTCGAGAAGTGGAACAACATCCAGTACGGCGTGGTCGTGGCTGGTGCACAGGGTGCGGGCTACACCGGCAACGCTGGCAAGGCCGAGGTCAAGGGCATCGAGTACGACGCCGACCTGAAGCTCGGCAAGGTCACGATATCCACCTCGGGCGCGTTCAACGACGGCAAGCTCAAGGGCGACTTCTGCAATTTCGTAGCAGACCGCGCGGCGCTGACCATCAAGCAGCTCGCGACCTGCGCTGTCGGCACGCCCGTTCCGGGCACCAATGGCCAGACCTCATCGGTCGCCGCCATCGACGGCACCCGCCTGCCGCGCCAGCCGAAGTTCAAGGGCACCACGTCGGTGCGCTATGACGGCGATTGGGGCGACAAGGACTTCTACGTCCAGGGTGCCGCGCTTTACCAGACCGGCGCGACGCAGGACCTCAATGTCGACCAGAACGCTCTGTACGGCAACACCCCGGGCTTCGTAAGCTTCGACTTCTCGGCCGGGATCAAGACCGAAAGCTGGACGCTCGACGTGTTCCTGCAGAACGCCTTCGACAAGCGTGGGCAGCTGACCAAGAACACCTTCTGTTCGATCGACTTCTGCTCGGGCTCGTCCCGCACTTTCATCATCAAGCCGCAGTTCTTCGGCATCCGCTGGGGCCAGAAGTACTGAGGTTCCCAGGACTTTACCCTGCGAAAGCGACTGTGCCCCCACGGGAAACCGTGGGGGCTTTTTGGTGGGGTGGTGTGCATGATCCCCCTCCTCTGAAGAGAAGGGGAGATGCTTGTGCGATGGCTTGGCGGGCGCTCGCCCCTCTCCCAACCCTCTCCCCTGAAGGGGAGAGGGCTTTAGACGGAAGGCGCGTCGGGGTAGCTGTCCAGCACCGGACCCAACGCGGACTTGAGCGGGCCGAGCCACGGCTCGTAGGGCTTCCACGCCTCGAGCCCGTCCCTGAAGATCGGCTGGCGGACCTGTTCAGAGCTGGCGGTGCGCACCGCGCGCTCGGTCTTGTAGAATTCGAGGCAGGCGGCATCGAACGGCACGCCGATGTAACCGAGCAGGCGCCGCACTTCGCTTTCGGTATCGGCGACCATGCGCTCGTAGATCACGCGGTGGACGTGGCCGGGCGCTTGCGTGTCCCACGCTGCCATCAGGCCGACGTAATCGCTGTAGTAGCGCCCGATGTCAGTCAGATCGTAAGTGAAGGTCTGGCCGCGCGCGAAGTGCTGCTTCCAGCCTGAGAAACAGCACGACAGCGGGTGCCGCCGCGCGTCGACGATCCTGGCGTTGGGCAGGATCAGCCGGATCAGGCCGACGTGCTGCCAGTTGTTGGGCATCTTGTCGATGAACAGCGGGCGGTCAGTCTGGCGGTGGATGCGGGTGCGCTCGATGTATTCCTCGCCGAGCCGCTGGCGATCGGCCGGGGTGAGCGAGGCGATCATCGCGGCGAAGTCGGCAAACTCGCCCTCGTCGACCCGCGATTGCAGCCGCGCCCCGATCATCATCATCTCGGGCAGTTCCATCGTGCCCTCGATCATCGGATGGCTCGACAGGATCTGTTCGACCAGCGTGGAGCCCGAGCGCGGCAGGCCGACGACGAAAATCGGATCAGGGGCAGGGCAGCCGCCGTTTCCCATGGTGGCGATGAATGCGGAAGTGAACGTGCGCTGGGCCGCCTCAACCTCTGCCGAGAAGGCATCGGCATCGTGCAGGATCATCGTGCGCCGCAGGGCATTGCCCTTGTCGTAATGCGCGAAAGAGGCGGCGTGGTCCCTGGCATCCTCGAACGCCTTGCCGAGCGAGAAGTGCAGGTGGAACACGTCTTCCTTGCGCTCGTCGGCGGTGTCCTCGAGCGAGGCGAGGGCGGCCTTCATCGCGGCAATGTCGTCAGGCCCGAGCTTCACCGTCTTGAGATTGGCAAGGCTCCACCAAGCCTCGCCCATGGTCGGTTGGCGGGTGACGGCGGCGCGATAGGCATCGACTGCCTCGGCTTGTCGGCCCAAGGTTTTGAGCACGTGGCCGAGGTTCTGCCAGACTTGCGGCTGGTCCGCATCACGGGCGAGCAAATCGCGATAGAGGCCTGCCGCTCGCTCCTGATGGCCCAGGCGCACCAGCACCGAGGCGAGGATCAGCTTGTGGCCGGGCGAGGGGATCGGCGAGGCCTGCAACACTTCGGCGTGTTCGAGCGCTTCGGGCAGGCGGTTGGTCTGGAGCAGGAGGCGGATCAGGAAATCGCGCGCGAGATCGAAGCCCGGCGCGCTGGCCACGGCCTGTTCAACGCGCGCGATGGCCGGTGTCATCTCGCCCTTTCGCCAGGCAATTTCGCCATGGAGGCGCAGCGCCGGGGGATCGTCGCTATCGCGGGCGAGACGTTCGGCGAGCATCCGGTCCGCGCCCTCGAGATCGCCATCCTGCACCGCGACCGCTGCCTTGAGCAGGGCGGTATCGCGCGAGGACGCGTGGACGCCGGACAGGTCGGCCCGCCATGCGTCCTGCGTGCGTCCTGCCTTGCGCAACTGTCTGGCGAGGAGGAACCAGCCACCGGGAACCGTCGGCTGCAGCTGCGTCAGCGCCTGCAGGGCGGCGATTGCGCGCTGCGTGTCTTTGGCTTCGGCAGCGGCCTGGCCCAGTTCCCACAACACGGCGGGGACCCGGCCATTCGCTCGCGCCAGGGCGTCAAGCCTGGCGACGGCCTGCTTGCCCTTGCCCATCTTGCGCAGCGCCCGCGCAGCGAGGAATTCTGCAGGCGGATAACCCGGAGCCTGCCGCAGGATCGCTTCGGCTTGCGTCAGCGCCTTGTGCGGCGCGCTTGCCAGCAGGGCTTCTCCTTCGGCGAGGGCTTGCTGGGGCGAGGGCGCGCGCAAAGGCTGGATCATGGGCGCAAGCCTAGTCGGCACCGGCTCCTTGGGGTGTACGCAAATCGGCGCAAGCGGCGATGGCCTCGGCCCGGTGGCGCAGCCCGCACGCCGCGACCCAGCCGGTCACCTGCGCGACGGCGAAGCTGACGCCATAGAGGTTGCGGCGTGGTTCGACGCCGGGGATCGGGCGGGGATAGCCTGAGGCCATGACCATGCGCTGGTCGGCGCAAAGGGCCGGGGTGCCGCGCGGCAGGTCCCAGTCGAGACCGACGCCGAGGACTTGCGGCAGGCATCCCGGCCAGCAGGGCTGCCCGTCTGCCTCGTACGCGGCGACAATCAGGGTGCCGCGGTCTGTCGCTTCCTCGGCCAACAGGGCGAAGACTTCGGCATGGGCGGGGCTTGCCGTGCCGAGGCTGAGGTTGATCAGGTCGCACTCGGCTTCGAGGGCTTGCCGGATGCCTGTTGCCAATGCGCGGGCCGAGGCGCGCAGGCCATCGCGGAAGACGCGGATGGTCAGGATTTCGGCCTGCGGCGCAAGCTCCTGAATCGCGGCGGTAACGGCGGTGCCATGGCCAAGCTTGTCGAGCGCTTCGCCCGGGTCGGTCAGCACCGTGCCATCGGCGAGGATCGCGCAGCCGGGCAGGAGCCGCGCCGCGTCGATGTGCGGGTGGGTGGGGTGGACGCCGCTGTCGATCACCGCGATTCTAGCCATGCGCGGTAACCTGCGGTTCGATGCGCGCCTTGCCGCCCTCCAGTCGGATCACATGGTCCGCCATTTCAGCGAGGGCAGGCTTGTGCGTGATCACGATCAGCGTGGCATGGGGCAGGGCGCGGCGCAGGCCCAGCGCAACGACGCGCTCGGTCTCCTCGTCCAGCGCGGCGGTGGGCTCATCGAGGATCAACACATCGGGCTGGCGCAGCAGGGCGCGGGCGATGGCGATGCGGTGGCGCTCGCCCGCCGAGAGAGCAAGGCCGCGCTCTCCGGTGCGGGTGGCCAACCCTTCGGGGAGGCGGGCGATCAGGGCGTCGAGCCCGGCGGCGCTGGCGGCTGATGCGATCTGTTCAGGTGACGCCTCGGGCCGGGCGAAAGCGATGTTCTGGGCAATGGTGGCGTTGAACAGGAACGGCGCCTGATCGACCAGCAGAACGCGGGCGCGCAAGTCTGCGAGCGACAGATCGCGCAAGTCCGCGCCGTCGATGGTTACGCGGCCCCCGACCGGATCAAGGAAGCGCACCAGCAGATCGGCAAGGGTGGACTTGCCTGCGCCCGATGGTCCGATGATCGCGGTGAGCGAGCCTGCCGGGATGGCGAGGCTGGCGTTCTGCAGCACCGGCTCGCGGCCATGGTGCATGGTCACGCCTTCGAGGCGGATTTCGCGGGCGACAAGTGGCAGGGGCCAAGGCTTTTCGGCCTCGGTCACTTCGGGCGCAGTGTCGAACAGTTCAAAGATGCGGGCCAGCGCCACGCGCGCGGTGGCAAGGCTGGCGGTAAGGCCCATCAGCGCCTGCACCGGGGCGAGCAGGCGGCCGTGGTAGGTGATGAAGGCAACCAGCGCGCCGATGGTCATGGTGCCATCGATGATCTGCTTGCCGCCATAGAGGATCACTGCCGCGCTCGATGCGGTGACGATCGTGCCGGGGAGTGCACCGGTCAGGAACGAGGTGGTCTGCATCCGCAGCATCGTGGCGACGAAGCCACTGTTTGCGCGAGCGAAGCGTTGTGCTTCATGGTCCTCGGCCCCAAGCGCGTTGACCGTGCGCATGCCAAGGATCGTGTCGGCGAGCAGGCTGCCGATGTCCGCGCCGCGCTCGCGCATCTGGCGCGTCAGATCGGTCATGCGGCGCTGGAAGTGGAGGAAGCTCATCACCGCGAAGGGCACGAGCACAGTGCCGACAAGGAACAGCCTCCAGTCGAGCCAGAGCATCATGGCGACGGAGCCTGCGAAGAACAGCAAGTTGCTGAGCACCGAGAGCAGGGTGTCGCCGGCGACGCGTTGCACGTCGGAAACATCGGAATTGAGGCGCGACATCAGGTCGCCCAACCGGAAACTACCGTAGAAGCGCGGGGAGAGGCGCTGGAGGTGGCGCAGCAGGGCAACGCGCATGTCGAACAGCATCTGCGCCGAGAGTGAGACGTAGCGATAGGACACCAGCGCGTTGACGGCAAAGCCGCCCACCGTCGCGCCGACCATAAGCCCGGCGATCCGCACCAGCATCGGCCAGTCGCGCTTCAGCAGCGCCTCGTCGATCATCAGCTTGGAGATCAACGGCTGGGCGAGGGTGAGGCCGGTGGCGAGAAGGCTCCCCAGCAGCACCAGAACAAGGCGGGGGCGTAGGGCTTTAGCCACGGCCACAAGCGCTTGTAGGTGCTCCACGGAGCAATCTTCGGTGCCTCGGTCATGCCGCTTGCTCGCGCCGCACCAGATCGAAGCCATGAAGTGCGAAGCGCGGTTCCGGCAGCCTGGCCAGCAGAGCGGTCGTCTGCTCGTAGCCCGCCTTGGCGGCGGCGTATTGCTCATGCCACCAGCGGCCCGCGCCGCCATTGGCGTAGAACGGCAGCGACAGTTGCAGGTGGCGCCGCAGCGAGGCGAGCAGGAGCGAATGGTAGTGCGTGGATAGCAGGGCGGGGTCTTCTCCGCTTGCCAGTGCTCCGACCACGGCGGCGGCAAGGATGCCTTCGCGCGCGGCCTGAGCGGTGCCGTCGCCGCAGATGGGGTCAAAGGCGATGGCGGCGGTGCCGCAGGCCAGCCAATTGTCCCCGGCGAGTTGCGCCAGCATGCGCGGGCTGGTGTCGAACTGACCGCCTGTGTGCTCCAGCGCGTCGATCAGTGGGCCGATCAGCGGCGCATCATGTGCCAGCGATTGAGGATTTCCGCCGACCGCGAGCAACCACGCTTGTCCGAAGCCGTCGGGGATCAGGAACAGCCATCCTGCATCCACGGCCTCGATCCAGCAGGTGCGGGCGGGGGCATTTGCTTTCAGAGTGACCCGCGCGGTCGCTGAAATCCGCTCACCAAAGCGCAGCGTTTTGCCGCAGGAAAACGGTGCCATCGCCTCGATCGTGAAACGAGGCTGCACCTGCCCTGGATCGCACCCGCCCGTCGGATCGAGCGCCGCGGCAAGGTCGTCCTCCGAAACAACGACTGCCCCGTGCGGCATCGCGACGGCCTCGGCGCTGCCCCACTTCACCACCCGGTGCTCGATCCGGGGCCTGTCAGCAAACAGCGCAGGCTTGCCGAACACATCGCGCAGCAAGGCCAGCGCTGGATCGCTGAGCATGATCACCGGAACAGGACGGCGCAGGCCGGGTTCGCGCGCAAACGCGAACCCGGCCCGGTCCAGCAGGTGCGCGGCCGTAGCCACCGCGACGCCCTGCCCCCTCATGAGCACGTCAGCTGTCACTGCGTGATGATCATCCCCGCGCCGGTGGTATCGTTGCCGAGGTCGATTGTCTTGACGTGCTGCAGGGTCTGCGCATCGTACATCTCGATGTCGTAGCTCGCGCCGTAGATGTAGAGCAGCTTGCCATCGCCCGACATGCCGAACTGGAAGCGGGTGCGGCAGGGGAACTCGGCCTTGTTCTTGACCAGGTTGGTGGTCAGGTCGAGGTGCCAGAACTCGCAGCGCTTGTTGCCGACCTTCTCCTGCGTGACGACGGTCCAGCCTTCCTTCATGTCCTTGGACACTTGCAGGCCGGCCATGCCGCCGCCGACCGGGGCGGGGCCGATCGGGCGGAAGTCGAAGCTCTTGCTGACAAGGTCGAAGCGGCCCACGCCATAGACCTTGTTGCGGATGTAGGGGTCCTGCGCCGTGAACATCGAGACGTACTGATCGGGATTGCGCAGTGCCTCCACGCCGCCGCCGAAGCTGACGCCTTCGATGCCGGTTGCTTCCGGCTTGGAGAACTCCAGCCGGTCCTTGACCTTGAGCGATGCGGTATCGACCACCAGCACCTTGTCGCGGATCAGGAACAGCGTGCTGCCGTCCTTCGACAGCATGTAGTTGCCGCGCCCTGCGCCGTTGCGCACGTCCTCGTCGGGCACGTCGGCGGTGCGGACGACCGCCTTCCTGGTCAGGTCGATCACGCCGAACATCTGCGGGCTGACGGTCCAGCGGTCCTGCAGCTTCTCGAACTTCTGGATCATCGTGTAGAAATAGCGACCGGTCGGATCGGGCACGCCGCCGCCGAAGCGATAGCGCGTGGTCGGGGTGTTGAGGCTGAAGGAGTTGACCACCTTCTTGGTTGCCGTGTCGATCACCTCGATGCCGCTGGTGGTGATCGTGGTGACGTAGATCTTCTTCATGTCGTTCGAGATGCGCATCGAGGTGGGCAGGCCCGATGCCAGCGTGATGCGGTCCTTGATCTCGCCGGTCGCCTCGTCGACGATCAGCATCTTGTCGGGGTAGGACCCCATGAACACGGTCGATGCGTGCGCCGGGGCGGCGGTCGCAAGAAGGGGCAGGAGCGCGAGACCAAGTTTCTTCATGGGTCGGGTCTTCCGATGCTGACGTTTCACGAGAGAGCAGCAGCTCTCAGGGGAAGATGATGTCGAGGCTGCGCCAGTCCTTGGCCGCGGTCGCGCAATTGCTGGCCCAGTCGGGCGAGTAGTTGACATGATCGGGAACCTGCACCGGCCAGAAGCAGGTGACGTAGCAGTCATAGATGTCGCGCTCGGCCGGCTGGCACAGGCCTGCCGTGCCGCCGCCCGCATCGACTTCCCAGCCCGGCGAGAACGAGATCGAGCAGCCCATCGGCGTGTGCATCGGTTTCTGCTGTAGCGCGATCACGTCTTCCTCGGTCGAAGAAATGGTTTCCTCGATCCGCAGCGCCTTCTTGTTGAGGGGTTTCAGGTGCTTCATGACAAGCCCTTTCGTGCAGCAAAGCGTTCAAGAAATTCAGGATTTCGCTGGGCGACGGTGCCGTAGATCTTCAGGCAGGCCTCGGTCCATTCGCGGATCCAGTCGCAGTAGTGCAGGTTGGCGTGGCCGGTGTCGCCGTAGCGGACGAAGGCCTCGTGATGGCAGCCACCGGCGCAGAGCGGGCGCGCCCAGCAGGACGCGCATTCGTACTTTGCGCCGACATGGCCGCGCGTGAGGAAGTCGGTGCGCTTTTCCTTGTCGAGCCCGGTGGTGACGTGGCCGAGCACGTGGGTATCGGCATCGGTGAAGCGGTGGCAGGGCGAAAGGTCGCCCGAAGGACTGACGCCGACGAGGCCGAGGCCAGCGCCGCAGGGGTGCGACTTGTTGGTGCCCTGGATCAGCTCGCTGATCGTCTCAGAGACGTTGGAGAAGCCATGCATCTCGCCGCGCAGGGCATAGGCGAGCCATTCGGCGGCGAGCTCGTGGAACGCGGCGACGACCGTGTCCATGCCCTCGTCATCGAGCGTGTAGGCCTGCTGGCCGGAGTCCGTCACCGGCGCGAAGCCGACTTCGTGGAAGCCGAGGTCGTCCTTGAGGTGGCGGTAGATGCGGATCACGTCGGTCACGCCTTCGGTCAGCGTGACGCGGGCCGTGATCGCGCGGGTCTTGTGCCCGGCGATGAGCTTCCTCAGGCGCGGCTCCATCACCGCGTAGGAGCCCTTGCCGTTCTTGTAGACGCGGTGGCGGTCCTGCAGGTCGGGCGGGCCGTCCATCGAGACGGTCACGCCGATTGCCTGATCCGACAGGAACTGGATGATCTCGTCGGTCAGCAGCGTTGCGTTCGTGGTCAGGCTGTAGGTCATGCGCTTGCCCGCCGCAGCAGCGGCTTCGTTGGCATAAAGCACCACGTCGCGCAGGAGCTTGAAGTTCATCAAGGTCTCGCCGCCGAAGAAGGTGATGTGCGGCACCTCACGCTCGCCCGAACTCTTGAGCAGGAAGTCGACCGAGGTCCTGGCTGTTTCCAGCGTCATGTACTTGGGCTTGCCCGCAGGCGTGGCGATCTTGTCGGCGCCGAATTCGTAGCAATAGGTGCAGGCAAGATTGCACTGGTTGGTGACGTTGAGCACCAGCGCCTGCAGCGGATAGTCCTCGGGCGGAGCCGCCGGGGCGAGGGGAGCTTCGCGGATCTCGTCCGAGACGATGCCGCGAACGGCGCGCAACTCGCGGATCAGGTCCTCGGCATCGGCGCGCGAATAGCCCTTCTCGACCAGCGCACCAACCATCTCGCCATAGGCCATCTGGCGCTCGCCAAGCACGGCCATGACACTGGCCGCGCCTTCATCCAGCGCGAAGATTGCCCCTGCGGAGGCAAGGTAGACGAAGCCCGCGCCATCGGCTTCGAACAGGTGGATGTCGCCGCGGCGATACTTGGGGGCGAGGGTCGTGGTCACTTGGCCACCTCCGGCTGATCCCAGCGCTTGTAGGCGGGCACGGTGACGACGAGGAACGCCTTGCCGGTCAGCGGCTTGCCGAGGCTGTCCTTCTCGGACTTCGCCGTGGCGACGACCCAGACCTCGCCATAGTTGTTGCGACCCCACTTGCGCTCGGGGTTCGGCCCGTCGATCGCCGGGGTGAACAGCGCGGTCGGGCTGAGCTTGCCGACGTAGTTGACGTCATCGTCGTAATAGACCGTCGGCAGTTCCTCCATCGCCCAGGTCACGTCGATGGGCCCGAGCGAGACGTCGTCTGCCGTGTAGGGCTTGCCGTCGAGTCCGGCGTCGTAGCCAAGCGCGTCGAACTGCTGGTAGCCGGGCGTATGCTTCTCGCTGCCGCCGAGGCGGGCGATGGCGGTTTCTGGCGTGACCTTGATGTAATCGACCTTTTTGTAGACCGGCAGGCCAGCGGCCAGGATCGAGCCGCCCACGCCGACGTCATGCGCGCCGACTGTGGCATCGGGGGCGACATCGACGGTGAGCACCGCCTCGGTCGGGCTGGCGGAAACCACCTTGGTCACCGTCACGCCTTTGCCGAGGTCGATGTCCGAAGCCTTCAGGCCTGCCGGGAAGGCATCGCCGATCAGCTTAAGCGATGCGCCCTTGGTCCCGGCCTTAAGCGCGTAGGGCCAAGTGGCGACGACGGTCGGTTCCGCGGCGGCGCGGGTCAGCTTTACGTTGAAGCCGAACTCGGTGTAATCGCCCCAGAACCAGCGGCCTTCCGCGCTCCTGCGGTCGGGCGAGAACTGCATCGCCTCGCGCGTTTCATGGTCCTGCGGTGCATCTGGCCGTGCCCCGGCAGGGCCGCTCGACGACGTGCCGCGCCAGGAATATCCGGTGTAGACCAGACCCTTGCCGCTGCGGGTGAGGGTCGAGCCATCGGCCAGCGATTTCAGCGTGATGGTGGTAGTGTAATCGTCATCCGCGCCAGCGGGCCTCAGCATCATCTCGCCAACATAAAGCCCCTTGCCGGGCAGGAAGGCGTTGACCAGCCACTTGCCGCCGAGCTTGGCCGACGACTGCCGCGCCTGCCACTTCGTCCATTCGGGCGTCATCAGCGGCGCGTTCTTGTTCATGTAATCGAGCGCAACTTCCACCGGCAGCGGCTTGGGCGCGCCATTGGCGGGGACAGGCTGCGTCGGGTCTTCCACGGGCTTGCGAAACTGCGCGTCAGCCTGCGAATACATGGCGACGTGCAAGTTGCGCAGCAGGCTCCATTCCGCCTTGGAACGCCGCCAAGACAGCGGCTGGGCAAAGGCATGGCAGGCCGCGCAGGACTGGCGGATCGTCTCGTTCGGGATATTGCTTTCCACGACGATGCGGTGTTCGGGCAGGTAGGAAACCGGCTTTGCTTCCTCGGGCGAAAGGCCGTTGCTGGCCGAGAGCGAGCGGATCACCGCCTTGGCTTCAGCGGGCGTGATCGACAGGCCGTTGAGCGAGGCCATGCGGCGGATGACCTGTGCCCAGCCTTCGGGCGTGGTCCGCACCCAGGAAATGCGCGAGAGGTTGCCCTTCGCATCTGCGGTATGGCAAGTGCCGCATTTTTCGACGACCAGCGGATCCTTGATGGCGATGCCGGCCTCGGTTTCCATCGGGTTAGAAGGATCGCGTGGCGGCTCCTTGGCGGACTGTGCCAGCACGATCGAGGCAGGGAGCGCGGTCAGGGCAAGGAATTGCAGAAGATGCCGACGGTGCGGGCGCTTTGCCCCAGTCTGGCTAACATCCGTGGCAAGATCACGGGCAGCAGTTTCGGCCAAAGTCATGGTCGCGATTTCCCCCTTGGCAGGCCGTGTCCGCAACGAGTCGAACGCGGTGTCAGGGCAAAGACTGGACAGATGTCAAAAGTTCGTCAACGCCTTTGTTTTTGCGGTTGCGAAAAGGGTTTGGCGCTGTACCGGATGATACTCGCGCATGACCAAGGCAGGGGCCATACGCTGATCGCGCACACCGTTCAGTGGCAAGCCGACACGTGCATCGGGCAAATGCGGCGAACCGCAGCCGCAAGGTTGACGACCGCCCCTCGATCATGCCAGAGGCAGCGCATCCGGCAGCCCCGGTTCAGGCAGCCTCCACGGCCGCGCGGGTGTAGCTCAATGGTAGAGCAGCAGCTTCCCAAGCTGAATACGAGGGTTCGATTCCCTTCACCCGCTCCAGCCTCTTATTTCGCCGCATCGCTGAGTTCAGGGTTGGCTCATCCCTTCGCCCGCTCCATTCTCACACGCAATTGCGCGCGTCGGCTTCTCTGTCCTCCATCACGGCGCGCCAGACGAGCGCGATGGTGTGCCACGCCAGCAGGCTGGGGCCAGGATGTTCAGGATCGGCCGGATGAACATGCCGAGCCCGATGCCGTGCTGGACGGTGACGGTGTGCCCGGCAAAGAAGCTGTCCTGGATCATCGAAGGGATGGTCGAAAAGACGATCTCTCCGGGAAGTGACAGGACATAGGCGATGACGATGGCGGCGGGGCGCAGCCAGCCTTCCCAGCGCTCCATCATCACGAACAGCAGTATCAGGGCGGGGGTGTAGCCGCCGGCTTCCGAAGTGATCAGGGCGAGGCTGACGGCCAGCAGCGTGGCCCGGTGAGCCGGCACCGCCTGTGGGCGGAACCAGATGGCGGCGGCACCGAGCACCATGCTGGCCTGACCCAGGCGAAGAATCAGGGAAATGATCGGATCGCCGGTCTCGACCAGCTGCGAACCGATCAGTGCAGTGATCGGGAAATCGGTGCTGTTCAGCAGCGACTTCATCGGGATGAACGTCACCGGATACCAGACATCAAGGACGCTTGCGGCATTGAAGCCGCCAGAGAAGGCCGTGATGTTGCGGACGATCTCGCCGGGCGTGCCGATGCCGAGCATGGCAAAGGAGGCGAGGTAGACAGCGACAAAGGCGATTGCGCCGCCTTCGAACCAGCGCCAGCGGCGACGCAGCAGTTGTGCCGCCAGGGCTGCCACCAGATAGACCTTGAGATTGATCGCCACGGCAAGGCTCAGCCACCGCAGGCGGGCCGACTTCAGCAACGGGCCAAAGGCCAGGATCATGCAGGCAAAGGCCAGCAGGATGAGATTGCCGCGCTCCAGGCCATAAAGCAGCGGCATGCCCGCGGTGAGCGCAAAGGACCGCGGTATGGCGGTGCGCCGGTCCAGCTTGGCAAATGCCAATGCGCAAAGGACGATATCCAGAAGATAGAAGCCATGGATCGCGGCGATGCCGAGCCAGTCACACGTGCGGACCTCGAGCCCGGCCGTCGTCTGCGCATAGCAGGATGCGAGGCCGAGGGGGCGCAGGACGACGAACGAAATCGGCGGGTAGATCGAGGCCCAGCTATCGTAGATGCCGCGGTCGTGCGCCCACCATGCGGTGTTGAACCAGTCCATCCAGGTGTCGGACGATTCATAGAAGAACGGCTGCGGTAGATAGCCCCGCGTGACGAGGTGCCACATGTTCCACACGGTCATCGCGGCAATGAGCGCGGCCATCGCCCATTCGAAGCGGAGCCCTGCGCGTCTGGCCATGATCAGGAGGCCGAGGGCCGGAAGACCCAGCGCTTGAGGACGAGATAGTTCAGGATGACACCGAAGGCGGTGGTTGCCGCGCCTGCAGCATAGGGGTTGGGTATGTATTGCGAAGCCAGGCGCAGGACGAGCAGGTTGACGATGTAGTTGCCGAGGTATGAAGCCACGAAGCGGAGTTTTGCCGGGCCGCTGCCGATGAACACGCCGCGCGAGTAGGTGACATAGTTGAACGCGGTGCCAAGGACGTACCCGATGGCCTGCGCCAGATACCGATCGAGGCCCAGCCATACCAGAGCGGCATAGATGCCGAAGCCGAAGGCGGTGTTCATCGCTCCGGCAACCAGATAGCGCACAATCTCAACCATGCCCGCGCGCGGCATGTCAGTAATCTTGCGGGAAATTGTAGCGTTCCCGTTCGTGGACGAGCGGGGCTGCCCGGGTTCGCTCCGAAATCTGACGAACATGGTCTCCCATAAGCCCAAGGAAGCCGAAGATCAGCGAAACCTGCGCCTGCATCACGCTGCCGATCAGCCACCCGGCGATGGGGCGACCGGTAAAGAAGGCGATGCCTGCGCCGACCAGCATGGCCAAGGCGATCACGATGCCGACCACTCCGAAGTAAAGCGGCACGCGCAGGAGACGCTTGGACGAGCCGGTCAACCCCGTTACCGCGAAGTCGAGCAGAGTGAAGAAGTTGTTCTTCGATGCGCCACGCGCCCGGGGCGGGCGGACATAGCCGATCGTTTCAAGCGGGAAGCCCGTTTCTACCAGCAGCCCGCGATAGAACGGTTCAGGCTCATTCAGCGCCTTGATCGCATCGACGACGCGGCGGCTGTAGAGACCAAAGCCGGTGGCATTGGGAATGGTCTGGAAATCGCCGAAGTTCTTGGCGAGCCAGTAGGACAGGCCACGCACCGCGCGTAGCACGGTTCCGGAATCCTCGGCTTCGCGGACGCCCAGTACGATGTCCACGCCTGCTCGCCAGCGTTCCACGAACTGAGGAAGCAGGGCAGGCGAATCCTGGAAATCGGCGCACATGCCGATGACAGCCCGCCCGCGCGCGGCGAAGATCCCATGCGTGGGCGAGCGCATCTGCCCGAAATTGCGGGTGTTGACGATCAGGCGGATGCGCGGATCGCGCGCGCACATTTCCCGGATGATCGGCACCGTGCGGTCGGTGGAGCAATTGTCGATGAACAGGATTTCGAAGCTGGCTCCGGTCTTCTCAAGCTCGTCGATGACCGCCGCGGCAATGGCTTCGGCGTTGAGTTCCTCGTTGTAGCACGGGATCACGACCGAGATGTCCTCGATCCCGGTGGCATCTGCCGAAACGAGAGCGCGTGTCGGGGCGGTGCTGGCGCAGGTCATTGCACGGCCTTTCGCGGCTCTCCCGGGGGAGGACGCAGCTTGTAGAATTCCACGGCCAGCCCGAGCAGCAACAGGAGCAGCCCGATCGCCAGGGCAGGGAGGTTGTACTGGCGGTCCGGATCGACATAGGCCGGTTCGAGAATGCGGATGTTGGCAGTGGAAGTCAGGTCCTCGACCGACGTGCCCTGCAGGAAGCGCTTGTAGTTGTCGTAGAGCGACTGGGCGACATCAAGCTCGCGCCGCAGCCTGAGGCCCTTGGTCGATTCCTGGACCACCTGCCCGACCGAGCCGCGCTGTTGCGGCTGGGGTTCGGCTGCAAGCGCGCGACGCCGCAGCAGTTCCTGCAGTTCAACCTGGGCGCGCTGAACGAGAATGTTCTGGTCCGTGGCAAAACGGCGGAGCGCATTGAGTTCGGACTGCTTGGCCTCGATCTGCGCATCGAGCGCAGGGACTTTCTTGGCCACTTCCTGCACCGCCGACTGAGGATCGCCATAGCGCGTGTTGAGGCGGAAGGTATCGAATTCGGCCTGTGCCCGATCCAGCCGCTGCGCTGCCTGATCGACCAATTGTTCCAGAATGCGGCGCTTGTAGGCGGTTTGCTCGCGCGAGATCACGCCAAGCTGCTCGCGTACCGCATCGGCATAAGTTGCGACCACATCGCGCGCGAAATCACCGTCACGACGGACCATTTCGATCTCGATGATCCCGCCGCGCATGATGCGTACGTCGACGTTCTTTTCGAGCCAGCGCAGGCCTTGCGTCTCGTTCAGGCCAAGCCGCTCACCCAGCTTGACGCGCCGGGCGACGAGCTGGCGGACATAGACGCTGCGCGCAACCTTCAGGCTGACTTCGATCGCCGTCTGGTTGCCGAAGATGTTGGCGCCGGCACCAAGCTGGCTGAGCGTACCCGAAAGGCCGAGCGTGGAGGGATCGCTTGGCGTCAGGCTTACCGCAGCGCGGTAGTTCTGCGGGTAAACCGTCAACACGGCACAGATCACCAGCGCGACAGCAAGACCGGTGCGACGGACGCGGTCGTTGCCGATGATACGCCCGTGCACGAGGCTGCCGACAAGGCTCTTGCGCGGTGTCATCACTTGATCGCCGCAAGGGCTGCGGCACTGATGCCGGCCTGGAAGATGATCTGGGTAATGTCCTTGATCTTGGCCAGCAGCGTGGACGATTGCGTTCGAACCGGCACGAACAGCACGTCACCCGGCAACGCCGTGCTGTCGAGCGCGCCCTTGCGTTTGGTCTCCACTGCGCCATTGGCGTGGACAACGAAGATCGCGCCCTTGTCGGCCGAGCGCTGGACGCCGCCGGCCGCTTCGAGATAGTCCTTCACCTTGCCGCTGCGTGCCGGATCGAGCAGGAACGAGGCCGGCCGGTAAACCGCGCCGAATACGCCCACGGTATCGACGCGCGGCGGAACGATGATGCGATCGTTGTTTTCGAGGACGACCGTTTCGGGCAGGCTCGTCGCGGTCGGCGTGATGTTCATCACCAAGCGCCCATCGGGTTCTGCGGTGCGCATTCTTTGCAGCAGGGCCCTGGCCGATGCCAGTTGCGCTTCACGGTCAGGCTGGCTTTGCGAGGCATAGCCGGTGAGGGCGGCGGCATTGACCATCTGTTCAAGCTGTTCGACCGCAGCCCTGAAGCTTTCGCGCTGTTGCTCGCGGACCGTGGCGCGGCTGAACACCGTTCCATAGACGAATGCCCGGCTGGTGAAGCCGCCGGCAAGGCGGACGACTTCGCTGACCGATGTGCCGGGGGCGACGAAGTAGTTTCCAGGCCGCTGAACCTCGCCCTCGAGCCGCACGAGGACGGACTGCTTTTCTATGGGGCGGGCGAGGCTGCCCTTGGCGAGGATCTGGAGAACGTCGCCGCCCTCGGCCGGGGAGAGGGCGAGCTGGGCGCGAGGCAGCTCGCGGCTGCCGACGCTGTCGCGGTCTGCAAGGCGGTAGAGGATGACACGATCGGGATCGGCCAGCTGGTTCGGGCCGCCGGCGTAGGCCAGAAGATCCTCCAGCGTCTCCTGCCCGCGCAGTTCGTAGATCGCTTCCTCGTTGGCGCTGCCGATCACCGCGACCTGCTTGCCGACTGCGGGCACGAACAGCACATCCTCGTTGCGCAGGATCGGATCGCGTGAACGATCGCCCTTGCGCAGGATGTCGTAGAGATCGAAATCCTGCACTTCCTGCCCGTTGCGGTAGAGCTTGACGCTGCGCAGGCTGCCGCCCGCATTGGGGCCGCCCGCAGCGACCAGAGCACCGAGCAGCGTAGACAGGGAATTCACGGTGTAGACGCCCGGTTTCTGCGCGAAGCCTGTCACGAACACCCGGATGCCGTGGAGCTTCTTGATGCTGACAGACACGTCGTAGCCGCGATATTGCGCGCCGATCGCCTGCGAGACGTGCCGCTTGAGATCGCGATAGCGCACCCCGATGAGGCTGACCTCGCCAATGTTCGGGAGAAAGATGCGCCCGTTGGCGTCGACCGGGAATTCGGCGCTGCCGACGACCGATCCGGTCAGGTTGATTGCAATGACATCGCCCACGCCGATGGGATAATCGGGCGGAATGACGAGGGCCGAGGGCACGGAGTAATCGGTGGCACTTGGCACCAGCAGATCAGCGCCGAAGCGCGGCACCTTGCGGCCGGCCATGCTGGCGAGGAACTGTTCGAATTCGCTCAGCTTCGGTTCGGGGCGTTCGGTATCGCCGCCCGATGTTACGCGGGCGGCCTTGTCGGTGCCGGAACCGGACGAGCCTTCGGCGGTAACGTCGCGCTCGGTACTGCTTCTTGCCGATGGCGTGATGTCGAGCGGCGTGAACAGGGTCGAGGTATTTGCGCTTTCGCTGTCGCTGCTGTCACGCTGCCCATTCTGCTGCGAGTTCTGTTGCGATTCCTGCTGCGCAAGTGCGGGCATGGCAAAGGCCAGCAAGCCCCCGGCGAGGGCGGGAACAATGGCCCGCGCGAAAGGCGCGGTGCGAGCGGGGGAGGGGGTGATAGGCATGACGTCTTCTTTTCTCGATCAGGCTGGAGCCGGCACGCCGGGAACAATGGCCTTGGGGTGCGACTGTCCGAGCCAGTCCATCGTTTCTCTGATGCCCTGAAGCAGCGGCACGCGGGCGATCCTGTGCGTCCGGAGAAGGGCATCGTAGCGTGCGCCGTCCCCGTGATAGATGTCGGCATGGGGCGCGGTGATCGCCGCACGCTCGACGCTGCCTCCCGGCATCAGGCTGGCGACGAGCCGGGCAACGTCCCCCAGCTCCATCGGCTCTCCACCGCTGTCGAACCGCGATACGCCCTGCCCGCGCAGCATTGTGGCGAGGACCAGGCTCAGCAGTTCGCGCAAGCTGGCGTAGGCCCGGACGACTTGGCGGGGACTGCGCACTGCGATCGGCCTGCCTGCCAGCGCGTCAAGGATAAAGCTGGCGATGGCATAGGCTTCGGGCTTGTTGATGCGGGGGCCGAGCAAGGCATAGATGCGCACGATGGCGGCCGTGGCCTGACGATCCTGTGCCCATTTGCCGAAGCGCTCTTCCTCTTCGAGCTTGAGCTGCCCGTAGAGTTCGAGCGCACCTTGGGCGCTGCCGTCTTCCGCTTTTGCGGCGGCGCCTGACGAGGCAACGAACAGACCGGTGGTGCCGATCGCGTCCAGTGCGTCAAGCACTTGTCCGGTGATGGCGCGATTGGCCGCGGCGTAATCACGCTCGTCCATCACCGACGCGCGGTCCTTGGTCAGGAAGGCGGTGTGAAATACCCAGGTCAGGGCATGGGGGAGGTTGGCAATGGAAGAAAGCGCGGCTTGCGGCAGAGTGCTGCCGTCAGCCAGTGTCAATTCTCTGGCGCTCGATCCGAAAGCGCGGACCCGGGCGCGCAGAGCGTCAGGACCAAGCGCGGCGTTCAGCAGATCGAGCAGCGCAAGGCCGATCCATCCACCCGAACCGGTGATGACGATCCGATGCCCGTCCCGGCGCAGAGCTTCCGCCACGATCGGATCAAGCATGGACGCCTGCCAGAATGGTGGAGGCAAGGTCTCCGAACCGGTCAAAGCTGCGGTCGGGGTCGGGGATGTAGTCAGCTTTTGCGTAGCCGTGGGTGAGGAACATGAACGGAATGCCGAGGCAGTCGGCCACGGCGTGATCGATTTCGCTGTCGCCAATGAACAGGCAATCGCGCGGCCGAACCTGCAGTTCCTCAAGGACCGCTTCGAGAAGATCGGGTGCAGGTTTGGACGGAATCCCCGGGCGTCCGCCCACGACCGAAGAGAACAGGTGCGCCAGATCGGTGTCGGCGAGGACCTGGTCGACGAGTGGCTGTGGCTTGTTCGAGCAGATTGCCAGCGTGAAACCCGCCTCGCGCAGGTCGATCAGACCTTTCTCGACATCGGCGAAGAGCGAGTTGCGCGCAGTTCGCTTGGTGGCATATCGCGCGCGGAACTCGGCTATTTCCTCGTCGGGATCGGCACAGGCGCTCCCGAGCAGCGCGGCGACCATGCGGGGACCGCCTTCGCTCATCCACGGCCGGGCAAACTCCGGGTCGATGACGAGATCGCTGCCACGGTCGCGCAGCATGTCGTCGAGAATCTCGACGCATATCGCGCAACTATCGACGAGCGTGCCGTCGAGGTCGAAGATCAGCGATTTCTGCACCCCCGCCATGGCCTATCTCAGGATGGCGCAGGGGCTCATGGCCTCTGCCAGTTCGGCATCGCTGAGGAAAGGCGAAAGGTCTTCCAGCGGCGGCGATACCATCGAGCCATCGGCCAGGCGGCGGCTGGACAGCTTGGGTTCGAACTGCTGACCCTTGTCTATCATCACTTCGCACAGCTGGGGCCCCGGACCATCCAGCGTCGCCCGAATGGCCGAATGCAGCTCACCATCGCGGCAGGCCTTGCGTGCGGGAAGTCCGAAACCATCGGCCAGTCTTGCGAAGTCGGGGAATGTCAGGCCGCTGTCTGGCCCGCAACCAACCGAAAAGCCGCTGAAGTGCGCAACCTGGGACTGGCGGATCGAATGGTAGCCGTCATTATTGAGGACGAAAATCTTGATTGGCAGATTTGCGCCGACGATCGTCTGCAATTCCTGCAGGTTCATCATGATCGAACCGTCACCGGCAAGGCAGACGATCCGCTTGGGTGCGCCACCCATGGCTGCGGCCCCGAAGTATGCACCGATCGCTGCGGGAAGATCGTAACCCATGCTGGCGCAGCCGGAGTTGGTGTAGAGCCGCTGGCCGGCCTTGATGCGTGCCGCCTGGAAAATCGTGACGCAGGCCGTACCGTCACCGGTGACGATGATGTCACCCTCGTCCAGTTCCTCGAACAGGGCTTCGGCAAACACGTAAGGGTTGCTTGGTCCCTCGCTTGAGCGCATCGAATCCAGCACGGCGGGGTATCGCGCAGAGCGTTCGCGACTGCGGGCGAGATAGGCTGCCCTGTGCGCTTCGCCAGCCGCTGGAATGGGCATGGACCGTGCCGCGGCGAAGAAGGCTCGCAGGTCAGCATGAATCGGTCGGTGAAGGCGCAGCGTCGGCTTGGCGAGTTCGGCGCTGTCGATGTCGACCATGGCCACCCGTGCATTGCGGGCAAAGCTGCCCCAGTTATAGCTGATCTGGCGGACATTGAGGCGGCTGCCGAGTACGAGGACGTAGTCTGCCGCCTGGACCGCGAAGTTGCCGCCACGATCGCCCACGCTGCCGGGCCGCCCGACATAAAGCGGGTGCGCATCCGGCAAGGCGTCGTGCGCGTTCCAGCCGGTCACGACCGGGGCACCGAGACGTTCGACGAATTCGAGAAACGCGGCATGCGTGCCTGACAGGCGGACACCGGCGCCCACGAACACGACCGGGCGTTCGGCTGCCGTGATCTCTGCCAGCAAAGCGCCGACTTCTGCTTCAAGGTCAGTGCCTTCGAGAGCGCCGGCCTCTGCATCGGTATTGCTCGGAAGGTCGGCCAGACCTTCGTCGGACGCAGGATCATAACCTGCCAAGGCTTCGGGATCTACCGGGGCTGCCTGAACGTCGATCGGTACGTCGATCCAAACCGGGCCGGGCCTGCCCCTTCGGGCGAGGTGAATGGCGCGTTCGACCACCCGGCGCGTGTCTTGCGGGTCCTGCAGCAATACGGCGTACTTGGTAATCGGGCGCGCCATCGCGATGATGTCGACTTCCTGATCGCCAAGCTGGCGCAGGGGAATCTGCGGATAGTTACCCGCGATGGTCTCGCGCTTCACCTGCCCCGAAACGACGATCATCGGGACGGAATCGACATAGGCGCCATATACGCCGTTAAGGGCGTTCACGCCGCCCGGACCGGTCGTCACGTTGACCAGGGCGGGGCGTCCGGTGAGACGCCCGTAGCTTTCCGCGGCAATGGCGCAGGCCTGTTCGTGGTGGGAGAAGATCTTGCGCAGGCCCGCTTCCCGGCCGAACGCATCGTTCAGGTGCATGGCACCTCCGCCCGTCAGCATGAAGCAATCGCTGATGCCATGCTGGACGAGCAGACGCGCGATCAGGTCTGCAACACGAATAGTCTGCGCCATGGGGTCAGGCTGCTTCCGCCGTGCGGGCCGACACCTTCTGGCGGGCTTCCATCATTTCGATGCGGGCGGCGTCCTCCTCGGCGATGCCGCGATAGAAATCGCGCTTGTTCTTCAGCCAGAGCAGTTCGAACTCGATCGCAAGTTCCATGCCGGCCTGGGCACGGCCATCATCGGCCACGATGGAATCGAACACAACCTTGCGGGTCTCGAAGCGGTCAAGCCGGTGGCGACGCGCGCCCGAAAGAAGCGGGATCGAATCCGGGCTGACACCGCCGCCCACGACCAGTTCGATGCCGCGAATGCGCGCTTCCTGCGCCACGCGGTTGACGTAGGCCGCCATGTCCGGTGAATTCACGAAGCCGCGATCCTGGCCGAGCGAGCCTGCAAAATCCACGCGGCCGAAGACGAAGCCGACCTTGCCTGCCTGCGCCACGCCGCCAAGTTCCTCGAGATGCTCGAACGTTGCCGCAGTTTCGACGTTGAACAGGAAGGACATGTCCTCCTGCTCCTTTGCCGGAAACACCTTGTTCTTGGCAGCGATGAACTTGCTGAGCGCATAGGGCGTTTCGACCATCGGGGCGATGATCATGTCGACGCCGTACTGGCGGGCTTCGATAAGATCGCGGATGGCCTCGCACCCGCCGATCTTCAGTGCCACCTTGAGTCCTGCGCGGCGCGCCAGTTCGAGCAGGCGAAGGAATTCATCGGAGCGTGTGCCTTCGGCTTCGAATTCCGCCTTGACCGCAACGAAACCGAGATCTTTCCGACCCTTTTCGAGAATGGCAAGCATTTGCTTTTCGTAAGTATTCATCTTGTCATCCTGTCCTTTTAACCAACAGATCAGCGCTTGCCGTTGACGAAATTGGCGAGCATTTCGACGCTGTAGGAAAGATGGTCTTCGGTAAGACCCGGATAGAGACCAATCCAGAAGGTGTTGGTCGTCACGAGATCGGCGTTGGCAAGGTCGCCAACGACACGAACATTGCGCCCCTTCATGTAGGGCTGATGCAGCAGGTTGCCGCCAAACAGCAGGCGCGTGCCGACCTGCTTGTCATTGAGGTACTGGACGAGCTCTTCGCGGTTCAGGCCGCTTTCGGGGCGGATCGTCAGCGGGAAGCCGAACCAGCTTGGCTTGCTGCGCGGGGTGGCCTCCGGAAGGATGAAGACATCCTCGAGCGGGCGCATCAGTTCGATCAGCTTGGCAAAGTTGCGACTGCGCGCGGCAATGAAATCATCGACCTGGGCAAGCTGGGCGAGGCCCACGGCAGCCTGCATGTCGGTAATCTTCAGGTTATAGCCGACATGGCCGTACGTGTACTTGTGGTCATAGCCGTGCGGCAGGGTGCCGAGGCGACGGGCAAAGCGCTTGCCACAGGTGTTGTCCTGACCGGGCGCGCACCAGCAATCCCGGCCCCAGTCGCGGATGGATTCGACCACGCGCTTGAGGCGCGGCTTGTCGGTGAACACAGCGCCGCCTTCGCCCATGGTGATGTGGTGGGCAGGGTAGAACGACAGCGTACCGAGATGGCCAAAGGTTCCGACCGGCTTGTCGTCATAAGTGGCGCCAAGCGCGTCGCAGGTGTCCTCGACCACCCAGAGGTTGTACTTCTCGGCAACGCGCATCACCTCGGCAAGGTCGAACGGGCTGCCCAGCGTGTGGGCGATCATGATCGCGCGGGTCTTTTCCGAGACCGCAGCTTCGATCATTTCCGGCTTGATGTTGTAGGTCGGGATGTCGACGTCGACGAACACGGGCACGAGCCCGTATTGCAGCGAGGGATTGACCGTCGTGGGAAAGCCGGTGGCGACGGTGATGACTTCGTCACCAGCCTTCAGCGCTTCGCTGCGATGGTAGTGCGACGTGAGCGCGGCCAGCGCGAGAAGGTTTGCCGACGAGCCGGAATTGGTGGTGAGCGCGTGGGCTACGCCCATGCGTTTGGCCAGCTGTTCCTCGAAAAGCGCATTGTAGCGCCCTGTCGTCAGCCACATGTCGAGGCTGGCGTCGACCAGGTTGCGCATCTCGCTTTCGCCCACGACCTTGCCGGACACCGGCACTGGGCTCTGTCCCGGCACGAAGGGGCGAGGGCCGTGGAAACGGCGGGCATATTCGCCAGAAAGGCTCAAGATCAGCTGGCGCAGCTCGGCTTCGTCGGCATGGGCGGCCACGGCCTGAACGTCGGCAGCGCGGGGAAGGGTGTCGGTTGTCATGTCATGCACTGCCTGATTGGAATTGTTGGGCCTGATTGGAATTGCTGGAATTTTTCGCGGTATTCGGTGAGCTGGCCAAGCGAAGTGGCTCTGGCGCAGTCGCCGCGATCCACGGTCTGGTGCCAGGAGACGATGCGCTGCAGCGCTTCGTCGAGCCGCCAGGTCGGCCGCCAGCCGAGGACGCTGCGCGCCTTTGCGCAATCGAGCCTGAGATTGTGCGCTTCGTGCAGGTTGGCCGCAGTTTCCGGACGGTCCCAGCCGGACGTGCCCCACGCTGCGGTCATCCTGTCGGCAATCCAGTCAACCGGCCGAGTGTCGTCATCCGCCGGGCCGAAGTTCCAGCCCTCGGCCGCCCAGGACTTCCCAGAAGCTAGCGCTTCGGCAATCATCAGGTAACCGCCGAGAGCTTCCAGTACGTGTTGCCACGGGCGGATGGCATGAGGGTTGCGAATCAACGGGCGCGCACCGGCGATCAACGCGCGGACGATGTCCGGGATCAGGCGATCCTGTGCCCAGTCGCCCCGCCGATGACGTTGCCGGCGCGGACCGAGGCAAGACCAGCTGCCCCTTCGGCCGAGAAGAAGCTGCGGCGATAGGCGGAGATCACGATCTCTGCCGCGCCTTTGCTGGCGGAATAGGGATCGTGCCCCCCATCGGATCGTTTTCGCGATAGGGCCAGAGCCATTCGCGGTTCTCGTAGGCCTTGTCCGAAGTGATGCAGACGATCGCCCGCAGGGCCTTTGCCCGTCTGCACGCTTCGAGCACGTGCACCGTACCCTGGACGTTGGTTGCAAACGTCTCGACCGGCATATCATACGACAGGCGGACCAGAGGTTGCGCGGCCATGTGGAATACGACTTCGGGATCGCTCCGTTCGACCGCAGCCACGCACGTGGGCAGATCGCGAATGTCGCCTTCGATATGGTCGACCAGCGCATCGATCCGTGCCTGGCGGAACAGGCTCGTCTCTTCGGCCGGAAGTGACAGGCCAGTGACCTTGGCGCCCATTTGCGTGAGCCACAAACATAGCCAGCTGCCCTTGAAACCGGTGTGACCGGTCAGCAGGACCCGGCGTCCTGCCCAGAAAGCGGGATCGTGTTGGTGCGCCATGCTTACCAGCACTTCCAGGGCGCGGAACCTTCGGCCCAGAGGCGGTCAAGCAATTGCTTGTCGCGCAGGGTATCCATGGGTTGCCAGAACCCGCTGTGCCTGAAGGCGACGAGTTCGCCCTGCCGAGCGAGTGTTTCCAGCGGGCCACTTTCCCAGATTGTGTCGGCGCCGGGGATCAGATCGATGACCGATGGATCGAGGACAAAGAAGCCGCCGTTGATCAGCCCGCCGTCGCCAGCGGGCTTTTCCTTGAAGTCGACCACCTTGTCACCATCGAACTCCAGCGCGCCGAACCGCCCGGGAGGGGCGACAGCCGCGATGGTCGCCTTGCGGCCGTGGGCGCGGTGGAAGGCGAGTTCGGCGGTCACGTCGATATCGGCAACGCCATCGCCATAAGTGAAGCAGAACGGCTCATCATCGAGGTGGGAGCGGACCGCGCGCAGGCGGCCGCCGGTCTGCGCTTCGGCACCGGTTTCGACCAGCGTCACCTTCCATGGCTCGCACTTGGCCTGGTGGACTTCGATGGCATTTCGCGACAGATCAATGGTTACATCGGCCGAATGCAGGAAGTAATTCGCGAAGAACTCCTTGATGACGTATCCCTTGTAACCAAGGCATATCACGAAATCAGTCACGCCATGGGCAGCGTATATTTTCATGATGTGCCAGATTATCGGAAATCCGCCGACTTCGACCATTGGTTTTGGGCGAACAGACGTTTCTTCGCCAAGGCGAGTCCCCAGACCGCCTGCCAGAATGACCGCTTTGGTCAAAGTATACCCCAGAATGATTGTATGATATAAGGGCGTCGCCCCAACCACTCCTCATTATTACTTAGGTTTGCCAAAAGCGCGGCCATTCGCGTCCATTTTGGAGAAGAAGCGAAAAGTTACCTTCATTTAGAAGCTAATAATTCTGACCACCGGGCCGCTTCTTGGCGCATTTTCTTGCGGGCGAAGCACGATCCGCTCCTGTCCCTTTTGCAATAGCGTCTGGTACATTCGCATTTCGTCGCGGAAGCGATCGCTCTCGGCTGCGTAGCGATCATACTGTGCGATGATCGCATAATCGGCTGCGCAGGAGCCGGCGCGTTCAGGCGCAAGTGTGCCGTAATCGACGATGGCGCGTGATCCCCGCGCGGACTCGATCGTGGCATAGTCGATCTTGCCCGCCAGCATGGCTTTGGCATCGACGCAGCCTGCATCGCCCATCGGAAACAGGATGCGCCATGGTGCACCCTGCAGGTCAAAGGCGAACTGTTCGATAAGCACCGTGGAGCCGGGCGGAATGTTGGCCAGCGCCCAGGCAGAGGCAGCCTGGCGCGTGTCCTGCGCCCGCGCCGCAGTTCGATCGAGCGAGGCTGCGGCCAAGGGAAGGGCAACCCCTGCGAGAACGGCGGCAGGAGCGAGCCTTTGGGCCCAGGATCCACGCGCGGCTGCCCGGTTTGTGATCCAGCTTGTGGCTGCACCGATGGCAATCGCCATGAGCGGCAGCAACGGCAAGGCCCAGCGGTCCCACACCAGACGTTGCGCTGCCAATACCACGATGAAGCCCAGCAGCACCGGCAGCAGCACTCTTGCCGCCAGCCCGAGGCGCGCGATCAGCCACAGGCCCCAGATTGCGAGCAGCAATCCCGCCAGGCCAAGACCTGTCAGGACCGGACCCTGCCCATACCACGCTAGGTTCTGCCAGGGAGGGCCACCGGTTGCGCCAAGGTGATGCGCCTGCGCCTCGCCCTGCAGGTTGCGCCAAAGCGTTTCGTGATCCAGCACAAGGTAGGGGGAAATCAGCAGCAGCAGTGCGATGGTCAGCGCGCCGAACACCGCTAGACTGGCGAGGCTCTCGCGCATGGTAGCCTCATCTTTCCTCCAGCGATCGAGCAGCACCGCGACCATCGCCAGGGCGCCCAGCGCAAACGGCCATTTGGTGGCGATGGCCAGCGCCAGCCAGACCGTGGCCCACACGAAGCGGCTTTTCGAGGCCTCGCGGGCAAAGCGTGCAGTGGCAATCAGGCAGGCAAGCAGAAAGCTTGTCGCCATGATGTCAGACCTGATGACTTGCGCCCAGGTCACCGCCAGAGGGCTGACCGCAAGGACGAGGCCCGCACCCAGCGCTGCCTTGCCATCGAGAAGCTCGGAAGCGAGGCGCATGGTCAGCCAGGCGCTGAGCACTCCGAACCCGGCCATGGCGATGCGTCCCGGCAAGATGATCAAGGTCGGATCGGCAAAGACCGCGTCGGCAAAGGCCGCGGGCGATGCGAAATGACCGGTGACGTAGCCCGCACCGAACACGAGCACGTCGACCAGCGCGAGAACATACATCGTGGTTGTGGCAGGATGGCCGAACCATCCGGGATTGAGCGTGCCGGTGCGCAGCATGCGGATGGCGCCCATCTCGAACATCAGTTCGTCGGCATCGTTGAGCGCGGGCAGACCAAAATCGATGTGCTGAAGGCGCAAGGCTGCGGCCAGAACCAGAACTGCCATCATGGCCAACTTCATCCTGATCCCGGTCATTCGCAGGTCTGATCAGCCATATGCGATGCCGCAGGCGTTGAGTCCGGGTGCGGCATGGTATCAATAGGTCCTTGTCTGTGCTCGCCCTCCTGCCGGCGTCACCTGAGAATAGGGTGCGGCGGGAAGTTACGGCGAACTTCAAGGCACCCTATAGCCTGAAGTCGCAATAGTCCGCGTCGGCCCGCTCCATTTTGGATTCACTTTCGATATGTTGATGTGCGGATCGACCGTCAGAACGAGATCTCCGCACCGTCCCAAGCCATCAATTTGCCGGATTGCGCCGGTGTCAGGCCGTCAATCACGTCGAGCAAGTGTCCGGCCGAGCGTTCGGCGGTAAACAGCTTTTCCGATGGCACGCCGCGCTGGAAGGGCTGTGAGAGGGGGTATCGACCGTGCCCGGATGCAGCGTGACGGCCACGGCCTGCGGGTGGGTGCGGGCAAGTTCGATGGCGAGAGTCTTCACCAGCATGTTCAGCGCCGCTTTCGAGGCGCGGTAGGAGTGCCAGCCGCCAAGGCGGTTGTCGCTGATCGAGCCGACGCGGGCTGATATGGCGGCGAAAACGGCAGGCCGGTCCCTCGGCAGCAGAGGCAGGGTGTGGCGGGCGATCAGGGCAGGGCCGATGGTATTGATCGCGTAGAGCTCCGCCATCGCACCGGCATCCAGCGCGCGCCATGACTTTTCGGGGCCTTCGCCAGTTGCGCGAACCAGACGGCCGGTCGCCACGATCACAAGGTCGAGCGGGGCGCCGATCGCTGCGCAGGCCTGGGCGATGGAGCTTTCATCGAGCAGGTCGAAGCGGTGGGGCACGATCTTGCCATCGGCGCCGCCGCCGCTGCGCGACAGGGCATGGACTTCGGCCACGTCTTCACGCGCGGCAAGAAGAGCGGTCAGGGCGGCGCCGATGCCGCCACTCGCACCGAATACGGCACATCGTTTCATCATGGTCATCATGCCGTTGATGGAGCTGTGGCAACGCTCCGTCGATATGGCCCAAGGCATGGCGCTGTGTTGCGAGTATAAGACAGCTTGCGCCCGGCCGCGCGACATACCATGTTGCCAAGATAGCATGTTGAACGCGTTCAATTCCGAAAGTCCCAGCACGATGGCTTCCACACCGACCGAAACCGCCACGATGTCCCCGATCAGCCTGACCCCGCCCGATCCGGTGCCGGTGGTTGCGCCCGCCCAGGCGGCAGGGCTGGTGCCGGTATCGGACGAGAACCGGTCCAAGCTTGAGGCCAAGGTCGATGCGTTCGTGGCCGACTTGATCTCGGTCGATGCGCAGAGCCCGGAATTCGGCAAGAAGGTCGACCAGTTGACCAACATGGGCCGCAAGGAGATTGCGCAGGCGGCGGGCATGTCAAACCGGTTTCTCGACCGGCCGATCCGCGCGATGGACAAGGACAGCGGCGTCGGCGCCGATCTGGCCGCGCTGCGCCGCACGATCGAGGACCTCGATCCCGGCCGGCAGGGCAACCTGTCCTCGGGCCGCAAGTTTTTGGGCATCATCCCCTTCGGCAACAGCCTGAAGAAGTATTTCGATGGCTACACCTCGGCGCAGGGGCACATCAAGGCCATCCTCGAACGCCTCGCCTCGGGCAAGGACGAGTTGCTCATGGACAATGCCGGAATCGACGTCGAGCGCCAGAAGCTGTGGGAAGCGATGGGCAATCTGGAGCAGATGATCCACATCTCCAAGACGCTCGACGCCAAGCTGGAGGAGGCCGCTGCCGATCTCGACCACACCGAGCCGGCCAAGGCCAAGGCGATCCGCGAATCTGCGCTGTTCTACACCCGCCAGCGCACGCAGGACCTGCTGACGCAGATGGCGGTGACGGTGCAGGGCTATCTCGCGCTCGATCTGGTCAAGAAGAACAACGTCGAACTGGTCAAGGGCGTGGACCGCGCCAGCACGACCACAGTGGCGGCACTGCGCACGGCGGTGACCGTGGCGCAGGCGATGACCAATCAGCGGCTGGTGCTGCAGCAGATCACCGCGCTCAACACCACGACCGCGAACATGATCGACAGTACCGGCAAGCTGCTGCGCGAACAGACCGGCAAGATCCACGAGATGGCCGCGTCGAGCACGATCCCGCTGGAGACGCTGCAGCGCGCCTTCCAGAACATCTACGACACGATGGACACGATCGACACCTTCAAGCTCAAGGCTCTCGATGCGATGAAGCAGACGGTGACCACGCTGTCGGGGAGGTCGAGAAGTCGAAGGGGTACATCGCGCGGGCGGAAGGCGCAGCGCAGGCCAAGCTGGCAGGCCCCGAAACCTCGCCGCTGCTGACGCTGGAGGGCTGAGCAGCGCATGGCCAATTCCTCGGCTCATGACAGCGACCGTATCCTTGCCGAAGCGCGCTCCTCGCTGGTGCGACAGCAGGCGGGCGGGCGGCGCAGCATCGGCAAACGCTCAGCCGAACTGAAGCGACAGCATTTCGGCAAGAAGGCCGCACGCATGGCGATGTCGGTCGGCGTACTGCTGGTGGGCGCGATGGTTGCGGGGATGATCCTCGACGGCATCGGCATTCTCGGCGTGATGGTGCTGGGCCTGGCGATCGTCGCTGCGCTGGCATTCTTCGCGAAGTATCCGAAGATGAAGGTGCCTGATCTGTCGGCGCTCAACACCGGCGATGTGCGAACGATGGTCGGGCGGACCGAACTGTGGCTCGAGGCCCAGCGTCCGGCGCTGCCTGCGCCGGCGGTGCAGCTCGTCGACCAGATCGGCGTGCAGCTCGATGGCCTTGGTGTTCAACTCGAAGGCATCGATCCGGCCGAACCTGCCGCCGTCGAGGTGCGCAAGCTGGTGGGCGAGCATCTGCCGGGCATGGTCGAAAGCTGGCGCAAGATTCCGCCCCATTTGCGGCGCGAAGAGCGCGGCGGGCGAAATGCCGATCAGCAGCTTGCCGATGGTCTTGGCAAGATATCCAAGGAAATCGACGAGATCACCCGGCAGCTGGCGGCGGGAGATCTCGATGCGCTCGCCGTGCGCGGGCGCTATCTGGACTATCGCTACGGTGAAGGTCTAGAGGCGGCGCCCCAGCTCGAAGCCCCGAAGGTCAACTGATGCGCATCGCCATTCCCCATTCGCTCGACCGTGACGAAGCGCGCCGGCGGTTGCGCGAGAAGGCGGCGCAGGCAGCGGCCAAGGCTGACGGCATGGCGACGGTGACGACTGCATTCTCGGACGACGACCATATGGTGATGACGGTCAGCGCGATGGGCTACACGCTCGATTGCGGGGTGGAACTGGCGGAAAAGGAGCTGGTGGTCGAGGTCGACATCCCCGCCAGCCTCGGTTTCGCCAAGCGCATGATCGAAGGCGTGATCCGCGAGAAGAGCGGCAAGCTGCTGACTTGAAGCCGAGGGCGCAGCCATCAAGGCCGCGCCCCTTTTCAATCAGGCCTTTTCGAGTTGCGGGCGGTTGGCGACGAGGTTTTCGACCACGCTGGGATCGGCCAGCGTCGACGTGTCGCCAAGGTTCGACATGTCATTCTCGCCGATCTTGCGCAGGATGCGGCGCATGATCTTGCCCGAGCGGGTCTTGGGCAGGCCCGGGGCGAACTGGATCACGTCGGGCGTGGCGATCGGGCCGATCTCGTGGCGGACCCACTGGATCAGCTCCTTGCGCAGGGCCTCGTCCGGCTCGACCTCGGCATTGCAGGTGACGAAGGCATAGATGCCTTGGCCCTTGATGTCGTGCGGCATGCCGACGACGGCAGCTTCGGCAACCTTGGCGTGGGCGACCAGCGCGCTTTCGATCTCGGCCGTGCCCATGCGGTGGCCCGAGACGTTGATCACGTCATCGATGCGGCCGGTGATCCAGTAGTAGCCATCCTCGTCGCGGCGGCAGCCGTCGCCGGTGAAATAGAGGCCCTTGAACGTGCTGAAATAGGTCTGGAAGAAGCGTTCGTGATCGCCCCAGACCGTGCGCATCTGGCCCGGCCAGCTATCGGTGATGACAAGGCAGCCGTCGGTCGCGCCTTCAAGGAAATTGCCATCGTTGTCGACCAACGCCGGCTTCACGCCGAAGAACGGACGGCTGGCCGAGCCGGGCTTGAGCGGCGTGGCGCCGGGCAGGGGCGTGATCATCGCCGCGCCGGTTTCGGTCTGCCACCACGTGTCGACGATCGGGCAGCGGCTGTCGCCCACGACCTTGTGATACCATTCCCACGCCTCGGGATTGATCGGCTCGCCCACCGAGCCCAACAGGCGCAGCGATTGGCGGCTGGTCTGCTTCACCCATTCATCGCCTTCGCGCATCAGGGCGCGCAGGGCGGTGGGGGCGCCGTAGAAGATCTCGACCTGGAACTTGTCGACCACCTGCCAGAAGCGGCTGGGATCGGGGAAGTTGGGCACGCCTTCGAACATCACCGTGGTCGCGCCATTGGCGAGCGGTCCGTAGACGACATAGGAGTGGCCGGTGACCCAGCCGATATCCGCTGCACACCAGTAGATCTGGCCGGGCCGGTAATCGAACACGTACTGGTGGGTCATCGAGGCCCAGACCGAGTAGCCGCCAGTGGTGTGCAGCACGCCCTTGGGCTTGCCCGTGGAGCCGGACGTGTAGAGGATGAACAGCGGATCTTCCGCGTTCATTTCCTCAGGCGTGCAGTCGGCACTTTGCGCGGCAACGCCCGTGGCCCAGTCAACGTCGCGGCCCTCGACCATCGGCACGTCGGCACCGGTGTGGCGCAGCACGATCACGCTGTCGACGCCGGGGCACTGCTTGAGCGCTTCGTCGACGTTGGCCTTGAGCGGGACCTTCTTGCCGCCGCGCAGGCCTTCGTCGGCGGTGAGAACGATGCGGCTGTCGCAGTCGATGATGCGGCCGGCAAGAGCGTCGGGGCTGAAACCGGCAAAGACGATCGAGTGGATCGCGCCGATACGGGCGCAGGCGAGCATGGCGACGGCGGCTTCAGGCACCATCGGCAGGTAGATCGTGACGCGCTCGCCGCGCTTGACACCTTGCGCCTTGAGCAGGTTGGCAAAGCGGCAGACCTGTTCGTGCAGTTGGCGGTAGGTGATCTCGCGGTGGGGCGTGGTCGGGCTGTCCGGCTCCCACAGGATGGCAATCTGGTCGCCGCGCGCTTCCAGATGGCGGTCAAGGCAGTTGGCCGAGAGGTTGAGCGTGCCGTCCTCGAACCAGCGGATGCCGAAATCGGCCTCATGATATGATGTATTCTTCACCTTGGTGAAGGGCTTGATCCAGTCGAGCCGCTTGCCGTGTTCCGCCCAGAAGGCTTCGGGATCTTCGACCGACTGGCGGTACATCTCGAAGTAGCCCGCTTCATCGACAAGGGCGTTCTCGGCCCATTCTGCAGGGACCGGATAGACTGCTTCGCCCATGTTCAAACCCTCCTCGAAACTTTCTCTTGCCCGCGTGTGTAACCTGTGTCGGCCGCTGGGGCTTTTGGACAATAGTCGTAGATATCCGCCGACTCCGCCGAAGCGGCAAGCCGCTCCGTAAGCCCTTGGCAGCACGATGTTGCGATTGGCAAGCGCTTGACGCAATAGCAGCAAATGCAAACCTTTGCCGACTACCACGCGCACGTCTATTTCAATCCTGCAGAGGCGGATGAAGCCGGCGGGCTGTGCATGAGAATGCGCGACGAGCTTGGCGTTGCGATGGGGCGCGTGCACGCCCGCCCGGTTGGGCCGCATCCGCGTGGGTCGTGCCAGATGACGATCCCGGCAGAGCGAATCGGTGCTGCCATCCCCTGGATGATGGAAAATCGCGGACATTTCACGATCTTCTGCCACGGCAACAGCGGCAATGACCTGGACGATCACACCCGCCATGTCATGTGGTTGGGCGATAGCGAGGCCCTGAACCTTGCTCAATTCGGACCAATTCAGTCAAAAATGTAAATCAGCAACATTTTGTCGCATTGCCGCCCGTCGCGCGCAAAACGTTGCCTTCAGCTAGAGAACATGTCGATCTGCGGGGGCGAACGGATCGGGCAGGCGCAAACAGAGTGCCAAACCGCCGCTTTTCCCCAGCAAACGTCACCATAGTGCCTGTTCTTCAACCTTGGCACCACGGGCGTCGCTGCTATCGTGCACCGTGTTGCTGCAACCGCGCCGGAGCTTTATGCAATCTCCATCAATCGTACTTGTGGAAGACGACGGGCCGCTGCGGACGCTGACCGCGCGTGCCTTGCGGGAAAACGGCTACAATGTCCGCACTGCTGCCACTGGCGCAGAAATGTGGGTGGCACTGGAAAGCGAGCCGGCCGATCTGGTCGTGCTCGACATCATGTTGCCGGGAACGAGCGGGATCGAGCTGTTCCGCCGCCTGCGCAAGCAAAGCGACGTGCCGATCATCTTCGTCTCGGCTCGCGGCAGCGAGGAGGATCGCGTCCTCGGGCTTGAACTCGGCGCGGACGACTATCTGCCCAAGCCATTCAGCACGCGCGAACTGGTGGCCCGGATCGGCGCGGTGTTGCGTCGCGGGGCCAACGCCGTCACCGATACCGCTGGCGATACGGGCAGCCGCAGCGGCGACATCCATTTTGACGGCTGGTCCGTGTCGATGGCCCGGCGCGAACTGCATTCGCCCAGCGGCGCGATGGTGGACCTGACGGGGGCTGAATTCGATCTGCTGGCCACTTTCATCGGCCAGCCCCAGCGCGTGCTCGGGCGTGAGCGCCTCATCGAACTTTCGCGCACCCGCTTGGGCGACAGTTCGGATCGCAGCGTCGACGTGCTGGTCAGCAGGTTGCGCCGCAAGCTTTCCGCGGCTGGAGGCAATGCTCCGATCGTAACGGTTCGCGGCGTGGGCTACATGTTCAAGGCCGAAGTGCAGCGCGCCTGATGCTGTCGCGCCGCTTTGGCCTGCCCGAGCGGCTTCTGGCGATCCTGCTGCTTGTCGCGTTGGTCGATTTTGCGGCCAATACCCTGCTGTTCGATCGTGCCAGCCAGTTCGCGTTGCGCGAAGACGACGCCGCGCGCGTTGCCGAGAATCTGATCATCGCCACCCGCGCGATCGAGCGCGCGCCGGTCGGCGAACGCAGGCAGGTTGCCAAGGACCTCAGCTCGGCGCGGTTCGCGCTTGATTGGCAGCCGTCCGGCAATCGTCTGGGCGGGTCGATCCAGCTGTCGCGCCTGCGCCAACAGATCATAGAAGACGCCCCCGAACTTGGCCGGGCCGACCTGCAACTGCATCTCAAGCCGGTGGCCGTTGCCGGCAACATTACTGGATCGCTCACCCTGCCTGACCGCAGTATCGTGCAGTTCCAGACTTACGCCAGCGATGCCTGGACGCTCAATGCCGGGCGCATCCTCACGCTGATGATGCCGACCCTTGCGCTGGTCCTGCTTGCCTGGGTGCTGTTCCGGGCAACACTGGCGCCGCTGCGGACCCTAGTCCGGGCGTCGAAGACCGTCGGTTCGGGACCGCCGCAACTGCTGTCCGAACAGGGCACCGCCGAAGTGCGCGACCTCATCCATGCCTTCAACGAGATGCAGCAGCGCGTCTATGAATCCATGACCAACCGCACGCAGTCCATGCTGGCGATCGGGCATGATCTGCGCACCCCGCTCTCGCGCATGCAACTGCGCGTTGAAAGCCTCGATCTCGACGAGGAAACGCGCGAGGGCATGAGCGCTGACCTCGGCGAGATGCGGCACATGCTTGAATCGCTGCAGGCCTTCGTCGAATCCGGCGGGAGCCGCCTGCCAGCCGAACGCATCGATGTGGCGGTGATGGCGCAGACGCTGGTGGATACCGCCGCCGACAATGGCGCCGATGCCACCTTCCACGGCCTCGAAAGCCTCGAGATCATGGCGCGCCCCGTCTCGGTGCGCCGTGCTCTTTCCAATCTGATCGAGAATGCGCTGCATTACGCGGGCAGCGTGCGGGTTACCGTGCAGCGCGTCGACGGCGCGGCCGAGCTCCAGTTCGACGACGATGGCCCCGGTATCCCGGCCGAGCGCATCGACGATGTTCTGCAGCCATTCGTCCGGCTGGACACTGCGCGCGCCCGCGATACGCCGGGCATGGGCCTTGGCCTCGCCATCGTGCGGCGGGCAATCCAGCTGGATAATGGCACCTTGCTACTGCGCAATCGGCCCACTGGGGGCCTCCGCGTCACGGTCCGTTTCCCGTTGGCGACGAATTGAAGGGTTGCGAAACAGTTCGTTACACACCCGCGCTCATGCGGAAAGATGCGGCACATACTTTGACTAGTTTCCGGGCGACCTCAGTCGGTTGTCGAGTCTAGTGAAAGGTCCAGCACCGTGAACGAGCTTATCGGCCGCGTCTTCAGCTTCGAAAAGACCATCTTCCCCGACAGCCGCGAACTGTTCGGCAAGCTCGTCAGCGAGGGGCAGTCACCCAAGGCGCTGATGATTTCGTGCGCGGATTCCCGCATCGTTCCCGAGCAGATCATGCAGGCCCAGCCCGGCGAGCTCTTCGTCTGCCGCAATGCCGGAAACATGGTTCCGCCCTACGCCACCATGAACGGCGGCGTGACCTCGACCGTGGAATACGCCGTCATGGCGCTGGGCGTGCGGGACATCATCGTTTGCGGCCATTCAGATTGTGGCGCGATGAAGGCGCTCTCCGCACCGACGCTGCCTGAAGGCATGCCGAACGTGGTCGCCTGGCTGCGCCATGGCGCGGCGGCGGAAAGCGTGGTCTCCAGCTGCTCGCCCCACCTCGGCACTGACGAGCGCGTCCGCGCGGTCAGCCTGCAGAATGTGATTGTTCAGCTTGACCACCTCCGCACGCATCCTTCGGTGGCGACAGCCATCGCAAAGGGTGAAATGTCGCTGCATGGCTGGTTCGTCGACATCAGCGCCGGCATGGTGCTTGGTCTCGACGGCGAGACCGGCGAGTTCGTGCCGCTGCGCGAAGACAAGCCGCTGCCAGTGGCGCTTCCAGCCCGCTCGCGCCGCGTCCTCGACGCCTGGATCGCCGAGGCCGCAGAATGACAGCCGCGACTGCCGACGGCGCCGGTGGCGGGATTTCCCGCTACTTCGTCCGCGATTTCACCGCGTCTATCGTGGTGTTCCTTGTTGCCATGCCCTTGTGCATGGGCATCGCCATTGCGTCGGGCGTGCCGCCTGAGAAGGGACTTGTTACCGGGATCATCGGCGGGATCGTCGTTGGCCTGCTCGCCGGTTCGCCGCTGCAGGTAAGCGGTCCGGCCGCCGGCCTTGCGGTAATCGTCTTCGAGTTCGTCCGTGATAACGGCCTATCCGCTCTCGGACCAGTGCTGGTGCTGGCCGGTGCCCTGCAACTCCTTGCGGGCGTGGCCAAGCTGGGCGGCGTGTTCCGCGCAATCTCGCCTGCAGTGGTCCACGGCATGTTGGCCGGGATCGGCGCCCTGATCGTCATCGGGCAGTTCCATATCCTGTTCGATGCCAAGCCGCTCTCCAACGGTATCGACAATCTTGCCATGATGCCCGCGCGCGTGCTCGGGCTGACGCCGTTCGATCTGCGGTCGACCGAGCTTGCGCTCATGCTCGGCCTGCTCACCATCGGCACGATGCTGGCGTGGGAAAAGCTCAAGCCGGCAAGGCTTGGACTCGTGCCGGGCGCGCTGCTTGGCGTGCTGGCGGCGACGGGCGTGGCCTGGGGCTTCGGGCTCGACGTGGCGCGCATTGCCGTTCCGGATTCGATCGGCGCTGCCTTTGCGCTGCCCGGCGGTGATTTCCTCACCCCGTTGACCAACGGCTCACTGATCGTTTCAGCCATTGCCATCGCCTTCATCGCCAGCGCCGAAACTCTGCTTTCGGCCGCAGCGGTTGACCGCATGCATGATGGCGTGCGGACCGACTACAACAAGGAGCTGCGGGCGCAGGGCGTCGGCAACCTGCTGTGCGGCGTGGTCAACGCACTGCCGATGACAGGCGTGATCGTGCGCAGCTCGGCCAACGTGCAGGCGGGCGCGATGACTCGCACGTCTGCGGTGCTGCACGGGGTGTGGATTCTCGGCTTCGTGGCCCTGCTGCCGTTCATCCTGCGCGAAGTTCCTATGGCGGCGCTGGGCGGGGTTCTGGTGGTCACCGGATGGAAGCTGGTCAGTCTCAAGCAGGTTCGTCGCCTGTTCGAGGTGCATGGCTTCATGCCCGCGTTGATCTGGGTCGCGACCTTTACGCTCGTGGTGACGACCGACTTGCTCACCGGTGTGCTGGTGGGTCTGGCCCTGTCTGCGCTAGAGCTTGTTCCGCACCTGCGAAACCTGCGCTTCCGTGTCGGCGAGCAGACCGTGGGCGAAACCGTGCGCCTTGAACTGGAAGGTGCGGCCACGTTCCTGGGGCTGACGCGCCTGACCAACGCTCTCGAGCAGGTCCCGGTCGCCAAGCCCGTTCACGTCGACCTCGACCGTGTCCATGCGATGGACCACACCACGGCCGAGATGCTGACGGAGTGGCTGGCACGGCGCAAGCAGCGGGGGATGCGGTGACCGTCTCTGGCCCCGCGCCCCTGCTGAAGACGCTGGCACACGCCTGAAACCCCGCTCGATTCAGAGCGTTGGCATCAAGACGCGCGCGACGGCCCACCCCCTCTTGTTGCGCGCCAGATGGCAAGAGTCGGCAGAAATTGCCGGCTCTTGCCATTTGACGGAAGAATCTATCTTGCAGTGCAGCAAAACGGCGTGTATTACTTTTGGCTCTGCAGTGACGTCGCTCCGTCTTTGAGAAGCGCTCGCACGGCAGACGCAGGTGGAACGTGATAACCTATCCAGGGAGCGTTCCGTATGAAGACCCGTCTCGCCGCAGCCGTGGCACCTGTCGCCCTCGCACTTTTTGCGACTCCGGCTTTCGCGCAGGAAGAAACCCCCGCCATCACCGTTTCGGGCAGCGCAGCTCTCGTTTCGGACTACCGCTTCCGCGGCGTTTCGATGACCGACAAGGAAATGGCAGTTCAAGCCGGCGTCACCGTCGCGCATGAAAGCGGCTTCTATGTCGGCACCTGGGGTTCGAACCTCGCCGGCTGGGGCACCTTCGCCGGTTCAAACATGGAACTCGACATCATCGGCGGCTACAAGACCGAGATCAGCGGCGTGACGGTCGATGTCGGCCTGACCTGGTACATGTATCCGGGCGGCCTCGACAACACCGACTTCGCCGAGCCTTATGTCAAGGTGTCGAGCGCCGTCGGTCCCGCCAACGTCCTCGTCGGCGTGGCTTATGCTCCCAAGCAGGAAGCGCTTGGCCAGTGGTACAACTCGGGCGCTTCGGCGGCCACCGGCGTCTACGACAATCCCGGTGCCAAGGCTGACAACGTCTATGTCTGGACCGACCTTTCGGCCGGCATCCCCGACACCGGCCTGACGGTCAAGGGCCACATCGGCTACACCAACGGTGGCAACAAGGGCCTTGGCCCTCAAGGCACCTCGGTTTCGCCGACCGGTGACTATGTCGACTGGCTGGTCGGTGCCGATTACACCCTCGGCAACGTCACGCTCGGCGTGGCCTATGTCGATACCGACCTTAACCCGACCGACTTCAACTACCTGACGCCGAACTTCTCCTCGACCAAGGATGGTTCGTCGATCGCCGGTTCGCGCGTGGTCGTTTCGGCTACTGTCGCCTTCTGATCGGGGCGGCTCCTGGCCGCTACCTGACGATAATTGACGAAAGCCCTTCTCTCCGATGCGGAGGGGAGGGCTTTCTCTTTACGGCGCGGGCCGCACTCCCAGCAGTGCTTACCATTCCGTCCGACCCTGCCGGTGGGCGTGAAAATTGTTATGGCATATACCAAATGGTTCATGCGCCGGGTTCACGCGCGGCCTAGCCATATCCCGAGGATGACCGGTGCGAGTCGTCCACCAGGGAGACAGTTCACGATGACTCTTGCCATTCGTCTGACCGCAGCCGCGCTGTCCGGGTTGCTGGCACTGCCGATGCCGGTTCAGGCCCAGCAACAATTGCCCGCGCAACTGCAATCCGGCCCTGCTTCGGACGTGCCGGTGGCAACGCAGGTGATGCGCTGGCGCATGAACGACGCCGATGTGAACAGCTTTGCCTTCCGCAACATGGATCAGTTGTTCACCACGCGCACGGTCGCGCATTCCGGGTCACCGTGGGCCTTGCCCAAGGTCGAGCGCCCGATGGATTTCACTTACGAATTCGGCGGCAAGACCTGGACCGCCGAGCAGGCGCTCGAGCGCACTTACACCAACGCTCTCCTGATCATGAAGGACGGGCGGATCGTCACCGAAATCTATCGCAACGGCTCGAACGAGCGCACGCGCTTCATGGGCTGGTCGATGACCAAGTCGCTGACCTCGACCCTTGTCGGCGCGGCGCTTGCCGATGGGCTGATCGGCTCGCTGGATGATCAGATCGTGCGCTACCTGCCCGAACTGAAAGGCAGCGGCTACGATGGTGTGACCATCCGCCAGATCCTGCAGATGCGCTCCGGCGTCGACTACGAGGAGCGCTACGACTTCGCCAATCCCGGCATCGCGGCGAGCAACCATATCAACGCGCTCGTCAAGAACGTTGCCCGCTTTGCCGATGTCGCCCGTACCATCAAGCGCAAGTCGGAGCCCGGTGAAGTCTTCGCCTACAAGACCATCGACACCGCCGTGCTCGGCTGGTTGATCGAACGGGTCAGCGGTGGTTCGGTGGCGGCCTTCACCGCGCGCAAGCTGTGGGAGCCGCTCGGCACCGAGGCCGATGGCTTCTACATCATGGATGGCCAGCCCGGCACAGGACGCGAATTCAGCGGCGCAGGCTTCAACGCCACGCTGCGCGATTGGGCGCGCTTTGGCCAGATGATGCTGAATGGCGGGATGGCCAACGGCAAGCGCGTTGTCAGAGAGGAGTGGGTCAAGGTGGCCCAAGCTCCGGCTGGGCCCGAGGACGGACCGGAAGGCGGTTATGGATACCAGTGGTGGACCATGGCCAATTCGCCCGCCTATTCGGCAATCGGACTGCAGGGGCAGTACGTCTACGTAGATCCCGCCAGCCGGACCGTGGTGGTCAAGCTGAGCTACTTCCCGCCCATGGAAGGCAGCGTCGGACAGGAAACCATGGCCTTCCTTGCCGCCGCCTCTGCATGGAAGCCGGCACCGTAAGCAATAACAAGAGGGAGGATACCATGAAGACTCAGTATCTACTGGGCTGCGCGATGACGCTTGCCCTTGTCACCCAGCCGGGCACCGCGTTTGCACAAGCGGCGCAGGATACGGCCAGCGCGTCAGAGGAAGCGAGCGAGGGCGTTGGCGAGATCATCGTCACGGCGCAGCGTCGCAAGGAAAAGCTCCAGGACGTCGCCGTCTCCGCAACCGCCTTCGATGCCAGTGCGCTGGCCGACAAGGCGGTGACCAATCTGGCAGACCTGCAGAATGCCAGCCCTGCGCTGTCCATTTCCGATGGTGGCATCACCCAGTCGATCAACATTCGCGGCATCGGCCTTGCCAGCAATTCGCCAAGCGTGACGGCAGGTGTCGCAACTTATGTCGACGGCCTGTTCCAGCCACCGATCGTGCAGGCCAACAGCTTCTACGACCTTGCCAGTGTCGAAGTGCTGCGCGGGCCGCAGGGGACGCTGGTCGGTTCCAACTCCACCGGCGGCGCAATCTTCATCAACACGCAGAACCCGCTGCTGGATGAAGGCCTTGGCGGCTATGCCGTGTTCGGTGCCGGCAATTACAACTCGGTCCAGTCCGAAGGTGCAGTGAACCTGCCGGTGTCCGATACCTTCGGCTTCCGCGCCGCAGGCTTCTATCGCAACCGCGACAGCTTCTACACCAGCGTCGGCCCCGTATCCAACCAGGCCGGCAGGCTGCGCGAAGGCGGTGGACGCCTGACCGCGATGTGGAAGCCCGGTTCGTTTCAGGCCCTTGCCAAGGTCTCGTTCAACGATCGTGATTCGGGCGGTTATGCCTATCGCCCGATCCTCGGTACGCCCTACGATGCGTTCCGCGTGGGCGATATCCGCACGATCAGCTTCGATACGCCTGTGGCAGAGCGGCAGAAGGCGTTCCAGGCCAGCCTCGAACTTCGCCAGGAACTGGCCAGCGGCATCACCCTGCGTTCGGTCACCGGCTATCAGCACAAGCGCATCAAGGCCCTGAACGACCTGGATGCCTCGGCGGGACCGGGCGGCATTGCCGAAGACTACTTCGCGGGCGAAAAGGTCTACACGCAGGAATTCAACGTCATCTCGCCGACCGAGGGCCGGTTCGACTGGATTCTTGGCGGGTACTTCCAGCGCAACGACATTGCGATCCGCATCCTGCAGGACCAGCAGGGCTTCCGCACCGACATCATCGGCGGCAACCAGCGCACCACCACCGGCCTCTTCGCGCAAGGCAACTACGAGATCGTCCCTGGTCTCGAAGCCCAGCTTGGCGCGCGGTATTCCACCTACAAGGCCACTGGCGAGGGCGACGTGAAGATCGGCAGGGGCATCCCCGACTTCCCGCCAAACGGGCTTTCGGTTGCATCGCTGGCTGGCAGCCACAAGGATTCGCTGGCCACCGGCAAGTTCGCGCTCAACTGGAAGGTCGATGCCGACAACCTGCTCTATGCGCTCGTCGCGCGCGGCTACAAGCCGGGCGGCTTCAATTCGCCCACCTCGAACTTCGATCCGGAGCGCGTGATCAGCTATGAAGCAGGGTGGAAATCCGCCTTCCTGCGCAACCGCATTCGCACCCAGGTCAGCGCCTTCTACAACAAGTACGCCAACTTCCAGTTCAACGTGGTCGAACCCACCACCGGCTTTGCCGGCGTCGAGAACATCTCGACCGTCGAGATCAAGGGTGTTGAGGCACAGGTGCAAGGGCGCTTCGGCGGCTTCGGCTTCGATGCCAACGTGGCCTATGTGGACTCGGACCTTGCCAGCGTCACCTTCGTCAACACCCGGACGTTCGGCGGCGCAGCCCTTGGCCCTCAATGCGCGACCGGTGCGCCCTCCAACCCCCCGGTCTGCTTTGACTACACGCCGTTCATCCAGACCACCGGCGGCGGCCCCAACCTCTATGCGCCGCGCTGGACGTGGGGTGGCGGCGTAGAATACGAGATTCCGCTCGGCGGGGAGATGTCGCTGACGCCGCGGGTGAACTATGCCTATGTCGGTGAGCAGTTCACCTATATCGGCTATTCGCCGCTGTCGGACCGCCTCAACCCGCGCGGCCTGCTTTCGGCAATCGTGACGCTCAGGATAAACGACAGGCTGAAGCTCGAGGCCTGGGGCACGAACCTGACGAACAAGGACTATATCACCGGCCAGCTGAACTCGAACGAGTTCTACGGCGCACCGCGGGAGTACGGGGTCAAGCTGAACGTCACCTTCTGACGCGCAGAGGTCGGAGCGGAAGGACCGTTCCGGCCTCTCACAACCTGGCAAGAGACTGGCACACCTGCCGCACCAGATCGGCCTGTCTGCCAACGCCCGCCTTGGCCAGCGCGCTCTTGAGCTGCATGCGCGCGGTGCCCTCGGCAATGCCGCGATGCGATGCGTAGTCCTTGACCGTCATCCCCCGACAAGGTGCGCGGTCAGGGTCGCTTCGGCCATCGTCAGCCCGAACAGGCTGGCCACTTCGGCTGCATCGATCCGGGGAGCCGTGCCGGGCGAGCACAGCGCCAGCAAGGCAAGGTTGCGTCCCCATTTGCGCTTGTCTGCCGCATCGCGGCGCAGCACGCGCAAGTGCAGGACTTCGGCTGGCTGCTCACCGGGCACGCGGCAGGTATCGCCCAGCGTTCCCGCAATCGCGGCGCGGACAACGCCGGTGGCTTCGCTCGCGCCAAACCGCAATCTGCCGCGCACCTGGGTGACCTGTGGCAAGGCATCGATAAGCGCCTCGGCAGCAGCGTTCATCCAGTGGATGCCGAGATCCGTGTCGCAGGCGACCAGCGCCAGACTGGTGGAGTCCATGAAGGCCTCGGCAACCGAGAGGCGCGCCTCGTATCCTGCCATGCTCGTCACCAGTCTGGAGACCTGCCGGAAATGCGGCAGCAGCAGGTTGAGGAAGTGCAGGTCTTCCTCGGTCATGTCGCGCCCGTCGCCAGCGTGGCGATGAAAGATCAGCGTCGTATGTTCGCCCGGCACGGTCTTGCAGCCGAGCCAGAACCCTGCGCCAAGACCACAGCCCGCAAGGCCGCGCCTGAGAGCTTCCCGATCGCTTGCCGTCAGGGCAATGCTGCGCTGGTCGCTCTCGATCTCGTCCTGCCCGCGCGGTTCGGTGTCGCGGCGAAACCGCGGGTTGAGGGGCGAATTGGCCCAGGTGTCGTGCGTCTTGGCTTCCTGGGTAGACCAGGTGTCACGCAGACTGGTGACCGGCACCAGATCGTCCCCGTCGGTTATCAGCCGCTGGAATACCGCGCTTGCCACGCCCAGGCGCAATTTGATCGCGTCGAGGACCTCGGTCCAGCGAGCATCCTCGCCGACCGCGCCGTACATGGCCGCAACGAGATCGTTGTCGCTCACCCTCGGCTCGCACTCCTCTTCGCGCTGCCCATCGTTCTCCGTTTCAGGGCATGCCGTGGCTTTAACCGAGTTTGCGGTCCGGCGATACCGTTTCGGCTAAGTGGTCTGTCGCGCCATGCCGCTGCGTCACGATGGCGCATCGGGCTGCCGCTCCGGCGCTGCAGACGCGAAGGCGGCAAGCTTCATGCATTCGCTCTCGATCGCGGCAATCCGCCCCAAGTCGAACCTCGCGCCAAAGCGGCGTGCATTGCCCAGTTGCGGCACCAGCACCACGTCGGCCAGCGTAAGCTGATCGCCAAAGCAGTAGGGACCATCGAAGTCCGCGATAAGCGCGGCAAAGGCATTCAGTCCGCTTTCGATAACCTCGGCTGCCCAGGCATTGGTCTCGCTTTCGTCCAGTCCACGCCGCCGCAGCATCTTGAGCACCTTCAGGTTCTGCACCGGGTGGATGTCGCAGGCGATGACTTGCGCCGCGGCGCGAACCTTGGCGCGCTCCAGCGGCGTTGCCGGCAGCAGCGGGGGCTGGGGATGCAGCTCGTCCAGATATTCGCAGATCGCAAGGCTCTGGGTGAGGACGTCGCTCCCGGTGACCAGCGCAGGCACGAACCCTTGCGGATTGAGCGCGACGTAGTCCGGCGCCTTCTGCTCGCCCGCCCGCAAGTCGTGCGCTACGCCCCGCCATTCGAGCCCCTTGAGGCCAAGCGCGATGCGTACGCGCCACGTCGCCGTAGAGCGCCAGAAACCATGCAGGATCAATGGGTCAGTCATGAGTCGTCCACCAGTCATGCCGGTGGTATCGCCCAAGACCAAGCTAGATGCCATCCCGGAGCCAACCACCCGGACGACCAGCAAAGGTCGACCGGTCTGGGTGTCCATCACTTTCTGGGAGGGCTTCGCGGCATTGCGCATGGTGGCGGAGACGGAGGGATTCGAACCCTCGGTACCGGATTTACCAGTACGACGGTTTAGCAAACCGTTGGTTTCAGCCACTCACCCACGTCTCCGGATCGCAGCGGCGAGGGCGCGCTATAACGAGGGTTGTGGGGGCGGCAAGGGGCTGTCGGGCAAAAATCCGGCCAAATCGAAAATCATCCCGGGAAGGCGGTTCGCCGCGTTTTGGACTCGGCTCATCGCCGGTTCATTGTCGTGGCGTCAGCCTTGGATTCTGCATGAAGGGCAGGGGTGCGCGAATGCGCGCGAAGATCGGGACGGACGGGAATCATGATCACATTGTCGAAAGCGCGCACCTTGGTAACCGGCCTTGCCGCTTGCCTTGCGCTCACCACCAGCGCCGCTTTCGCGCAGGTCCAGACCGTCGATCCCAACGCCGTGATCGACGGTGACCTGGCGCCACAGTCCAATCCGCCTGTCCCGGCGCAAGGCCCTGCGGCAACGCCCGCCGGTGCCGAGGCCGGGTCGCTCCCTGCGCTCCCGGCCGATGCCCCGCCGCCCGCCTCGGCACCCTATCAAACCCCGGCACCGGCCACACTGCCGCCTGCGCCCGCAGCGGCAACGCCTCAATCGGCAACCAGCAACACCTACAAGGACGATGATCTGATCGGTGCCGCCGAGGGCGTGTTCGGCAAGGGCGCTGCAGGCCTTGCCGATCTGATCAAGGACCTGCTCAAGAAGCAGGGTGAGCCCAACGCCTACATCAAAGGCCGCGAAGCCGGCGGCGCGCTGGTCGTCGGCCTGCGCTATGGCTCCGGCACGCTCCACCACAAGGTCGAGGGCGAGCGCCCGGTCTACTGGACCGGCCCGTCGATCGGCTTCGATGCCGGCGCCAACGCCGCCAGCACCTTCGTGCTGGTCTACAACCTGTTCGACAGCGAGGAGCTCTACAAGCGTTTCCCGGCGGGCGAGGGGCAGGCCTATCTCGTCGGCGGTTTCCACGTCAGCTATCTGCGCAAGGGCGATACCGTGCTGATTCCCGTCCGCTCCGGTGCAGGCTTGCGCCTTGGCATCAACGGCGGTTACATGAAGTTCTCGCGCAAGCAGAACTGGTTCCCGTTTTGACGGTTTCGCGCAATATCGCTGCAAATTGCCCCCCGCATACCTTATAATTGAAATGTAGGGTTGCCCCGAGGCCTTCCGGCGGCATGGAGCCGCCGCAATTTGCTCCCCGCAAAGGAAGGCCTCATGCTCGAAAATCTTGCCGCCCAGCCCGCCGACGCACTTCTGGCGCTGATCAAGCTCCACAATGCCGATCCGCGCGCTGACAAGATTGACCTCGGCGTGGGCGTCTACCGCACGTCCGAGGGCGACACGCCGGTGTTCAAGGCGATCAAGGCCGCTGAAGCCAGGTTGCTCGAGACGCAGGATTCCAAGGCCTACCTCGGCCCCGAAGGCGACATGGGCTTCGTCCACGCGCTGATCCCCTACGTCTTCGGCAAGGACTTCGACCGTTCGAAGGTCGAGGGCATGCAGGCTCCTGGCGGAACTGGTGCCGTGCGTCTCGCCATCGAGGTGGCGAAGCGTTCGGGCGTCAAGCGCGTATGGATGGGCACGCCGTCGTGGCCCAACCACGCCCAGATCATCGCAGCCGTGGGTGTCGAACTGAAGACCTTCAGCCACATGACGGCCGACGGCTTTGCCGATCTTGACGCGCTCAAGGCTGCCCTTGCACAGGCCGAGCCCGGCGATGCCGTCCTTTTGCACGGCTGCTGCCACAACCCGACCGGCGTCGACTACACCGAAGCCCAATGGGACGAGATCGCGCCGCTGCTGGTCGAGCGCAAGGTCCTGCCGATCCTCGACCTTGCCTACCAGGGCCTCGGCGCTGGCATGGAAGCCGATGCCTATGGCCTGCGCAAGGTTCTCTCGGTCGTCCCCGAAGCACTCGTCGCCTACTCGTGCGACAAGAATTTCGGCCTCTATCGTGACCGCGTCGGCGCATTCTACGCCGTGACCTCCGATGCCACCGCACTCGCCAATGCCATGGCCAATGGCGCGACGATCGCCCGCGCTTCGTGGTCGATGCCGCCCGATCATGGCGCCGCTGCCGTCCGCCTGATCCTCGGCGATGCCGATCTTACCGCGATGTGGCTGGCCGAGCTCGACGAGATGCGCGATCGCATGCGCTGGGTCCGTGATCGCCTTGCTGCCGCGCAGCAGGTCGGCCCGATCAGCATGGCGCCATTGGGCGTGCAGAACGGCCTGTTCTCGATGCTGCCGCTGAATGGCGAACAGATCCTCGCCATCCGCGAACGCCACGGCGTCTACATGGCAGGGTCGGGCCGCATCAACATCGCCGGCCTGACCACGGGCAACATCGACAAGTTCGTCGAAGCCCTGCGCGACGTCGCCTGAAGACAGCGCGAAACCAACGAGAAAGGGCGGGGCCTTGCGGCTCCGCCCTTTTCGTTTGCGCTCAGAAGTCCGCAGCCCGCGATTGCCGCCGTGCTTCGGCAAAGCTGTCGGCGCGGAACTTCTCGAAGGCCACGCGCCGGTCATAGCCGGGGTCTTTCGGGTAGTCCTGATACTCGGCGATGATCTCGTCGAAGATCTCGCGCACTTCTTGCCTGTGGTCAGGGTGCGAGAAGATGTGCAGGCGGTTGGCCTTCATCGCCTCGATCACCCGCGCGCCGATCACGTCGGGCTCCATGCCGAATTCGTGCAGCCCCTGCAGCCGCTCCACCGCAGTCGGATCGACCGGCTTCATCGCGCCTTTCAGCGCATCGGGCCGCACGTCATCGCTGGCATAGATGTAGCTTTTCACCAGGCCGGGGCAGAGCACGGAGACGCCGATCTGATACTTCAGCAGCGAATAGTGCAGCGATTCCGAAAGGCCGCGCACCGCAAACTTGGTGGTGTTGTAGATGCCCGGGCTGCCCGCCGCGAGGAAGGCCGCCATCGACGCCGTGTTGACGACATGCCCGCCCTTCTGCTCGCCCGCCTTCACGCGCTCCACCATGCGCGGCACGAAGGTCATCACCCCGTTGATCACGCCGTGCAGATTTACGCCCAGCAGCCAGTCCCAATCGTCGTAGGAGGACTCCTCGATCGGCTGGAACAGGTTCACGCCCGCGTTGTTGCACAGGATCGAAACCGGCCCGAACTTCGCTTCGACCTCGTCCGCCGCCGCCTTGAAGCCATCGCGGCTGGCAACATCGAGCTGCACGCCCATCACTTCCCGGTTGTCTAGGCTGGCCAGTGCCTTGTCGATCGAATCCTGCCGGATGTCGGCAATGGCGACCTTGCACCCCTCGTTCAGCAGCTGGCGCACCAGCCCGATGCCCACGCCGTTCGCGCCCCCGGTGACAAAGGCGGTGCGTCCTGCAAAATCCTTCATGCGCCGCGAGCCTCCTTCAGCTTGTTCTGCCGCGCAATCTCCTCGGTGATCGCGGGGTTGCGGAACAGCATGGCGAAGGTCTGCTTGTATTCCGGGTTCTCGGGCAGGTGGGTCTGCACGGCAGCAGTGGTGGCAAGGCCGCGTTCTTCCACGCCGGTCAGGAATTCGGAGTGGGTGAGGATGTAGAGCTCGTCATTGAGGATGCCCTCCAGCACCCGCTGCCCGACCTGCTCCTTGGTCTGGTAGAGGTGCATGAAGTTGCCACCCGATGCGCGGCGCTTGTCCGCCTCGGCATAGCCGGTGTCGGCCAGATCGGCTGGTCGGGTCTTGGCGGCATCGGCGATATTCGATTGCACCGCGCCGGGGCAAAAGGCGCTGCAGATCACGCCGCGCGGTTCCAGTTCGGGCCGCATGCACTCCATCATCGAAGTGACTGCCGCCTTGCCCGACGAATAGATCGTGGTCATGCCCACCGGCACCAGCGCGCTCATCGATGCGGTGCAGACGATGTGGCCGCCTTCGCCATGGGCGAGGATGCGCGGCAGCATCGTGACAATGCCGTTGATCGTGCCACCGACGTTAACGCCCATGACCCAGTCCCAGTCGGCAAAGGTCGCCAGCTCCGTCGGCCCGACCACGGCAACGCCTGCATTGTTCACCAGGATGTGGATCTTGCCGAACTTCGCCTCGACCGCATCGGCCACGGCTGCGAACTGCTCGCGATTGGTCACGTCCAGCTTCAGCGCCAGCACGCGCTCACCGCCATCGAGTTCGGCGACTGCCGAATCGAGATGGTCCTGGCGGATGTCGGCAATGGTCACGTTCATGCCCGCGCCCAGCAGCGCCTTGGCGATGCCGAGGCCGATGCCGCTGGCGCCGCCCGTCACGAATGCTGTCTTGCCCGGCAGATTCTGCATCAGATCCTCTCCATCCATTGGCGCCCCCGACCCTCGGCAGAGGGCGGGGAATCATTTTTCACCTTGTGTATTCACCAGAGCGGAATTGTATGCAAGACTAACAATATCACCGCTTCGAAAAGGTCCACGAAAGGGCTGCTGCGGCGAGAGAGGAGAGCACATGGCAGGTGTCGCAGTCACGGCAGTTCCCGAGGCCGAGGTCCGGCAGGAGCGCGCCGAACATCCGGCAGGCGCGGCCTACTGGGCGCTGTTCGTGATCGTGCTGGCAACATTCCTGACGTTCTTCGATGCGATCACTTTCGGCATGCTGGCCGAGCGGATCAAGCGCGATTTCGGCCTCACCGATTCGCAACTGGGCTTCCTTGCGGGTCCGGCCAGCATCATCTGCTACCTCTTCGTTGGCATCCCGTTGGCGCGCCTCGCTGACATCTACCCGCGCAAGTACGTGCTGGGGGCAGGGGCCGCGCTGGTCGGCGTGATCATCTCGGCAGGCGGTCTTGCCCAGAGCTTCGGCCAGTTCGTCGGCAGCCGCGTGTTCCTCGCCGCTGGCGGCTCCGCCCACGCGCCTGCATCCTATTCGCTGCTGGCAGACGCTTTCCCGCCCAAGAAGCTGACGCGCGCCTTCGCCCTGCTGCAGTTCGGCTTCATCGGCGGCACCACCCTCGGCCCGCTGATCGGCGGCATGCTGGTGATGATGACCGCGCCCTGGGGGGCAACCCACCTCGGCCCGCTGACGATCCTCGGCTGGCAGTGGATCCTGATCTTCATGGGTATCCCCTCGCTGCTGGTCGGCCTGCTGTTCCTCACGATCAAGGAACCGCCGCGCATGGCCCCGGCAGCTGATGCGCCGACCGTTCCTGCCAATGCCACCTTCGGCCGCAAGATCCTGACCTTCATGGGGCTGGATGCCTTCCGCGCGATCAACGCCAAGCCCCGCGTCTACTACCCGCTGTTCGGCGCTTTGGCCCTCAGCGCGGTCGAGACCTTCGGCCTGCAGTTCTGGCGCGTGCCTTTCATGATCCGCACTTTCGGCTGGAACGAAGGGCAGATCGGTGCCGCGCTTGGCGTCACCGTACTGATCGCCTCGCTCTCCGGCCTGCTGCTCGGGGGCTGTTCGTCGAATGGCTGGCCAAGCGCTACAAGGACGCCAACGTCCGCGCCGCCACCTGCTGCGCTGCCGGGGTTACCGTCTGCACGATCACCGCCATCCTGATGCCCACGGCCTGGGGATCGCTGATCATGTTCGGCCTTTCGGGCATGTTCGGCATTGCGGGAGCCGTGCCGCAGAACGCTGCTGTCCAGCGCGTCGCCCCCAACGACATGCGCGGGCAGGTCACCGCCTTCTACCTGTTCATGTTCACCTTCTTCGGCGCGATGGGCAGTTACGTCGTCGGCAAGGTGCAGGACGGTCTGATCGGCGATCCTGCCCAGCTGTGGAAGGCCCTGCTGATCACCGCCAGCGTGCTCATGCCGCTCGCCACGTTCCTGATGTTCAAGGCCATCCGTCCCTATCGCGAGGAAGTTGAAAGGCTTGAGGCAATGGGGCGTTGACAGGACTCGCGCAGCCCGTCAGATTGTTAGTAAGACTTACAAAATAGATGCCAAAACATAAGGGAGTTGGACGTGTCCGATAATAGCCAGATTGCCGCGCTGGAAAGCCGCCTCGCCGATCTCGAAAAGCGCCTGACGGTGCGCGAGGACGAACTGGACATCCGCAAGCTGCAGCACCTCTACGGCTACCTGATCGACAAGTGCATGTATAACGAGACGGTGGACCTGTTCACCGACGATGGCGAGGTGCGCTTCTTCGGCGGCGTGTGGAAGGGCAAGGAGGGCGTCCGCCGCCTCTATGTCGAACGCTTCCAGAAGCGCTTCACCTATGGCAACAACGGCCCGATTGACGGCTTCCTGCTTGATCACCCGCAGTTGCAGGACATCATCAACATCCAGCCCGATGGCGTCACCGCACTGGGCCGCGCCCGCTCGATGATGCAGGCCGGTCGCCACAAGGACTACGAAGGCGATGCCCCGCATCTCAAGTCGCGCCAGTGGTGGGAAGGCGGCATCTACGAGAACACCTACAAGAAGGTGGACGGCGTGTGGCGGATGCATATCCTCAATTACATGCCGATCTGGCACGCCGATTTCGAACATGGCTGGGCCAACACCCCGCACGAATACGTGCCGTTCCCCAAGGTGACCTACCCCGAAGACCCGACCGGCCCGGACGAGCTGATCACCGACCACTGGCTGTGGCCGACCCACAAGCTCAACGCCTTCCACATGAAGCACCCTGTCACGGGTGAGGAAATGGTCGCACAGCGTTGGCAGGGCGACATCGACCGCGAGAACGCGCGGGCGTAAAAGCTTGCGGGCAGGGGCCCCTACCTCCCGGCTCCTGCCCGCAAACCATGGAACAGACATGACCCAGTATCCTTCGCTCCACATGATCATCGATGGCCAGCGCGTGCAGGGCGAAGGCCGCCGCACCCACACCGTCGTCAACCCCGCCACTGGCGAAACCATCGGCGAACTGCCGCTGGCCGAAGCCGCCGATCTCGATCGCGCGCTGGAAGTCGCCGCCAAGGGTTTCCGCATCTGGCGTGACAGCACGCCGCAGCAGCGCGCCGCCGTGCTGCAGGGCGCGGCGCGCCTGATGATGGAGCGGCAGGAGGATCTCGCCCGCATTGCCACGCTGGAAGAGGGCAAGACCCTGCCCGAGGCGCGCATCGAAGTCCTGATGAACGTCGGCCTGTTCAATTTCTACGCGGGCGAAGTCTTCCGCATCTATGGGCGCACGCTGGTCCGCCCTGCCGGACAGCGCAGCACGATCACGCACGAACCAGTCGGCCCCGTCGCCGCCTTCGCGCCATGGAACTTCCCGCTCGGCAACCCGGGGCGCAAGCTTGGCGCACCGATTGCGGCTGGCTGCTCGGTGATCCTCAAGGCCGCGGAAGAAACGCCCGCATCGGCATTGGGCGTGCTGCAGTGTCTGCTCGATGCCGGGCTGCCCAAGGAAGTGGCGCAGGCCGTGTTCGGCGTGCCTGATGAAGTCAGCCGCCACCTGCTCGGCTCGCCGGTGATCCGCAAGTTGTCGTTCACCGGCTCGACCGTCGTCGGCAAGCACCTCATGCGCCTCGCTGCCGACAACATGCTGCGCACGACGATGGAACTCGGCGGCCACGGTCCGGTCCTGATCTTCGGCGATGCCGATGTCGACCGCGCACTCGATACGATGGCCGCGTCCAAGTACCGCAACGCAGGGCAAGTCTGCGTCAGCCCCACGCGCTTCATTGTGGAAGAGAACGTCTTCGAACGCTTCCGCGATGGCTTTGCGCAGCGTGTCGGCCGCATCAAGGTCGGCAACGGCCTTGAGGATGGTTCGCAGATGGGCCCGATGGCCAACGCCCGCCGCCCCGAGGCGATGGACCGCCTGATCGGTGATGCCGTCACGCGCGGCGCACGCCTCCACACTGGCGGCGAACGCATCAGCAATGCCGGGTACTTCTACGCGCCCACGGTCCTCTCTGAAGTCCCGCTCGACGCCGCGATAATGAACGAGGAGCCGTTCGGCCCCGTCGCGCTGATCAACCCGTTCAGCGGCGAAGAGGCGATGATCGCCGAAGCCAACCGCCTGCCCTACGGTCTCGCCGCCTACGCCTGGACCGAAAGCGCCTCGCGTCAGAAGCGCCTCGCCCGCGAGATCGAAAGCGGCATGATCGGCCTCAACTCGACCATGATCGGCGGAGCGGACTCCCCCTTCGGTGGCGTGAAGTGGTCCGGCCACGGCGCCGAAGACGGCCCCGAAGGCGTCCTTGCCTGCATGGTCACCAAGGCCGTGCACGAAGGTTGATCGGCGGGCTTTGACGTGATTGGGAAACACCCGGGCAATGTGCCGACATTAACGCGCAAGGGTCATCCCCACTTGCCCGGAGCTTCCGATGCGGCGCACGCGTCTCCTGCTGGCCGCCGCCGGCCTCTGCTTCCCCGCCACGGCCATGGCCGCGCAGGAGGACGAACAGGTCTGGCTGGCCCAGTTCTCGACGATCGAGGTCGGGCAGAAGGTCCTGCTCTTCACCGATGTGCAACTGCGCTTCACCGATGGAGCGGACCGGCTGGGGCAGGTCCTGTTGCGTCCCGCCGTCGGCTATCGCATCACGCCCAGCGATACGCTGTTCCTCGGTTACGCCTATGTCCGCACCGAGCCGTTGAACGGCACGCCGACCGACGAGCACCGCATGTTCCAGCAGGCGCTTGTTCGCGTGGTCGGCGGCCCCGGCAAGACGACGGTTACCTCTCGCACCCGTCTCGAACAGCGCTGGCTGGAAGGGCGCTCCGGCATGGGCTGGCGCCTGCGTCAGCAGGTGCGCGTCGAAACGCCGGTGGCCAAGGGCCTCAACGCCATTGTCTGGGCCGAACCCTTCGTCAATTTCGACACGACCTCATGGGGCCAGCGCGCCGGGTTCGACCAGCTGCGCGGCTTTACCGGGGTGGGCGTACCTATCGCCAAGGGCATTGCCATCGAGGCGGGATATTCGGGCCAGTATGTCAACCGTTTCAACGTGCCCGATCGCATGAATCACATCGGCAGCCTGTCGCTCACCATCCGCAAATGATGGATCGCGGGCTGCCCTTCCCGGGAAGGAAGCCTGCATGACAACAGAACTCAAGACAGGTGGCGAACAGGGCTACCTGCGCATCGCCACCGAGGAAGCCTTCGCCACGCGCGAGATCATCGACGTTTACTTGCGCATGATCCGCGACGGCACGGCGGACCGCGGCATGGCCTCGCTCTGGGGCTTTTACGCCACTTCGCCGTCCGAACGCGCCATGCAGATCATGGACCGCCTGCTCGATCTGGGTGAGCGCCGCATCGCCGACATGGATTCGACTGGCATCGACAAGGCGATCCTCGCCTTGACCTCGCCCGGCGTACAGCCGCTGCTTGATGCCGAAGAGGCAAAGACTCTCGCTGCCCGCGCCAACGATACGCTTGCTGCTGCCTGTGAGAAGTATCCGGACCGCTACATCGGCATGGGCACGGTCGCCCCGCAGGACCCGGAATGGTCGGCGCGCGAGATCCATCGCGGTGCGAAGGAACTGGGCTTCAAGGGCATCCAGATCAATAGTCACACCCAGGGCCGCTATCTCGACGAGGAATTCTTCGACCCGATCTTCCGCGCCCTCGTCGAAGTCGATCAGCCGCTCTACATCCACCCCGCCACCTCGCCGGATTCGATGATCGGCCCGATGCTCGATGCCGGGCTGGATGGCGCGATCTTCGGCTTCGGCGTCGAGACCGGCATGCACCTCCTGCGCCTCATCACCATCGGCATCTTCGACAAGTACCCGAGCTTGCAGATCATGGTCGGCCACATGGGCGAGGCGCTGCCCTACTGGCTCTACCGCCTCGACTACATGCATCAGGCCGGCGTCCGCTCGCAGCGTTACGAGCGCATGAAGCCGCTCAAGAAGACCATCGCGGGCTATCTCCAGTCCAACGTCCTCGTCACCAATTCGGGCGTGGCGTGGGAGCCGGCGATCAAGTTCTGCCAGCAGGTCATGGGCGAGGACCGCGTGATGTACGCGATGGACTACCCCTACCAGTACGTCGCCGACGAAGTCCGCGCGATGGATGCCATGGACATGAGCGCTGAAACCAAGAAGAAGTTCTTCCAGACGAATGCGGAGAAGTGGTTCAAGCTTTGACCCGCGCCGGGAGGGAGAGCCAATGACCACAGAACCGCGCCGTACCTTGGCCCCCGGCGCATGGTACGCGCTGATCCTGGTAGCGCTGACCAACGCGATGAGCCTGCTCGATCGCCAGATCCTCGCGATCCTCGCGCCTGCGATCAAGAAGGACCTTGCCATCGGCGACGCCGAGATGGGCCTGCTCTATGGCACCGTCTTCGCGCTGTTCTACGCGCTGTTCTCGCTTCCCGTGGGGCGGCTGGCCGATGGCTGGGTCCGCACGCGCCTGCTGGCGATCAGCCTGCTGTTCTGGTCCGCCGCCACCGGCCTTGCCGGGCTGGCGTCGAGCTTCGCCATGCTCGCCCTGTCGCGCCTCGGCGTCGGCATCGGCGAGGCGGCGACCGCACCTGCGGGCACGTCGTTGCTCTATGACTTCTGGCCCAAGCACCGCCGCGGCTTCGTCATGTCGGTCATCGCTTCGGCCATCGCGCTCGGCCTTGGTGGTTCGCTGATCCTCGGCGGCGTCGCCGCGCACTGGTGGGACGCCAACCACGCGGCCGGCGGCCTCAAGGGCTGGCAATTCGCCTTCCTCGTCGCCGCCGCTCCCGGCTTCGTCCTCGCCGCCTTCCTGTGGATGCTGAAGGAGCCCGTGCGCGGCCAGATGGACGGAATCGAGACGGCGCCCGAAGCCCGCCCCTTCGCCAAGAGCCTCGGCCTGCTCGGCTCGGTCACGCCCGGCTTCCACTGGATCGGCATGAAGGGCAGGGGCGCCAGCCCTGCCATGGTGCGCGGCAACCTGCTGGCGCTCGTCCTGATCGCCGCCGCCGCCTTCGCCCTGACCTTGCTCAGCAACGCCATCAGCCCCAAGCCGCCGATGCAACTCGGCAGCGTCACGCTCAATCCCCACGCCCTGCAGTGGAGCGTGATCGGCCTCGGCGTCTTCGTGATCGTCAACCTGATGCAGGGCATGAAGCTGGGCGATTCCCAGGCCTTCCGCGTCATCTCGCGCTCACCCACGGTAATGATGTGCATTGCCGTCGGCACGCTGCAGTCGGTGATCAACTACGGGATGATGGCTTTCAACCCCAGCTTCCTGATCCGCACGTACGGCCTGACCATGCAGGAAACCGCGCTGCAGTTCGGACTGCTGTCGGCGGCCATGGGCATCATCGGCCCGCTGGCATGGGGACCCCTGTCAGACTGGCTGAACCAGCGCTTCCCCGGCGCCGGCCGCGCCTGGGTCGCACTCTTCGCGATGGCCGTCTCGCCGGTCATGTCGTTCTGGGTCTATTACGCCGCCGATCCCGGCAGCTTCTACGCCCGCTTCCTGATCTACAGCTTCATCCTCACCGGCTGGATGCCGCCGCTCTACGCGATCATGTACGATCAGGTGCTGCCGCGCATGCGAGGTCTCACCTCCAGCCTCTACCTGCTGGTCATGACGATCCTCGGCATGGGCATCGGCCCCTACGTCGTCGGCCTCCTGTCCGACGCTACCGGATCCTTGCGCACCGCGATGCTCTCGATCAATGCGGTCGCGATCCCGATCGCGGTCCTGATGCTGTTCATCGCTCGCCGCGCACAGCGGGATGAAGGGGCACTTTTGGAGAGAGCGGAAGGGTGACCGCTCAGGTCACCCGCCACACCCACAGCTTGATCCCCAGCGGAAAGCGCGCGCCCGAGCAGACGAAGATCGACCTGTTCATCCAGTCATACTTCCCCTTGGGCGCGATGAACTCCGGAACAGTGCGGAAGTAATACTCCGCCGGGTCAACCTCCTGTCCGGAGGCCAGCCGCTGCATTACCTCGGGTGGGCCATGGCGCAGCCCGCGATTGCGGATCTGGATCACCACCCCATCATCCGTCTCGAGCGCATAGATCGCGTCGGCAACGGTGACGCCGTCGGGCCGGGTCACCTGCCAGTCCGCCGCATTGCCGATCAGCTTGCCCTTGATTAGCGGCCCCTCGACCCGCCCGCCGCCGACAATCGGAATGATCCGCCGCGTGCCGTCATAGGTCTCGCCAATCGCCACCGGCGGCTCAAGCTCGCCCGTTGCCTCATAGACGAACTCGAGGCCGGGTTGGATCACGCCGCCATCTCCTTCTCGACCAGCCCGATCTCGTCCGCATTCGCCCAGTTGCCATGCAGGCCAAAACGCAGGCGGATCGGGATGTGTACCGTGGCCACCGGACCTTTCTCGATCTCCAGCGCGTCGAAGATCAGCAGGTCGCTGCGCTGTTCCTCCAGACGGTTACACACCTGCACGATCCAGCCGTCGCCTTCGGGCGCATCCTTCGAACGCGGCACGAAACATGGCTCCTGCAGGCTGGAGACCGGCCCGCACCACCAGTGCTGCTCGCGCCCGGTTTCGAAGTCCTTGTGGAACAGGCAGTTCATCAGCAACCCGCCGGCACTGCCGCCCCGAAGCTCGACCGGCCTCTTCATGTCCATCTCGAGGAACCAGCCGTGGCGCGTCTTGCGTCCGGCAAAGCGGTCATCGATGCGCGGAAACTCGGCAGCCGTGTCCGAAAGTTTCACGATCTCGGCAAAGTCCTCGCCGTTGCTCGCCATGTCCACCACCCAGTCGGTCGGGTAGCTCATCGCTTCCATGCCGTTGAACGGCGCGCCGTGGACGTCGGGGAAGAACGGGAACATGTTGTTCTTCGCCTCGCAGGTGACGAAGTGCACCTTCGTGCCCTCCTGCCAGGCGTTGAGCACGTGGCTGGCAAAGCAGTTGTCGCGGGTGAACCAGCGGATGTCTTCCTGCCGCACGTCGTCGCGGCGGGGAATGATACCAAGGTGCACCGGCTTGGTCGTGTCGAAGCCGAAGTGCGGCATGCCCTTTTCCAGCCGCTCCCAGCTGCCGATCGACGGCACGATGTGCAGCACCAGGTAATCCTCGGTGATGCCGAAGTCGTGCATCATGCAGTAGTAGGGCACCTTGAACCACACCTCGCGGATCAGCTCACCCTCGGGGCTCACTTCCATGTAGGTCACGTCGTCGGTGCATAGCCCGCTCGCGGCATAGCCGATGGCGACCATGTTGCCCGTTTTCGGGTCCACCTTGGGATGGGCAGTGAAAGTCTGGCCGGTCATCTTCCCGCCGAACTTCTCGAACCCGAACGTCTCCATCGTCGCCGGGTCCATGACGAGGGCAGGGGAGTCCTCCTTCATGGCCCACAGCTTGCCGCCGAAGATGAAGGCGTTGGTGTTGGCGGTCGAACGGATCTCGCCCTTCACCGCCTCGTCGTCGGTCAGCGGATTGCGATAGGCGCCGAACAGGGCCTTTCCGGCCGCGTTTTCCAGCTTCCACTTGTCGGTCTTGGCCCAGCGCTGGCGGAAGTCCACCTGGCCATCATGGATGTGGAACCGGGTGATCATGCCATCGCCGTTGAACGCGATGTCATTGGCAAGGCGCGGAGGAAACTGCGGGTCGGGCTGGACGCGGTAGAATGCGCCGTTTAATCCTTCAGGAATCGTGCCCTCGTGCGCGAGGTCGGCAATGTCTGCCTCGATCCGCGATGGCGTGTTGAATCCCGTGAAGCTGGGGTGTTCGGAAATTGAGCCATGGCATCCTCCTCGCGATATTGTATGTATTGCTAACAATTAGACAAGCGCATTCGTTGGGGCCGCGTTTGTTGGGGGAAGGGCATTGATCAAGGACAAATTCGCCGACGCCATCGCACCCGTCGGCCACACCGACGAGGACGACGTCGGCGCGATCAACGATATTCTCGGCTTCCACATCCGTCTCGCCCACGGCGCGTGCCTCAGGCATTTCACAGAAACCTTCACTGATCTCGATCTCACGCAGAAGCAGGTCTCGGTGCTCTGGCTGGTCGATGATCACCCCGGCATCGCGCAGACCGATCTGGCGCAGCGCCTGCGCATGGACCGTGCCACCACCATGGCCATCATCAACCGCCTTCAGGCCAAGCACTTCCTGCGGCGCGACCGCTCACCCAAGGACGGGCGCAAGCAGGCGCTGTTCCTCGAACCCGATGGCACCCGGATGCTGGGCCGTGCCAAGCAGGCCATTGGCGAGCACGAGGCCTGGGTGAAAAGCCGCTTTTCCGACAAGGAAGTGCGGCAGCTCATCGAACTGCTTTCCAGAATCCACGAATAAGTTATAACAGATAGCAATAAGTGTTTTTGGAGAGGAATCGGGCCGCATGTCACAAACCCCGCGCGAGGTGATCGAGCAGACGCCGATGGGCGTTCGCCAGTGGATCGTGGTGGTCCTGATGGTGCTGTTGAACGCGCTCGACGGGTTTGACGTATTGTCGAGCGCCTTTGCCGCGCCGGGGATCACCGCCGAGTGGGGCATTGCCCGCCCGGCGCTGGGCGTGGTGCTTTCGGCCGAACTGCTCGGCATGGGCTTCGGTTCGGTGCTGCTGGGCGGCGCGGCAGACCGCTATGGCCGCAAATCCACCATGCTGGTCTGCCTCGTGCTGATGGCGATCGGCATGTACCTGGCAAGCATTGCGGCGTCGGTTCAGCCGATGGTCGCTTACCGGTTCCTCACTGGCATCGGCATCGGCGGGATGCTCACGACCACCAACGCGGTGGTTGCCGAAAGCACCAACAGCCGCTGGCGCTCCATCGCCATCGCGGTCTACGTGGCGGGCTATCCGCTGGGCGCGATCGTCGGCGGCATTGCCGCTTCGGAATGGCTGCTACCGACCTACAGCTGGCACGCGGTGTTCCTGTTCGGCGCGGTGGTGACCGCGGTGTTGATCCCGGTCATTCTGGTGCTGGTGCCGGAAACGGCGGCCTATTTGGTGACGAAGCGCAATCTCGCGGGCGTGAACCGCACGCTCGCCGCTTTCGGCAAGCCTGCCGTCAGCGATCTGCCAGTGATCGTGCCGGGCGCCGCCAAGCCGCGCGTTACCGATATCCTGTCAAACCCCAGACTGCGCCCGGTCACCCTGCTGCTGGCGTTCGGCTACACATTCCACTGCATCACCTTCTATTACATCCTGAAGTTCGGCGTGCAGATCGTGTCCGATTATCCGCCGGGCTATCCTCCGGCACAGGCGGCCACGGTGCTGACATATGCCAACATCGGCGGGTTCCTCGGCAGTGCGCTCTTCGGCTTCGTGATGGCACGGCTGGGAGTCAGGTGGCCAACCGCGCTGATGCTGCTGATCGGCGCGATGCTGGTGGCTTGGTTCGGCACCGGTCGTGATACGTTGAGCGCTTGGCAAATGGCGACGATGATCGCCGGCTTCTTCACCAATGCGGCGATCAGCGGCTATTATGCCGCCTTCGCGCGCGGCTTTCCGGCTTATGCGCGGGCCACCGGCACAGGTTTCGCGCTGGGCGTGGGGCGGCTGGGCGCTGCGGGAAGTCCGCTGCTGGCGGGCACCCTGTTCGGCTGGCTGGGGGATGACCAGCTGCTGACGGTGTCTGTCATCATGGCGATGGGCTCGGTTGCCAGCCTCGTGCTGTTCCTGATGCTGCCCGAGCGTGATGGCGACGACGTGGTGGCCGAGTAGGATCGCTTCATCATACGCCGTTATCGGGAAGGGTGAAATGCGCGTGACCAGAAGCCTCGTTTTGCCCCTTGTTTGTCTGGCCCTGTTAGGGGGAGTTGCGGGGGAGTTGCCGCAGAGTCCCCGCAGAGTTCGCGAGAGTTGGAAAGTTCCTCGCCGCTGGTCTGGGACGGCCACAACGACGTACCCGAACAGCTGCGCGAACGCCGCAAGGACGTGCTGGAAGGCTTTGATTTCAATGACTCCCGTGCGTCGGGCATGATGACCGACCTGCCCGGAATGCGCGCCGGAAACGTCGGCGCACAGTTCTGGTCGGTCTATGTCTCGGCCGATCTGTCTGAACCGCAGGCAGTGCAGGCAACACTCGAACAGATCGACGTGATGAAGCGCCTGATCGCGCGGCATCCGGCTGAGATGCAGTTCTGCACCGACACCGCTTGCGTCGAAAAAGCGTGGAAATCAAGGAAGATAGCCTCGCTTCTCGGCATGGAAGGCGGCCATTCCATCGGTGGTTCCTTGGGCGTGCTGCGCCAGATGTATGCCCTCGGCGCGCGCTACATGACGCTGACCCACTTCAGGAACAACGCCTGGGCCGACAGCGCCACCGACGCCCCGGCGCACGATGGTCTGACGCCGTTAGGTGTCAAAGTTGTCAAGGAAATGCAACGGCTTGGCATGCTGGTCGATCTCGCCCACGTGAGCGAGGCGACGATGCGCGACGTGCTCGCGCTGGGCGGTCCGCCGCCGATCGTAAGCCACTCCAACGCCCGCGCGATCAACCAACACGCCCGCAATATATCGGACGAGACGCTGAAGGCCATCGGCGCAGCGGGCGGGATTGTCATGGTCAACTTCTACCCGCCCTATGTCGTTGAAGCGGCACGACAATGGAGCGCGTCGCGCGATGCCGAAGTGGCTCGCGCCAAGGCACTTAACCGCGGCGATCCCGATGCCGAGAAGGCCGCGATCGAAGCATGGGACAAGGCCAACCCGATGCCGCGCGGCAGCATCAAGGATGTCGCCGATCACATTGATCACATTGCGAAACTGATCGGCGCCGACCACGCCGGCCTCGGCGGAGACCTCGATGGTGTCGAAGCCACGGTCCAGGGCTTGGAGGACGTCTCGACCTATCCCGCGCTCTTCGCCGAGTTGAAGCAGCGCGGATGGTCGCAGGCGAACCTTGCAAAACTGAGCAGCGGCAACATGTTGCGCGTGATGAAGGCGGCTGAAATCTATGCCGCCGCGCACCGCGCCGACCCGCCGCTCGAAAGCCCGGCAACGTTCTGACGTTTCATTTTCGCTCTCGACGCAGTGACAGGATCACGGCAAGATAGTTTGGTTCAATAACAATCTGGACGGAGAGACCACCTTGTTCACCCACACTTTCCTCGGCACCAACGACATTGAAAAATCGCGCAAATTCTACAGCGCGGTGATGCAGACGCTCGGCCACAATGCGGTGGAACTGCCGCACGGCACGCTGTTCCCTTCGCCCAACGGCTCGCTGATCGTGGCCAAGCCCGGCAACGGCGAAGCGCACACCGTCTCGAACGGCTACACCCTCGGCTTCAAGGCGGCTGACTCCTCGGTGGTCGATGCCTGGCACGCCGCCGGACTTGCCAACGGCGGCACCTGCGAAGGGCAGCCGGGCGTGCGCGAAAATTCGCCGGGCAAGCAGTACGGAGCTTACCTGCGCGATCCCGATGGCAACAAGATCTGCGCTTTCGCGCCCAATCCGAACGCCTGATTCCGTTCGATCCGACGATTAAAATTGTGGCAGGGCAGGGGCTTGGCGCTCCTGTCCTGTTTTCTTGGGCTGTCGGCTCGCCGCGCCGGGGCACCATTTGGCCGCATGCAGCGTTGAGGGCGACATGCACCGCCTCCTCGCTCCGCTCGCAATCCTCCTCGCCTTGTCCGGCTGCAATGGCGCAGGCGGGGGCGGCAAGCCCGTCCGCACGTCCGACGCGATCGAGGTCGAGCCTGCGCCGTCGCTGATCACGGTCCCGGTAGAGGCCGATCTGGCCGACCTGTCTCGCGTGCTGGAACGCGAGATTCCCCAGCAGTTGTGGACGATCGACAAGCCGGGCCAGACCTGCGTCAAGAGCAAGGGCCTGGACATCGGCATCGCCACGATCAAGACGCCAAGGCTGAAGTGCCGCATCATCGGCGCGGTCACACGCGGGAGCCTGCGGCTGGAAGGATCAGGCCGCGACATCCGCATCGCGATGCCGCTCCATGCCAAGATCCGCGCCGAAAACGTCGCCGGGCTGATCGACGAATCCGCAACTGCCGATGCCATGGCCCATGCCGTTGTGCGGCTCGACATCGCGCCTGACTGGACTCCGCGCGGCAGGGTGGACATCAGCTATGACTGGACCGACGCACCCCACGTCGATTTCATGGGGCAGCGCATCGACATTGCCGACAAGGCGGATGAGAAACTGCGGCCGGTCATTGCCAAGCTCGAACGCGATCTGCCGGGAGAACTGGGCAAGCTGCACTTGCGCGAGGCGGTGGCCAAGGCCTGGGCCGATGCTTTCACCACGGTTTCGCTGAACCGTGAAAACCCGCCGGTGTGGATGCGCATTACTCCGCGTGAATTGCGCTATGGCGGCTATCAGGTGGTTGGTGGCAAGCTGCGGTTGCGGCTGGGCCTCCAAGCCTTGACCGAGACCTTCGTCGGCCAACGACCGGCTGATCCCAAGTCCGCTCCCTTGCCGAACATGAAGCGGCTGGAGCAGAGCGCGGGCAAGCTCGAATTCTTCCTCCCGGTCTTTGCCGACTATCGCGAACTTGAGCCGGTGCTGATGAAGGCGCTGACGAAGCGGTCGGCACAGCCGTTCGACGTGCCTGGCGTGGGCCCGGTCATGGCGCAGTTCAAGGCGGTGGAGATCTATGGCACCAAGGGTGGCAAGATCGCGGTCGGTATCAACTTTTCCGCCCGTCCTCAGGCGGGTGGGGAGACTGCCAGCGGCACGGTGTGGCTCACCGGAAAGCCGGTGAATGCGAAGAACTCCCGCCGTGTCGGCTTCGAGGACCTGAGCGTCAGCGGCACGACCGACATGACCGGCGGCGATCTGATCATCGACCTGATCAATGCGCCGGGCGTGGCGCAGTACGTGGCCTCGTCGCTGACCCAGGATTTCGAGCGCGACTATGCCAAGTTGCTCGGCAAGGTCGACCGCGCGATCGAGGTCAAGCGCGAGGGCGATTTCATTGTCGAGGCGGACCTGCTGCGCACTCGCTCCGGACAATTGCAGGCGGCGGGGCAGGGGCTTTACCTGCCGGTCTGGGCTACCGGCACGGCGACTGTGCGCGTGGTGAACTGACCATCATGGCGTAAAGTCTGTGATCCCATAGGGCACCAGATCGCGTTCGTGCGGATCGACGACGATGGCGCGGTCGCTGGGCGGGAAGGCGCGCTGATCGCACTTGTCGCGCGGGCAGATGCGGCAGGAGATGCCGATCCGGGTGACCGCCTCGGGCCGGGCGAGGTTGATGCCGTCGGCATAGATGAATTCGTCAGCCAAAGCGGCTTCGCAACCCAGCGCCACGGCATAGCGGCGGGGTGTGCGGTAGTAGCTGCCCGAAGGCTTCACCAGCCCCTTGGCAATCGAGACATAGCGCACGCCATCGGGCATTTCGGCGGCCTGGACGTGGATGCGGTCGGGGATCGCCACGGCTTCGTGCACCACCCATAGCGGACAGGCGCCGCCGAAGCGGGCGAACTGCAGGCGCGTGGCGGAGTGGCGCTTGGTGATGTTGCCGGCCATGTCGACGCGGCAGAAGAACATCGGAATGCCGCGTGCCTGCGGGCGTTGCAGCGTCGAGAGGCGGTGGCAGACCTGTTCGAAGCTGGCGCCGAAGGTCAGACGCAACTGGTCGATATCGTGGCGCAGCGCACGGGCGCGGGTGCGGAACCACTCGTAGGGCATGATCAGCGCGCCCGCCGCATAGTTGCCGAGGCCCACCGTCAGCAGCTGGCGCGCGGCGTCGGACTGCAGCGTTGCCTCACCGACAATCGCGCTGATCTCCTCGCGCAGGGCTTCGGCGGCAAGCTGGTAGGCGATCTGGAAGCGAGCGGATTCAATGGGTTGGTTGGGGTCGATCGTCAGCCGCCGTGCCTCTGGATCGAAGCGGCGCATGGCCCCGCCGCTGACCTGCTCGACCGCGATGCCACGGCTTTCAAGCCAGATCGCCATCTGCGCCGAGGTTGGCGTCATGCCGGTGCCGGACAGGCGCACGGCGAGTCGTTCGGCGGCGCGGTCGATGCTGTCGACGTAGTTGTTGGCGTGGTGGAACCAGTCGCGCACTTCCTCCCACGGCAGGCGGCCGCCGGAAATGCTGTCCGAACCCAAGGCTTCGTCGATGGCTTCGAGGCGCTGGACCGAGCGGCGATGCTGGTCCCACAACTGCGCAAAGGCGTGAGCAAATGCGGGATATTGCTCGGCCACGCGCTCCACCTGATCGCCGGGAAGCATCTGGCCGAGCATCGGATCGGCCGTGGCATCGCGCAGCGCGGAGAGCACGGGTTCGACCCGGTCCGCGGCGAAGTCCTGCCATTCGACCGGGAAGCTTTGCTGCAACCGGTCAGTCAGCGCAGGGGTGAGTGGGCGCTCGTCATTCTCGATCTGCGAGAGATACGAGGCGCTGATGCCCAGAAGCGATGCCATCTCGCCCTGACGCAGCTTGCGCGTGATGCGCAAGGCCTTGAGCTGTTCGCCTGCAAACAAGCGGCGTCGCGCCATTTATACCGTCCCTCAACTCCGGCCAGTTTTGCAAAGTGGCCCTTCGCAAGTTTGCAGAATAACATTGGACTTGGCAAGCGGCGTGGCGCAGTTGGAACGCCGATCCGCGCCCAGTGTCGTTCCGGCAGGGCGCGGGCGCGGCTCTGGCGTGGCACCTCGGGGAGGAGGAGCTGGCCGGAGTCGCAGCAGAAAACGGTCCGCCAGTCAGAAGAAGGGATGCCACGCATGTCCGCCAATATCGCCGAAATGGAAAAGCGCCGGGAAGCCGCGCGGCTGGGTGGCGGGCAGAAGCGCATCGATGCGCAGCACGCCAAGGGCAAGCTGACCGCGCGTGAACGCCTTGAAGTGCTGCTCGACGAAGGCAGCTTCGAGGAAGTGGACATGTACGTCGAGCACAACTGCGTCGACTTCGGCATGCCCGATACGGTCATCCCCGGCGATGGCGTCGTCACCGGTTCGGGCACGATCAACGGCCGTCTGGTCTATGTGTTCAGCCAGGACTTCACCGTGTTCGGCGGATCGCTGTCGGAACGTCACGCGCAGAAGATCTGCAAGATCATGGACATGGCGCTGAAGGTTGGCGCGCCGGTGATCGGCCTCAACGATTCGGGCGGCGCACGCATTCAGGAAGGCGTGGCGTCGCTTGGCGGCTATGCCGAAGTGTTCCAGCGCAACGTGCTGGCATCGGGTGTGGTGCCACAGCTTTCGCTGATCATGGGGCCTTGCGCGGGCGGCGCGGTCTACTCGCCTGCCATGACCGACTTCATCTTCATGGTGAAGGACAGCTCCTACATGTTCGTCACCGGTCCGGACGTGGTGAAGACGGTGACCAACGAGGTCGTCACGCAGGAGGAACTGGGCGGCGCGGTGACGCACACGACCAAGACCTCGGTCGCCGACCTTGCGCTGGAGAACGACATCGAGGCGCTGCTGGCAGCGCGCGATTTCTTCGATTACCTGCCGTTGTCTAACCGTCAGGACGTGCCCGAGCGACCGACGTCGGACCCCTATGACCGTCTCGAGCCGAGCCTCGATACCATCGTCCCGGCTTCGGCGACGCAGCCCTATGACATGCACGAAGTCATTCGCAAGACGGTGGACGAGGGCGAGTTCTTCGAAATCCAGCCCAAGCATGCGGCCAACATCATCTGCGGCTTCGGGCGCGTCGAAGGCCGCACTGTGGGCGTAGTGGCCAACCAGCCGATGGTGCTGGCCGGCGTGCTCGACATCAACTCGTCGAAGAAGGCGGCGCGGTTCGTGCGCTTCTGCGATGCGTTCAACATTCCGATCGTGACCTTCGTGGATGTTCCGGGCTTCCTCCCCGGCACCGCGCAGGAGCACAACGGCATCATCAAGCACGGCGCCAAGCTGCTGTTCGCCTATGCCGAGGCGACCGTGCCCAAGATCACCGTGATCACGCGCAAGGCCTATGGCGGCGCCTATGACGTGATGGCCTCGAAGCACCTGCGCGGTGACTTGAACTACGCCTGGCCGACCGCCGAAATCGCGGTGATGGGCGCCAAGGGCGCGGTCGAGATCATCTTCCGCGGCCTCTCTGCCGAAGAGCAGGCGGTCAAGACGAAGGAATACGAGGACCGCTTCGCCAACCCGTTCGTGGCGGCAAGCAAGGGCTTCGTCGACGAGGTGATCCACCCGCACTCGACGCGCCGCCGCGTGGCGCTGGGCCTCAGGAAGCTCAAGAACAAGAGCCTCGAGAACCCGTGGAAGAAGCACGATAACATCCCGCTCTGACCTGACCCAAGACTTTGGAAAGACTGAAAATGACCGACATCTACATCGTCTCGGGCGCGCGCACCGCCATCGGCTCGTTCGGCGGCGGCCTTGCCTCGCTGCGTCCGGCCGAGACCGGCGCGATCGTCATCAAGGAAGCCATTGCCCGCGCCGGGATCACGGCGGACAAGGTGCAGAACGTGGTGATCGGCACGGTCGTGCCGACCCAGCCCAAGGACGCCTATGTCAGCCGCGTGGCTGCGGTGAACGCGGGCGTGCCGATCGAGGCTCCGGCGATGAACGTCAATCGTCTGTGCGGTTCGGGCCTGCAGGCCATCGTCTCGGCAGCGCAGGGCATTGCCCTGGGCGAGCAGGACATTGCCATCGGCGGCGGAGCTGAAAGCATGTCGAACGCGCCGCACATGGTGCTGACCGCGCGCAACGGCCAGAAGATGGGCGATCAGGTGCTGATGGACGCGATGTTGGGCGCGCTGCACGATCCGTTCGAGAACATCCACATGGGCGTGACGGCGGAGAACGTGGCCGAGCGCTGCAGCATTTCGCGCGAAGAGCAGGACGCGCTGGCGGCAGAGAGCCAGAAGCGCGCGGCCGCGGCAATCGCGGCTGGCTACTTCAAGGAGCAGATCGTCCCGGTCGAGATCAAGACGCGCAAGGGCACGGTGGTGTTTGACACCGACGAGCATGTGCGTGGCGAGACGACGGTCGAGAGCCTCGCTGGCCTCAAGCCGGTGTTCAAGAAGGACGGCACCGTCACCGCCGGCAATGCCTCGGGCATCAACGATGGCGCGGCTGCGGTCGTGCTGGCCAGCGGCAAGGCCGTTGAAGAGCATGGGCTGAAGCCGATGGCGAAGATTCTCGGCTGGGGCCATGCGGGCGTCGAGCCGAACGTGATGGGTCTGGGGCCGGTCAAGGCCGTGCCGGTGGCGCTGCAGCGGGCAGGGCTGACGCTTGACCAGATCGACGTGATCGAGAGCAACGAGGCGTTTGCGGCGCAGGCTTGCGGCGTGGCCAAGGAACTGGGCTTCGATCCGGCCAAGACCAACGTCAACGGCTCGGGCATCTCGCTCGGCCACCCGATCGGCGCGACCGGCGCGATCCTGACGATCAAGGCGATGTACGAGCTGCACCGGACCGGCGGACGCTATGGCCTGATCACCATGTGCATCGGTGGCGGGCAGGGCATCGCCATGGTCATCGAGAAGGTCTGAACGATGAAGTTGGGCCGCCTCAACCACGTCGGCGTTGCGACGCCCGACATCGACGCTTCCATCGCGTTCTATCGCGACGTGATGGGCGCCTCGGACATAACCGAGCCGTTCGTGCTGGAAAGCCAGCAGGTCCGGGTGTGCTTCGTCAACACGCCGGGCGAGAACGGTACCGCCGGCACGCAGATTGAGCTGATCCAGCCGACCAGCCCGGACAGCGCGGTGGGCAAGTGGCTCGCGGCCAATCCCTTGGGTGGCCAGCACCACCTTTGCTACGAGGTGCCCGACATTCACGAAGCCAAGGCCTGGTTCGAGGGGCAGGGTAAGCGCGTGCTGGGCGAGCCGCGCATCGGCGCGCATGGGACGCTGATCTTCTTCGTGCACCCCAAGGACATGGGCGGGCAACTGACCGAGATCATGGAGACGCCCAAGGGCGGGCATTGAGCTTAAAGTCCTCTCCCCTTCAGGGGAGAGGGTTGGGAGAGGGGGCGTGCGCACCCAAAGCGTTGCAAGGCCCTCTCCAACTTCGGCTAGGCAGCAAGCTGCCAAGCCTGCGTATCCTCTCCCGAGCGGGGAGAGGGCATGAGGAACAGGATATGACCGACAAGACACTGGCCGACTGGCAGGCCGCCGCCGCCAAGGAAGTGAAGGGCAAGGATCTTACCTGGCAGACGCCGGAAGGCATCGCCGTAAAGCCGCTCTACACTGCCGACGACGTGACGGCAGACCCTGGCCTGCCCGGTTTCGCCCCGTTCACGCGCGGCGTGCGCGCCTCGATGTATGCGGGCCGTCCCTGGACGATCCGCCAGTACGCCGGCTTCTCGACCGCCGAGGAATCCAACGCCTTCTATCGCCGCAATCTGGCCGCAGGGCAGAAGGGCCTGTCGGTCGCCTTCGACCTTGCGACGCACCGTGGCTATGACTCGGACCATCCGCGCGTCGTCGGCGATGTCGGCAAGGCAGGCGTCGCCATCGACAGCGTCGAGGACATGAAGATCCTGTTCGACGGCATCCCGCTCGATCAGATGTCGGTATCGATGACCATGAACGGCGCGGTGATCCCGATCCTCGCCTTCTTCATCGTTGCGGGCGAGGAACAGGGCGTCGACCGCAAGCTGCTCGACGGGACCATCCAGAACGACATCCTCAAGGAGTTCATGGTCCGCAACACCTACATCTACCCGCCCGAGCCTTCGATGCGGATCATCTCGGACATCTTCGGCTACACCAGCCGCGAGATGCCGAAGTTCAACTCGATCTCGATTTCCGGCTACCACATGCAGGAAGCCGGGGCGACACAGGTGCAGGAACTGGCCTTCACCATCGCCGACGGCATGGAATACGTGAAATACGGCGTCGCCAGCGGGCTCGACATCGACAAGTTCGCCGGCCGCCTCTCGTTCTTCTTCGCCATCGGCATGAACTTCTTCATGGAAGTGGCCAAGCTGCGCGCGGCGCGCGTCCTTTGGCACCGGGTGATGACAAAGCTCGGCGCGCAGGACGAACGTTCGAAGATGCTGCGCACCCACTGCCAGACCTCGGGCGTCAGCTTGCAGGAGCAGGACCCCTACAATAACGTCATCCGCACCACGATCGAGGCAATGGCCGCGATGCTGGGCGGCACGCAGTCGCTTCACACTAACGCGCTCGATGAAGCCATCGCGCTGCCGACCGACTTTTCCGCCCGCATCGCGCGCAACACGCAGATCGTGATCCAGGAAGAGACCGGCATGTGCAACGTGGTCGATCCGCTCGGCGGGTCGTACTACATCGAGGCGCTGACGCAGGAACTGGTCGACAAGGCGTGGGAGATCATCGAGCGCGTCGAGGCCGATGGCGGCATGGCCAAGGCCGTGGCAGCCGGTTGGCCCAAGGCGATGATCGAGGAGGCTGCTGCTGGCCGACAGGCCCGCGTCGACCGTGGCGAGGACGTGATCGTCGGCGTCAACAAGTATCGCCTGGCGAACGAAGACCAGATCGAGACGCTTGAAGTCGACAACCACGCGGTGCGCGAGGCGCAGATCGCCCGCCTCAAGCGCGTGCGCGAGACCCGCGACGAGACCAAGTGCCGTGCGGCGCTGAATGCGCTGACCGAAGGTGCAAAGACCGGCGGCAACCTCCTCGAACTCGCCGTGGAAGCCGCGCGCCACCGCGCGACGCTGGGCGAGATCTCTGATGCGATGGAAGTCGTGTTCGGCCGCCACGGCACGTTCCCGACGCCGGTGAAGGGCGTCTACGGCTCGGCCTATGCCGGGGATTCGCGCTACCAGCAGGTGCTCGACGGCGTGGAGGCCGTGACCCGCCGCCTCGGCCGCAAGCCCCGCATGCTCGTCGCCAAGATGGGCCAGGACGGGCACGATCGCGGTGCCAACGTGATCGCCTCCGCCTTTGGTGACATGGGCTTCGAGGTGACGTCCGGCCCGCTGTTCCAGACGCCCGAGGAAGCCGCGGCGCTGGCGCTGGAAAAGGACGTCGACGCGGTCGGCGCATCGTCGCTTGCCGCCGGGCACAAGACCCTGATCCCCGAACTGATCGGCCATCTCAAGGCCGCTGGCCGTGCAGACATCAAGGTTGTGGCGGGCGGCGTGATCCCGCCGCAGGACTACGATTACCTGCGCGAGGCAGGCGTGCAGGGCATCTACGGTCCCGGCTCGAACGTGGTCGAATGCGCCGCCGACATGCTGCGCCTGCTTGGCCACAACATGCCGCCGCTGGGTAGCGAGATCGACGCCGCCTGATAGTATCCGCGCCGTATAACGGGAGAGATGCGATGACACAGAAGCTTGAGACGCTGTCGGTCCACGCCGGGTGCGAGCCCGATCCGACGACCAAGGCGCGGATCACGCCGATCTACCAGACGGCCAGCTACGTGTTCGACAGTGCTGAGCACGCCGCGAACCTGTTTTCGCTGGCCGAATTCGGCAACATCTACACGCGCATCATGAACCCGACCAACGCCGCGCTCGAAGCCAAGATCGCGGCGCTGGAAGGCGGCGTTGGAGCGCTGGGCGTGGCGTCGGGCCATGCCGCGCAGTTCATCGTGTTCCACACCCTGATGGAGCCGGGCTGCGAGATCGTCGCGGCCAAGAAGCTGTATGGGGGCACGCTCAACCAGTTCGCGCACAGCTTTGCCAAGTTCGGCTGGAAGGCCGTGTTCGTCGATGCCGACGATCCCGCCGCCGTTGCCGCCGCGATCACCGACAAGACGCGCGGCGTGTTCATCGAAAGCCTCGCCAATCCCGGTGGCGTGGTGCAGGACATCGCGGCGATTGCCGAGGTCGCCCATGCCGCAGGCGTGCCGCTGATCGTCGACAACACGATGGCCAGCCCCGCTTTGTGCCGCCCGATCGAACATGGCGCGGACATCGTCGTCCATTCGTGCACGAAGTTCCTCAACGGCCACGGCAATTCCATCGGCGGGCTGATCGTGGATTCGGGCAAGTTCGACTGGGCGGCGAGCGACAAGTTCCCCTCGCTCACCCAGCCCAACCCGAGCTATCATGGCGCGGTGCTGACCGAGGCATTGAAGCCCGTCGGCCCCATTGCCTTCATCATCGGCTGCCGCGTGCTCGGCCTGCGCGATCTCGGGCCGTCGATGGCGCCGATGAATGCGTTCCTGACGTTGACCGGGATGGAAACGCTGGCGCTGCGCATGGAGCGGCATTGCAGCAATGCGCTTCATCTGGCGCAGTGGCTGCAGAACCATCCCAAGATTGCGTGGGTCAGCTATGCGGGCCTGCCGGAAGACCCCTATCACCAGCTGGCGAAGCGGTATCTCGGCGGCAAGGGCGGGGCGGTGTTCACCTTCGGCGTGAAGGGCGGGCACGATGCGGGCGTGAAGCTGGTCCAATCGGTCAAGCTGTTCAGCCACCTCGCCAACATCGGCGACACCCGCTCACTCATCATCCACCCCGCCTCGACCACGCACAGCCAGCTGGGCGAGGAAGAACTGGTGGCCGCAGGCGCGGGGCCGGACACGGTGCGCGTGTCAGTGGGCATCGAACACATCGACGACATCGTCGCCGATCTGGCGCAAGCGCTGGAGCTGGTGTGATTTTGGCAGCTTCGCCTTGCCTCTTCCCCGTCGCCCTGGGCTTGACCCGCGGCCCCGCTGCCTTTTGCGAGATTGCGAGCGAAGCGGGACCCCGGGTCAAGCCCGGGGTGACGAATGAAGAGGAATGGGCTGAGTGAGCTTTTCCGATGAGGCTGATTCAAGTCCCTTCCGCAAGGTTGGGTGTTTTCTGCTTGGTCTGATCGGGTGTGCTTTCGTGGCTTTCCTTCTGGTCGGGGCGGCAATGGGCGATTGTGCCCCGAACGCTGACGGCACGGGCTGCGAAAACGATGGATTGATCCGCTTCCTGATGTTTCCGGGAAGTCTGATCTTGTTGATTGCGATTGGTATTTTCGCCGCGAGGCGTGTGACGAAAGACAGGGACTGATGTTCAAGAAAATCCTCATCGCCAACCGTGGCGAAATTGCCTGCCGTGTGATCAAGACGGCGCGTCGCATGGGTATCCAGACCGTCGCGGTCTATTCCGATGCGGATGCGCGGGCGCCGTTCGTACAGATGGCAGATGAAGCCGTGCACATCGGGCCGGCCCCTGCCGCACAGTCGTACCTGATTGCCGACAAGATCATTGCGGCGTGCAAGCAGACTGGCGCCGAAGCGGTGCATCCGGGCTATGGCTTCCTGTCGGAGCGCACGTCGTTTGCCGAGGCACTGGCGGCAGAGAATATCGCGTTCATCGGCCCACCTGTCGGCGCGATTGCGGCGATGGGCGACAAGATCGAGTCCAAGAAGCTCGCCAAGGAAGCCGGTGTCAACGTCGTCCCCGGCTTCGTCGGCGAGATCGAGGATACCGAGCATGCCGTGCGCATCTCGGACGAGATCGGCTATCCGGTGATGATGAAGGCCTCGGCCGGCGGTGGCGGCAAGGGCATGCGCCTGGCCTACAGCGAGAAAGACGTGCGCGAGGGCTTCGAGGCGGTGAAGCGCGAGGGGCTGAACTCGTTCGGCGATGACCGCGTGTTCATCGAGAAGTTCATCCTCAACCCGCGCCACATCGAGATCCAGATCCTCGGCGACAAGCACGGCAACATTCTCTACCTCAACGAGCGCGAATGCTCGATCCAGCGCCGCCACCAGAAGGTGGTCGAAGAAGCGCCTTCGCCGTTCGTGACCCCGAAGATGCGCAAGGCGATGGGCGAGCAGTGCGTCGCGCTGGCCCGCGCGGTGGGCTATTACTCGGCAGGTACGGTGGAACTGATCGTTTCGGGCGCGGACCCGAGCGGTGAAAGCTTCTACTTCCTCGAAATGAACACCCGCCTGCAGGTGGAACACCCCGTCACCGAGGCGATCACCGGCGTCGACCTGGTCGAGCAGATGATCCGCGTCGCCTATGGCGAAAAGTTGGCGATGACTCAGGACGACGTGAAGATCGATGGCTGGGCGATCGAGAACCGCGTCTATGCCGAAGACCCCTATCGCGGCTTCCTGCCTTCGACGGGGCGCCTGATCCGCTACAACCCGCCGCTCGCGGGTTGGACCGATGACGGACAGGCCAATGGCCGTCGCGGCGTCAATGGCGTGCGCGTGGACGATGGCGTCTACGAAGGCGGCGAAGTTTCGATGTTCTATGACCCGATGATCGCCAAGTTGATCACTTGGGGGCGGACCCGCGATGAGGCGGCGGACAAGCAGATCGAGGCATTGGACGCTTTCGAGATCGAGGGGCTTGGCCACAACATCGACTTCGTCAACGCCATCATGCAGCACCCGCGCTTCCGTTCGGGCGAGCTGACCACGGGCTTCATCGCCGAGGAATACCCGGATGGGTTCCACGGCGCGGCGACTTCGGACGAGCTGAAGCAGTCGCTGGCGGCGCTGGCGGCTTTCCTGGCAACGGCCCGGTCGGACCGGGCGCGGCAGGTGGACAACCAGCTTGGCCATGACCTTGACCCGCCCTCGGAATGGGCGGTGAAGATCGGCGGCGATGTGTTCAACGTTACGCTCACCGAGGACGAGATCAGCGTTGACGGCAAAGCCATCGACATTGCGCTGGAATATACGCCGGGCGACCGGATGGTGCACTGTGAGGTCGACGACAAGCCGCTGTCGGTGAAAGTCGAGACCACGCGAGCGGGTTTCAAGCTGACCACGCGCGGCGCGATCCACGATGTGCAGGTGCTCCCTGCGCGCATCGCGCACTTGACCAAGCACATGATCGAAAAGATCCCGCCGGATCTTTCGAAGTTCCTGATCTGCCCGATGCCGGGTCTGCTTGTGTCACTCAACGTGGGCGAGGGCGATACGGTCGAGGCAGGTCAGCCGCTGGCCGTGGTCGAAGCGATGAAGATGGAGAACATCCTGCGCGCCGAGAAGGCGGGCAAGGTCAAGACGGTCAACGCCAAGGCCGGCGACAGCCTGGCCGTGGACGCCATCATCCTCGAAATGGAGTGAGTCGGGGTACTTTGCTACGGCACACCGAGTGAACGTCGCCCCGGCGAAGGCCGGGGCCCACTACCGCTCGTCGGGAGGGCAGCGAGATGGATCCCAGCCTGCGCCGGGATGACGCAGCTTGGTATAAGAGGCCCGTATTCTGGCCTGAGATTCAACTCCGGAAAATCTTCCCCGGGTTGAAGATATTGCCCGGGTCCAGCGCCTGCTTGAGCGTGCGCATGATGTCGACGGCGTCCTCGCCCAGTTCATCGACAAGGCACTGCTGCTTGCCGATCCCGACGCCGTGCTCGCCAGTGCAGGTGCCGTCCATGGCGAGCGCCCGGGCGACCATGCGGTGGTTGACCTTTTCCACCTCTGCCATCTCATGCGGTGCATTCGGGTCGATCGAGAAGACGAGGTGGAAGTTGCCATCCCCGACGTGACCCAGGATCGTGGCCGGCACGCTGCAGGTGTCGAGATCGGCGCGGGTGGCAAGGATGCATTCGGCCAGCCGGCTCATCGGCACGCAGACGTCGGTCGTCAGGCCGATCGCACCGGGCCGCAGGTTGACGGCGGCGTAATAGGATTCGTGCCGTGCGCGCCACAGGCGATTGCGGTCTTCGGCGAGCGTCGCCCACTGGAATGCGCCACCGCCGTTGGCCGAAGCCAGTGCCTTGACCGTCTCGACCTGCTCGGCAACGCCGGCAGGCGTGCCGTGAAATTCGAAGAACAGCGTCGGCGCCTCGGGCAGTCCCAGCTTGCTGCGCAAGTTGACCGCGCGGACCTGCATGGCATCGAGCAATTCGATCCGCGCCATGGGCACGCCGCAATGGAAGGCCTGCACCACGGTTTCGATCGCGCCGGACAGCGTCTCGAACGGGCAGGTCGCGGCCATGATCGCTTCTGGCACCGGGTGGAGCCGCAGGGTGATGCCGGTGATGACGCCGAGCGTACCTTCCGCACCGATATACAGCCGGGTGAGGTCGTACCCGGCGGCGGACTTCTTGGCGCGCTTGCCGGTACGGATGACCTTGCCCTGCGGCGTCACCACCTCCAGCCCCAGAACAGCCTCGCGCATCGTGCCATAGCGCACCGCGTTGGTGCCAGACGCGCGGGTCGAGGCCATGCCGCCGATCGTGGCGTTGGCGCCCGGATCGATCGGGAAGAACAGTCCGCTGTCGCGCAGGTGCGCATTGAGCGCTTCGCGCCGGATTCCCGGCTGCACCGTGCAGTCGAAATCGGCATGGTTCACGGTCAGCACCGCGTCCATCGGCGTCAGGTCGAGACTGACTCCGCCTGCAAGGGGCAGGGTGTGGCCTTCCAGCGATGTGCCGGCGCCATAGGGCACGATCGCCACGCCGGCTTCGCGGCACAGGTTTACGCAATCGACCACGTCCTGCGTTGACCGGGCAAAGACCACGGCATCGGGAAGAACGGTAGGATACTGCGATTCGCTGGCGCCATGCTGGGCTCGGATCGCTTCGCTCGTCTGGCATTGCGGGCCAAAGTGGGCCGAAAGACGTTCAACGAAGCCCTGGGGCAAGGGGCGCGCGTGCGGGGCAGACAGGGACTCCATGGGAGGACCCTAGCCCATCGCCACCCTTTTTGCAGCGCTGCCCTTATTGATATAGCGCGTTCGCGTTCAGCCGCGATAAAGCGCGGTTGCGGAATTCTCTTCGTGCGTTCGAGCCTTGCGGCTCTGGCGGCTTCTGGAACTGAACAGGGTGTATCGATGAAGAAGATGATAGGTGCGATGATCGTGGCAGGACTGGCCGCCTCGGCGCTGGCGGGCGGAACCGCCTTTGCTCAGGCCAAGGGCGATCCGGTTGCGGGCAAGAAGATTTTCATGCGCTGTGTTGCCTGCCATGCCGTGCAGCCGGGCGCTGGTGCCAAGATGGGCCCGAACCTTGCGGGCGTTGTCGGGCGAAAGGCAGCGGCGGCTCCGGGCTTCAAGTATTCCGCGGCGATGCAGAAGGCCAAGCTCAAGTGGGATGAGGCCACGCTCGACAAGTGGCTGACGCGCCCGTCGGCGCTGGTTCCCGGCACTTCGATGGCGTTCGCCGGCCTGCCCAACGCAGCAGACCGCGCCAATGTGATCGCCTACCTCAAGAAGCCGAACTGAGTTTGCCTCTCAGGGCGTCACGATAGCGAAGGCGGGGTCCGGCTTGTCGAGCCAGCCGATCAGGCGAGCAAAGGCAGCCGGGTCCCCTTCGATCTTCACCTCGCCCGAGGCAACTTTTGCAGCCAGCGGCTGGCCCGCAAACAAGGCTGACAGCAGGTCTGCGTAGCGGACGGTAAGCGTCGCCTGCCGGCCATCGCGCAGGCCCTTGCGGTGGACGAGGACACCATTGGCGATCGTCACCGTCCAGTCCTGGTCCTTGTCAGGAAAAACGAACCCAAGTGACGCAGACCCGTCACCGGCCTTGGCCGGATCGAGCCGCACCGCGAGGACCTCGAACAGGTCTGACGGGGGGAGCTGGCTGATCAGGGCCGCACCGCCGGTAGGATCGGTGGCGGTGACGCCCTTCTCCAGTTCTGTCGCACCGGTGAGATACATGTTGCGCCACAAGGCGTTCTCGCTCTGGTAAGCGAGCTGGCGATAGGTGCGGGCAAGCAGGCTCTTTGCCGCAGCATCATTGCCATCGGCGAAGATGACCTTGTCGAGCAATTCTGCCGTCCAGGCATAATCGCCCCTGGCAAACGCTTCCTCGGCCAGGGCCCGCACCCGCTCTGCGCCGCCCAGTGCCTCGACATAGCGCCTGCCGCCCTGTTCCGGGGGCAGGGGAGCGAGGTGGACGGGGTTGCCATCGTACCAGCCCATATAGAACTGATACACGGCGCGGGCATTGAAGCTGTAGGAGCCGTAATAAGGCCGGTCGTACCACTTTGCCGCCAGCGCCGGGGGCAGCGTCAACTGCGCGGCGATTTCCGGCCCGGTCAGACCCTTGTTCATCAGCCGCACCGTCTGGTCATGAAGGTAGGCATAGGCGTCGCGGTGCTTGGCGAGATATTCGGTGATCTCGCTCGCGCCGAAACGCGGCCAGCCATGGCTGGTGATCAGCACTTCGGAGCCTGCGAAAAAGTCGATCGCCTCGGTCAGCCCTTGCGCCCAGGCCTTGGCATCGCGGATCACAGCGCCGCGCGGCGTCAGGATGTTGTGCTGGGTGACGTTGGCGTTCTCGGCAAGGTCGGCAACCTTCCAGTCGGGGAAGCCGAAATTCATCTCGGCAGGTGCCTCGGTTCCGGGCGTGATCTGGAAGCGTACCCGCACGCCATCGAGCATGAGTTCGGTGCCGGTTTCGCCAATCTCGCGGGTCGGCGGGATCAGGCTGCGGCCGCCCGCCGCCACGCCCATGCCGATCCCTGAGCCCATCGAACCTTCCGGGCCCTTGGGTAGGCCAAGGCCGAACTGGTAGGACGCGCGGCGCCCCATGGCGGGCCCGGCGATCACGTTCTCGCTGACGGCGGCGCGGGTGAAACCCTGCGGGGCAATGATCGGCGCGTCCTTGGCCATTACCGAGGTGAACGCGCCTGCGCCGCCGAAATGATCGACGTGGCTGTGGGTGTAGATCATTGCAGTGACGGGGAGTCTCGCCACCTTCTCGGAAATCAGCGCATAGGCAGCGGCCGCTGTCTCGGTCGCGGTCAGCGGATCGATGACGATCCAGCCCTTGTCTCCACGCACGAAAGTCACGTTGGCGACATCGAACCCGCGCACCTGCCAGATGCGGTCGGTGACCTTGAACAGGCCGGCCTTGCCGAGAACCTGGGCATGGCGCCACAAACTGGGGTTCACGGTGGCAGGCGCAGGGCCACTGGCAAAGGCAAAGGCGGCGGTGTCCCACACCGGCTTGCCCGCGGCATCGCGGATCACCGGGTCCTTGAGCGTCGCCACGAATCCGCGGGTGGCGAAATCGAAGTCCTGTCGGTCGGCCATCGGCAGATCTGCCAGCGCCGTGACGTTGGCCTTTCGGGTGGCGCCGGTCGGTGCGTCGGCCCAGGCTGGGCCTGCAACGAGCAGCACTGACGCACTGGCGGCCAGGGCGCGGCGAAAGTTGGTGAAACGCATGTCCTCTCCCGGCTCCGTTCTATGTGGAGTTCCGGGCGCAGAGTGACTTTAATCGCGCGCTTAGGGAAGCGGCAAAAAGAGGGTTCAGCCGAACAACCTCTCCCACAGCGTGCGCGGCCGCCTTGGCGGGATCTCCTGGCCGCTTAGGCGCATCAGGTAATTGGCGAGCAGCAAGGCCTGGTTGCGCGTCATCAGCAGGTGGTGCGTGTCGATCGCTCCCGGTATGGGCCGGGGATTCTTGCTCGACTGCACGGTCAGATGGATGTTGCGTGCGAAGGCGCGATGTTTCCAGCCGACGACAACCCCCGAAAGTTCGTGCGGTGTGTCATCGACCGGCGTGTTTGCCGTTGCCATAAACCCTCTCCCAAATTCCCCGCAGCACAGGGAATCGGAAGATGACAATTTCGTCAAGCCTTTGAGTCGGGCAATCGTTTCGGATCGGAACAATCAGGCGGCGAGCTGGTAAGGCGCGATCTCTCCGGCAAGGTAGAGCTTCTTGGCCTTCGCGCGGCTGAGCTTGCCCGAGCTGGTGCGGGGCAGTGTGCGCGGCGGCACGAGTTCGACCACGCAGTTCATGCCGGTGATCGAACGCACCTTGTCGCGGATCTGGTCGCGCAGCTTCACCCGCTCGACCGGGTCGGAAACGCGGCAATGCACCAGAACGGCAGGCGCTTCCTCGCCATTTTCGGTCTCGACCGAGAAGGCAGCGATATCGCCCTGGTGGAAGCCGGGAAGCTGTTCCACGGCCCACTCGATGTCCTGCGGCCAGTGGTTCTTGCCGTTGATGATGATCATGTCCTTGGCGCGGCCGACGATGAACAGGTAGCCCTTTTCATCGACGTAGCCCATGTCGCCGGTATCCAGCCAGCCATCGACCATGCAGGCGTCGGTCGCTTCCGGGTCGCGGAAGTAGGAGTGCATGACCGAGGAGCCGCGGCACCACACCTTGCCGATGTGGTGGTGCGAAAGCTCGTTGCCGCTCTCGCCCCGGATTGCCACTTCCATGCCGAGCACGGGCACGCCGCAGTTGACCATGGCGCGGTAGCGGGCCGGGCGCGAAAGATCGCGCGGCGTGCCCGAGAGACGCTCTTCCTCGACCAGTTCGACGCGGATGCCTTCGCCCGGCGGCATGATGGTCACGGCCAGCGTTGCCTCGGCAAGGCCGTAGCTCGGCAGGAAGGCTTCGGCCTTGAAGCCGGCTTCGGCAAAGGCGTTGACGAAGTTCTGCATCACGTCGGGGCGGATCATGTCGGCGCCGTTGCCGGCAACGCGCCAGCGCGACAGGTCGAAACGGTCCGCGACGTGGGTCTGGCTGGAGATGCGGCGGGCGCAGATGTCGTAGCCGAAGGTGGGCGAATAGGAGAGCGTGGTGCCCTTGTTGCGGCTGATCAGATCAAGCCAGGCCAGCGGGCGGCGGGCGAAATCCTCGGTCTTGAGGTAATCGACCGAGACGCTGTTGGCGATCGGCGAGAGGAAGCAGCCGACCAGGCCCATGTCGTGATACCACGGCAGCCACGAAACCGCACGATCCGGATCGGCGATCTTCATGCCGTGCGAGTGGCCGGCAAGGTTTGCCAGCAGCGCGCGGTGCGTGACGGCGACCCCGTGCGGAAAGCGGGTCGAGCCGCTGGAATACTGCAGGTAGCTGATCGCATCAGGATCAGGCGTGGGCAGGGCCGCGTCGGACTGATCGCCCGCATGGAATTCGTCCCACGAAAGACCGGCGCAGCCCTGGCGCGCGGCAGCAGCGCCAGCCATCTCGGCAATCTCGCCGGGATAGACCAGCATCTTCGGGTCCGAGCTGGCCAGCTGGACGGCGAGCTGGTCGATATAGCTTTCCTTGCCGCCAAAGCTGGTCGGCAGAGGCAGCGGCACCGGCCAGGCGCCGGCATACATCGCGCCGCAGAAGATTGCCGCGAAATCGGGGCCGGTTTCGGCCACCAGGGCAACGCGATCGCCGGGAGCTACGCCCAGCGCCAACAGGCGGCGTGCAGCCACCAGCGCGTCCTCGCGCAGTTCGGAATAGGGATAGACGCGCGAGAGCGTGCCGCGCGGATCGTGGAAGTTGAACCCGAGCTTGCCCTTGGCCGCATGGTCCAGCGCATCGCAGAAGGTATCGAAGTCCGCATAGCGACGTGGCTGCACGTCGATATTGGGTGTGGGAACGAGAATCGCCTTGTCAGCGACAGCGTTCGAAACAGTCATGCGATACCCCGATGTTCTCTTCATTCGTCCTGCGGGCCTGTGCAGACCCGCCGATGAACGGTCCATTAGCTCGAACGGCCCATTACTGGTCCGTGACGCGAAAACAACGCCACCACGGTACGGACGTTCTCATTTAGCAGGGACTGTGGCACGAATGTGGCGGATGGACCGCAATTCCCCTGATGGCCGTGGCAACCGCCGCGAAAGGAAGCCGCCGAGACCGCTCGACGCCGCGCGGCTTGACGAGCTGGCGCTGGCCTATGTCGCGCGCTTTGCCACCAGCGCGGGCAAGCTTTCCGACTACCTTAGGCGAAAGCTGCGCGAACGGGGATGGGAGGGGGAAGGCGAGGCGGATATTCACGCGATCGTCAGCCGATTCGTCGCACTCGGCTACGTCGACGATGCCGGATTCGCCCGCGGCAAGGCGCAAAGCCTGCTGCGGCGGGGCTATGGGGCGCGGCGGATCGACCAGGCGCTGGGCGCGGCGGGAATTGCCGAAACCCTGCGTGAGGAGGCGCGGGGCAGCGATGCCGAGCGGCGCCGGGCGGCACTCGTCATGGCGCGGAAGCGGCGCTTCGGCCCGTTTGGCGGGGGCGGCGGGCTTGACCCGGCACAGCGCGAGAAGCAGGTCGCAGCCATGCTAAGGGCAGGACACCCCTTGCCTATGCGCGCGAGGTGGTGAATGCATCCAGCCCCGAAGCTCTGGAAGAGTGGATCGATGAAGCAGCTGACTAGACTAGCCGTCCTTTCTGCCCTTGCGTTGATAGCAGGATGCTCGCCGGGTGCGGCCGACGCCGGGGCGAAGGCCCAGCCCCAGGCCGCAACGGCGGCGGTTCATCCGGTCTCGGGCCTCCAGATCACGCCGGTGACGGTGACCAGCGGCAACGGGGCGCACGTATTCAGGTCGGAAGTCGCGCGCACGTCTGCCGAACAGGCCAAGGGGCTGATGTTCCGAACCGAGATCGGCGATGACGAAGGCATGATCTTTCTGCGCAATCCGCCGGATATTGCGTCGTTCTGGATGCGCAACACGGTGATTCCGCTCGACATCATCTTCGTCGGCCTCGATCGCCGCATCCTCAACATCGCGGCCAATGCCAGGCCTTATGACGAAACCCCGCTCCCTGCGGACGGGCCGACGCTGGCCGTGCTGGAAATCAACGGCGGGCTGGCGGCAAGGCTCGGCATCAAGCCGGGCGACAAGGTTGAATGGTGAACAGGGTTGAATGGTGAACAGGGTTGACTGGTAAGATAAGCGCAGCGGCATCAACGCGCTTGCCGACTCCCCCATCAGCGGCTAAGCGCGCCGTAATATCCAAGGCAGGTAGCATGAGCATCCTCGGCAAGATCTTCACATGGTGGAATGGCGCCACCGTCACCACCATGCTGTTCAGCGCACTGAATGGTGAGCAGGTGGGCACCGACGCGCAAGGAAACGCATATTTCCGCGCGAAGAAGCCCTTTCCCAAGGGCCACCCCTTTGCCGGGCGTGAACGTCGGTGGGTGATCTATAACGGCGCCAACGATGCCAGCCGCGTGCCTGCCGAATGGCATGGCTGGCTGCACGGCTCGTTTGACGGTGTGCCTGAAAGCAACCTGCCGCCTGCCCGCATCTGGGAGGCGGAATACACTCCGAACGCCACCGGCACTGTCCAGGCCTACCGTCCGCAGGGCGCGCTGGAGCGTGGCGGCAAGCGTGCCGCCGCAACCGGCGACTACGAAGCCTGGGTTCCGGAAGCCTGATGCCATCGGACGCATCGCCGGCAACCCGGGCGCTCGTCCTTGCGGGCGTGCTCATGCTGGCCGGATGCGGCGAGAAGGCTCCTCCGCCGCCACCCGAGGCGACCGAGAGCGGTGCGGCGATTGCCACGGCTTCGGGAGCGGCGATCGAAAGCGAATTCGGCACACCGATCAAGGATCGCGTGGCAACGCTCGGCTTTCTCAACAAGCGCAACAACATCACGCAGGACGTTGTCCTCAAGAGCGGCGAATCGCGGCGGATCGGCAATGCCATCGTCAAGCTCGCCACGTGCGAGAAGACCGCGCCGTGGGAAGATCCGCCCGAGACCGGCGCTTTCGTCCAGCTGTTCGTCGAAGAGCGGGCGAGCACCGATCAGCCACTGGCCTGGCGCAAGGTGTTTTCAGGCTGGTTGTTCCGGAACGCCCCGTCGTTGAGCGTGGTCGAGCACCCCGTTTATGACGTATGGGTCAAGGACTGCGCGATGACCTTCCCCGGCGAGGAAGAGCCGGTCGCTTCGGCGCGCAGTGCGGCAAAGCCCAGCGGCAATGCCAGCGCGGCGGCTTCGCCCGATCCTGCGCCCGGTCCCGCTCGAAAGCCTGCCCCCAGTCCTTCGCCAACTGCTGCGACAAGTGCGCGACCCGCAGCAACTTCGGCCGGGGAATAAGGCCGCTGAGCCTGCGACAGCAGTTGCAGATACTGGCTTTGCGGGATCTCGATTGCACCCAGTGACGCCAGGTGAGTCGTGGTGAACTGGCAGTCGAGCAATTCCGCGCCAACCGCCCGCAGCGACGCAACCAGCCAGGCCAGTGCGACCTTCGAGGCATCGGTCTGGCGGCTGAACATCGATTCGCCACAGAACACGCGCGCGAATCCGACACCATAGAGCCCGCCGACCAGCCGTCCTTCGCTCCAGCATTCGATCGAATGAGCGTGGCCATGCTCGTGAAGCCCGATGTAGCTTTCGCGAATCCGCGCGCTGATCCAGCTTTCCTCGGCACCGGGGCGGGGCGCGGCGCAGGCGTCGATCACCGCTTCGAACGCGGCATTGCAGGTCACGGTGAACTTGCCGCGCCGCAACGTGCGGGCCAGGGATTTCGAAAGATGGAACCCCTCAAGCGGCAGAATCGCCCGCATTCGCGGCTCCACCCAGAAGACTTCGGGATCGTCGCGACTGTCCGCCATCGGGAAAATCCCGGCACGATAGGCCTTGAGCAGAAGCTCGGGCGGGATGGCATGGGGATCGTTGCGGGCCATAATCTTCAATAATGTGTTTCGGTCGGTTGCGCTCCCGCCGTCAAGTCTTTAAGGGGCCGCTCAGAGCACAGGAGTGTAGCTCAGTTGGTAGAGCATCGGTCTCCAAAACCGAGGGCCGTGGGTTCGAGTCCCTCCACTCCTGCCACTCGCCACCAAGGCGAGGTTCGGCGCCGCGAATCACCTTGAAGACAGCGCGAAGTACTGGCGGTCACTGTGCAGCCATACAGGATGCGTCAGGCCGTTTGCCGCAATCGAAAAAAGAGGCGGAACGCCTAAGCGCCCGCCCCAGTCGTCTCACGCGTCTGGTTCGCTTGAGAGTGGCAGGATGCTAGCACCGCGACTGCGCAACGCCAGTGGCAATGTCCGATGAGCCGACGAAACCGGCACGAAAAAGGGCGAGCCGTCTCTGGCCCGCCCTTTCCATGCCGTTTTGAGGCTGGGGGTTATTTGCGACGCTGGCCGCCCAACGCACCGCCGGCTACGGCGCCCTGCAGCGACCCGGCAGCGCCAGCACTGGTCTGTCCCAGGCTGCCGCCCAGCGAACCCCGGCCCGAGACGGCCGCATCGACTGCGCCCGAGGTCGCCACGTCGTCGATCGTGCCAGTGGCGCGGTCTTTCACGCGACCAGTCGCCCGCTCTGCCGCGCGACGGGTTTGCTCTGCGGTAGCTTCGGCCTTGCGCTTGGTGCGCTCAGCGGTTGTTGCGGCCTTGCGTTCTGCGCGATCTGCTGCCCGCGTGTCTGCGCGAACCTCGTTGCGGGTCTGGACGGTGGTGGAAACATCTCCACCGATCCCTTTCGTTGTCGCATCGCGCTGCGTGGTGGCTGTCGTGCTCACGTCTGCGCCGACACCGGTATTGGCATTGACCGCGCCGTTGCCGGTCGAAACCTGCGCACCGGTGTTGACCGAGCTTTCGGTCTTGGTCTGGCCGCTCTGGGCCTGCCCACTCTGGGCCTGCGCAGTGCTGGCCATGGCAAGAGCCACCAGCGGGAGAATGATCTTTTTCATGGTTCTCGTTCCTTTCGCCCCATCTTGCGCCCCGTTTTCGTGCAGGCGTTCAACGGGGCACAGGTGGCTGCGTTCCTGCCCGTGGCTCGGGTCGCCCGCGGCTGGGAGCAGGCCATCCCATTACCGCACCCCATCGCTGCACTTGCCAACGGGGCCCTTGCGGACTAAATGAACGGAACTTCCGACATCGGAAAATCGCCAGCCCCTCCCGGACTTGTCCGGGGCGGCGATGACCCCTAGCCGGAAGAAACGAAATTCCACGCGGCTTCTGCCGCAGCAAGCAAGGCACCAGAGCAATGGCCAAGACCAGCCCCGGCGAGTTCTTCAATCAGGTGAAGGCCGAAGCACGCAAGGTCGTCTGGCCGACCCGCCAGGAAACCACCACCACGGCGATCTTCGTCGGCATCATGATGCTGATCCTCGCGGTGTTTTTCCTCGGCATCGACTCGCTGTTCAGCGCAGCCGTCCGCTTCCTGCTCTCCCTTGCCTGACCACCTAAAGAACCAAGAGAAACGATATGGCCCGCTGGTACATCATTCACGCCTATTCCGGTTTCGAGAACAAGGTGAAGGAAGCGATCATCTCCGAAGCCGAGCGTATCGGCCTTTCGCAGCTGGTCGAAGCGGTCGAGGTGCCGACCGAGACCGTCACTGAAGTCAAGCGCGGCAAGAAGGTCCAGGTCGAACGCAAGTTCATGCCGGGCTACGTTCTCGCCAAGCTGGCGATGAATGACGACATCTACCACCTCGTCAAGAACACCCCGAAGGTGACCGGCTTCCTCGGCACCAACAACAAGCCGCAGCCGATTTCCGACAAGGAAGCCGCCCGCTACTTCGGCGCGCGCGAGCAGGCCGCTGCCGAACCACGCAAGAACGTCTCGGTCGATTACGAGATCGGTGATCAGGTCAAGGTCAACGCAGGTCCGTTTGCCTCGTTCAACGGCGTGGTCGAGGAACTGGACTTCGACAAGAGCCGCGTTAAGGTCTCGGTTTCGATCTTCGGGCGTGCAACGCCGGTGGAACTGGGCTTCGAGGAAGTCGAACTGGTTCGCGGCTGATCCGCCAAGGGTTACAGGCAACACTTGCTTTTGCGGGCCGATAGTCTTATCGGCCCGCGCTTCGCTGCCTGAAAGGGTAGTGATTCCGTGCGGGAGTTCCTTCGGGACGTTTGACCGCTCACTCTGAGGCTTTGCTCCAACAGGCGGGCCGACAGGAAGAAAGGAGGCCATCGTGGCCAAGAAGATTGAAGGCTATATCAAGCTGCAGGTTGCAGCCGGTGAAGCAAAGCCTGCTCCGCCGATCGGTCCGGCGCTGGGTCAGCGCGGCGTTAACATCATGGAATTCTGCAAGCAGTTCAACGCTGCAACGCAGGAAGTCGAGAAGGGCACCCCGCTGCCGACCGTGATCACGGTTTACGCGGACCGTTCGTTCACCTTCGTGACCAAGACCCCGCCCGCCACCTTCTTCATCAAGAAGGCCGCTGGCATCAAGTCGGGTTCGAAGACCCCGGGCAAGGCTTCGGCCGGTTCGATCAAGCGCTCGCAGCTGGCGGAAATCGCCCAGGCCAAGATGAAGGACCTTAACGCGAACGACATCGACGCCGCAACGAAGATCATCGAAGGCTCCGCGCGCGCGATGGGCCTCACCGTGGTGGAGGGCTGATTCCATGGCCAAGCAGACCAAGAAGCAGAAGGCCCTGACCACCAAGCTGGGCGACAACCAGAAGCTTTACGCAATCGATGAAGCCATCGCGCTGCTCAAGGACCTCAAGAGCGCCAAGTTCGACGAGAGCCTTGAAGTTTCGCTGAACCTCGGCGTCGATCCGCGCCACGCCGACCAGATGGTCCGCGGCATGGTCACGCTGCCCTCGGGCACCGGCAAGGACGTCAAGGTCGCCGTTTTCGCCCGTGGCGACAAGGCTGAAGCCGCTCTCGCCGCTGGTGCCGACAAGGTTGGCGCCGAAGACCTGCTCGAGGACATGCAGAACGGCAACCTCGACTATGGCCGCGTGATCGCGACGCCCGACATGATGGGCATCGTCGGCCGCCTCGGCAAGGTGCTGGGCCCCAAGGGCCTGATGCCGAACCCGAAGCTTGGCACCGTCACGCCGAACGTCGCCGATGCGGTCAAGGCTGCCAAGAGCGGTCAGATCGAATTCCGCGTCGAAAAGGCCGGCATCATCCACGGCGGCATCGGCAAGCTCTCGTTCTCGGACGAAGCGCTGCGCGCCAACTTCGACGCTTTCGTCGATGCGGTCGTCAAGGCCAAGCCCGCTGGCGCCAAGGGCAAGTACGTCCGCAAGGTCGGCCTGTCCTCGTCGATGGGCCCCGGCCTCAAGATCGACGTTGCCCAGGTTCACGGCGGCTGATCTTCAACGATCGAAGCCAATAAAAAAGAAGGCCGGGGAGGGAAACCTCTCCGGCCCTTTTTCTGCCAGCGCCACTCGTCTAGGAGCGGCGGATGCCCGATCCCGAACTCGCCAAGAACCCGGTCACCGTTGCCCGCCTGCAGGTGGAAGCGATCATTCCGCCCGAAAAGCGCGGGCCCGGCTGGGATCGCCACTGGCGTGAACTCGAAGCCTATGCCGACGCCGCCATGGAAGGCGCGATTGGCGACTGGACGGTCAGCCCGGATCGAACTCGAGGCTGACCCGAAAGCCGGGGTTGGCACTCTGCGCGCAGATCGAGGCGCCAAGGCCACGCGCCATGGCCTTGACCAGTCGCTGCCCAAGGCCGGTGCCCTTGGTCTCGGCGTTCTCGCCAAACCCCGCACCATCGTCTTCCACGGTCAGACGAACGCGGCCATCCGCGCTGGTCGACAGGATGATCCGCACTTCGCCCGCGCAATCAGTGTCGTAGGCGTACTTGCACGCATTTGCCACGAGTTCGCAAATGATGATGCCAAGGGTGACCGCCTTGTCCGTCTGCAATTCCATCGGCTCGGCCCGGGCCACGACGGTGCGCGGGGCGTGTGGCGACGTCCAGGTCTCGGTCAGATCGCGGGCGAGATTGGCGAGATATTCGTCCAGCGCCACGCTCTCGACATTGCCGGTGGCATAGAGGTGGCGGTTGACGTGCGCGATGGCGCCGATGCGCTGTTGCGAGGCCAGCAGCGCGTTGCGCGCCTCGCCTTCGGGCAGGACCGAAGCCTGCATGTTGATGAAGCTCATCGTCATCTGCAGGTTGTTGGCGACGCGATGGTTGACCTCGCGCAGCAGGGCGCCGAGCCGCTCGTTGCTGGCGATCAGGTCACGCTCGGCCTGCTCCTTGGCGCGGCGCAACCGAACTCTGTCGAGTGACTGCGCGAAGGCCGAGCGCAGCAGCTCGATGAAGTCCTCGCCGATCGACTTGACCACATAGTCGTCAGCACCAGCGCGCAAGGCCGCTGCGGCAAGGCGGCCGTCATCGGCCCCGGTGACGTAGACGACGGGCGGGCACGAGGGCAGCTCAAGCAGCCGCTCAAGCGTCTGCAACCCGTCCATGCCCGGCATGTGGTGATCCACTGCGATCACGTCGAAATCTTCGCCCTGCGCCGCCGCAAGGCCCTCGTGCCCGTCGGCTGCCAGCGTGATCTCGAAGCCCAGCGTGCCGAGGCGACGTTGCACCAGCCGGCGCAGCGCCGGATCGTCATCGATATAAAGGAGGCGGACGGGTTCCGCGCTCAATGGGCCTCCTCGGCGTCCGGCACCTGGATGACCGAGAGGAACAGGCCGAGCTGGCGGATCGCCTCGGCGAAGTTCTCGTAGTTGACCGGCTTGGTGATATAGACGTTGCAGCCCATGTCGTAGCAACGCTGGATCTCCACCTTGTCGTCTGTCGTGGTCAGCACCACCACCGGCGTGCGCCGCAGATGCGGATCGCTCTTGATCTTGGACAGGATGTCGATCCCGCTCATGTCCGGCAGGTTGAGGTCGAGCAGGACAAGGGCGGGGCCATTGTGTGCCGGGCCGTGCGGATCGTTCCACAGGTAGTCGAGCGCGCTGGTGCCATCGGTGAAATGATGGATCATGTTCGAGATACCGGCGCGGCGGATGTTCTTTTCGATCAGCCGGGCATGACCTTCGTCATCCTCGACCATGACGATGTTGACGGCGAGTTGATCAGGCATCGGCTACTCCGGATTGAAACTTGATCGGCAGGCTGACCGTGAAGGTCGAACCTTGTCCTTCTTCTGATGATACTTCGACCAGCCCGCCCAAGCGATAGGCCAGCGCGCGTACATGGGCGAGACCGATGCCTTCGCCCGGCTGGTCCTGCATGCCCGATCGACGGAACAGATCGAAGATGCGCTCGTGATCACGGGCGGATATGCCACGGCCGTTGTCGGTCACCGTGATGATGGCGCGGCCGTGCGCAGTGCTGCCGGCAATGCGGATCTCGCCGGGGCGGCCCGGTTGCAGGTACTTCAGCGCATTCTCGATCAGGTTCGACAGGATCTGTTCGATCGCCAGCCGGTCCGTTTCGACCACGGGCAGTTCGCCCAGTTCCACGCGCGTTTCGGTCTCGTCGATGCGGTGCTGCAGGGACTCGACAATGGATTGAACCACCTCGGCAATGGCCACGCGCGCCGGGGCAAGGGTACGGCGGCCCTCGCGCGAAAGGCGCAGGATTGCGTTGATCAGCCGGTCCATCTTCTGCGTGGACGAACGGATGAAGCCGATGGACTCGGGCAGGTCTTCCTCCACCGCCAGACGCACCTGTTGCGGCACTTCCTCGCCATCCTTCAACACGTGTTCGCCGATGACCTTGCGCGCCGCATCAAGCTCCGCGGTAAAGCCCATGACGTTGACCAGCGGTGAGCGCAGGTCATGGCTGACGATGTAGGCGAAGCGCTGGATTTCGGCGTTGGCGCGCTGCAATTCGGCCGTACGCTCGTCGACCAGCGATTCGAGCTCCTGATTGAGCAGGTGGAGTTCACGCCGGTTGCCGTCGATCTCGGCAATGTTGCGACGGATGATCTGGACCGCCGCAATGGCGACACCGATCACCAGCGCAGCGCACAGCGCCAGCATTGCGGAAAGCAGGGTGCGGGTGTTGTCCTGCGCCTGATTCCGCTCGCGCAGCAGCTTGTCCTCGCGAGCCAGCATCTCGTCGACGTAAGCGCGGATGTAGCGGATGGCGGCAACGGTCTCGTCGCTGTCGAGCGATTCCACCTTGAGAATGCCCAGCTTGGCTTCCGCCTCGGTGGTGCGCGCCTGTCTGGAATACCTGTCGAAAGCTTTGCGCAAGCCCTCGACCGACCGGACTTGCGACGAGTTGTCCAGCACCAGAGCCTCGAGCCGCGTCAGTTCGGCATTCGCGTCGGCGATGGCCTTCTCGGCGATGGTCGTGAAAGTTGTCTCGGTGGGTGCAATGATGATCCCGCGCCGGGCCGTCTCGGTCCGCTCGGCGTGGCGGACAAAGCGATTGAGCGAGGCTTCCACGTCCAGCGTGTGCTCCACCCAGTAGGCATCGCTCTCTGCCTTCCTCTGCACGATGACCACGGCGGCAACCGCCGCAACCACGGCGGCGAAGCCGATTGCAAGCAGCAGCAGGATAAGCCGGTTGTTCCCCGCATCGCGCGAGAAAGCGTAGGTCGGCGTCGTCGGCATCGTAAGGTGGTACTCCCGTCGACGCAGGAAATCCTCAGGCCGCCATTGCGTTCCCGTCTTGCGTAAAGAAAAGTTACCGGATGTTTTCCTTCGTATAGCACTCGATAACCAGGCTGATCAGTTCGCCGTGCGCCGTGCGCAGCCGGGCCTGGTGCGAGAGGATTGTCCCTTGTGGGCACTGTTCCATCGCCCCGCGCGTCTGCGCCAGGCGTTCACGCTGGAAGCGGAGCGGCGCCACGACTTTTCCGAACGGCGTATCGGTCGTGACCAGCGTGTGGTTCATGTCGGGCGTCAGGCGTGACGGGACATACCAGTTGTGCGCTACCGACAGCGTTCTCTCGCCGCAGACCAGCCGCACATGACGGTAGGCCACTGGCTCGTCGCGGGAAATCTCGAGGTTCTGGCGGATTATGGCCGAGACCGGTGAAGCAGCAGGATCGGACAAGGCACGGATCACGGGAGGTTCGGCAAGCCGCCGCCGTTCACACCACTGGCCGAGTGCCGCCGTAGCGCTGTCGTTTGCGGCCAGCGTGCGTTCGAAGTCCTTCAGGGCCGGGGAGCATCCCGTAAGCGCTGGCAGCAGGGCCAGCAGCAGGCGATCAAGGCGCGGGCGGCGCATCGGGCGCAACAACGGTCACGCGCCGGGCCGACAGGATTTTCACCGGCTTTGCCAGGATCTGGCCGCGCATGATCCCTTCGCCCTCGGTCTCCGAGATCGGAGCGGCGAAGATTGCCTTCACCACGTCCATGCCTTCGACAACCTGGCCGAATGCGGCATATCCTGCCTTGGCCTCGGGATCTGCGGAGTCCGGCTGGGCATCCAGTCCCGGTTGATCCGATACCATGATCGAAAAGTCGCCGGTTGCCGTGCCCGGTGCATAGCGGGCCATCGAAAGCGTGCCGGCCTTGTGCAGGATGCCGGTCACATTGGTTGGCTCATGCGCGATTGCCGGCAGGTTGCGCTTCGGGTCGCCGCGCGTTCCGGCCTGGATCAGGCCGTTGGGCTGCTCTCCCCAGTTGAGATGCATCGCGCGGTAGAACACCGTGCCATCGAAGCGCTTCGTCTCGGCATAGCGGACAAAGTTCGTCGCGGATGCGGGCGCGCGCTTCACGTCGACTTCGACGACGATTCGCCCGGCCTCGGTCTCCAGCGCCACACGGACCGTGTCGGGCAGGGGAGCGGTCGACGGCGCGGGATAGGCCGGCGCTGCCGGGCGCGGGGCGGGGGCGCGCTTCTTTACCGGCGCGGCGGCAACCAGAGCGAAGGCGATCGGCGCCAGCAGGGCCAGACGACGGGTCAGCACGATCTCAGATGCCCCCGGCAACCGGGAAGCGGCCGATTGCGGCCAGCCCCTCTTCCAGCGCATGGGCGCAGGCCTTGAGCGTCGCGTCGCTGACCGAACGGATCACGAAGTTCGCCCCGGTCTTGCCTTCCCGGAAGAACGGGTAGCTGCCGATCTGCACGCCATCGAACGCCTTTTCCGTCTCGCGCAAAAGGTCGGCGATCTCGCTTTCGGCGACCCAGCAGCCGACCGTGGTCGAGAGCAGCGGCAAACCGCCTTCGAGCTGACCGGTCAGGCCATCGAGCATCTGTGCGGTTATGCCCGGCACGCCCGCCATCAGGAACACGTTGCCCACGCGGATGCCGGGGGCGCCGGAAACGCGGTTCTCGATCAGGTCCGCGCCGGCAGGGACGCGGGCCATGCGCAGGCGCGCATCGTTCAGGCCACCGCGCGTGGCGTAGTAGTTTTCCAGGATCGCCCGGGCCTTGGGGTGGATCACCACGTCCACGCCCAGCGCCGCCGCTACTGCATCCACCGTGATATCGTCGTGCGTCGGGCCGATGCCGCCAGTCGTGAAGAGGTAGTCGTTGCGGGCGCGCAGGGCGTTGACCGCCTCGATGATGGCCACCATGTCGTCCGCCACGACGCGAACCTCGCGCAGGCGGATGCCCTGGACGCCGAGCCAGGTCGCCACTTGGGCGATGTTCTTGTCCTGCGTGCGGCCGGACAGGATTTCGTCACCCACGACAATCAGCGCGGCGGTCCAGATGCGGGATTCGTCAGTCATCGCGCGATTGGTATCGCAAGGGACGCTCCCGCAAAAGCGCTTATTCCGCTGCCGCCATGTGCGCCTTGTGCGCGGTTGCCGGGCGTGGATGGCCGAATTGCAGCACACCGTCCTCGATCGGGTCATCGCGCATCCACGCCACGTCGCGCACGTAATCCTGGTTCAATCGCCAGCGCATGTCGCTTGCCGACTTGGGCAGGAGATGGCGCGCGCGTTCGATATAGCCCGAGGAGAAATCGTAGATGTTGTCCTCGTCCAGATGGTGGTTGGGCGCCAGCTTCGGTACGGCAACTTCCATCCCGCGCGCCTTCATCGCGTTGAGCACGTCACAGATATAGCGCGCGTTGATATCGGCCCGCAGCGTCCACGAAGCGTTGAGATAGCCAAACACCGCCGCAAGGTTCGGCACGTTCGAGAACATCGCGCCCTTGTAGTAATAGCGGTCGGCGAAATCGACCGGCATGCCGTCCACGCTGATCGCGATCTTGCCGGCCATGACCATCTTGAGGCCGGTTGCCGTAACGATCACGTCGGCATCGAGATGCTTGCCCGATTGCAGCTGGATGCCGGTCGCATCGAAACGCTCGATCCGGTCGGTCACCACGCTGGCCTTGCCCGCCTTGATCGCCTCGAACAGGTCGGCGTCGGGCACCAGGCACAGCCGCTGCTCCCACGGATTGTAGGGCGGCGTGAAGGCCTTTTCATCGTACTTGTCGCCCAGCAACGACTTCAGCCGCTTGGTCAGGAACGCGGCAACCTTGTCCGGCCGGGTGCGTGCCCGCTTGAAGAACAGGTTCTGCAGCTTGACGTTCTTGAACCGGGTGATCCGGTACGCGGTCTCCTCGGGCAGGAACTTGCGCAGGAAATTGGCGATCGCGTCCTTGGCTGGCCGGGTGACGTACCATGTCGGCGTGCGCTGCAGCATCGTGACGTGCGCCGCCTTGTCCGCCATTGACGGCACGATCGTCACCGCGGTCGCGCCCGATCCGATGACGACGACCCGCTTGCCCGCGTAGTCGAGGTTCTCCGGCCAGAATTGCGGGTGGACGATCTCGCCCTTGAAGTCCTCGCGCCCCTCGAAATGCGCCTCGTAAGGCTTGTCGTAATCGTAGTAGCCCGATCCCAGGTAGAGCCAGCCCGCCGTCACCCGGCTGCGCTGCCCGTCCTTGCCTTCCAAGGTCACCACCCAGTACCCGGCGGCACTGTCGAAATCGGCGCTCACCACCTTGCTGTCAAAGCGGATGTGGCGGCGGATGTCGCGCTCGTCGGCAATCCGGTTCAGATAGTCGAGGATCGACGGACCGTCAGCGATCGACTTCTCGTGCTTCCATGGCTCGAACACGAAGCCCAGCGTGTGCATGTCCGAATCGGAACGCACGCCGGGGTACCGGAACAGATCCCACGTGCCGCCGATCTGCGAGCGGCGCTCCACGATCGTGAACGAGCGGTCGGGGCAGAGCATTTTCATGTGCGCTGCCATGCCGATACCGGAAATTCCGGCGCCGACGATCAGCACGTCTGTATCCGGCTTGCCGGCCGTAAATGTGGACTGCTCTGCACCCACGATCGCTCTCCATCGTTTCTATTTACAGAAATGTTAGCACACTTGCGCGCGATTGCCAGTGGCGCCCGACTTTGCCACTCATGTCGGCATGACCGTTATCGCCGCCCGCCGCTACAGCAATGGCATCGCTCACGATGTAGCCCTTGAACTGACCGGCGCTTGCGTGGCCGAGCTTGCGCCTCACAGCTTTGACTGGATCGGCCTGTGCGAACCGGACGCGGCGGAGATGGATCTTGTGCGCCGCCAGTATGGCCTGCATCCTCTCGCCGTCGAGGACGCCCTCAATCCCCGCCAGCTGCCCAAGGTCGAGGTTTACGGCAAGACGCTGTTCGTGGTCGCCCGCACCGCCGAACTGCAGGAAGGCGAGGAAATCGGCTACGGCCAGACAGCGTTCTTCGTCGGCCCCCATTTCCTCATCACCGTGCGCTTCGGCAGCACGCGGCCGCATGTGTCACTGCGCGCCGAAATCGAGGCGCAGGGCGACAGGCTTTCCGAAGGGCCGGACTACATTCTCCATGCCGTGCTCGATTTCATCGTCGATGGCTACCTGCCCTTGCTCGAACGCCTCGAGGAGATCGCACAGGAGATGGAAGAAGCCGCCATCGACGTGTTTCCCGAGCAGTCGGTCATCCGCCGCATCTTCCGCCTGCGCCGCCAGTTGCGCCGGTTCGAGCGGGTGATCGGGCCGATGGAGGAGGTTTGCGAACGCCTGGTGGTGGCTGATCTTCCCTGCATCGATCCCGCCGCGCGGATCTGGTTTCGCGATGTGCTCGATCATGTCCGTCGGGCCATGGCGCGGATGCGGGGCTTGAAGGAAACGCTTGCGGCCATTGTCGAAACCGCCAGCCTGCTCGAACAGCACCGGCAGGGAGAGATGACCCGCCAACTGGCTGCCTGGGCCGCCATCCTCGCCGTGCCCACCGCCATTGCCGGCATCTATGGCATGAACTTCGAATACCTGCCCGAGCTGAAGTGGCGTTATGGCTACTTCGCGGTGTGGGGCGTGATCATCACCATCTGCGGCGGCCTGTGGTTGCGCTTCAGGCGGATCGGCTGGCTCTGATCGTGTGGACAAGCACGCGCTTTCCGATTGTTACCGCACTATGACTGGCCTAGTGCGCGCACAGGAGGAGACGAGTCGTTTCCCCTGGTGCGTGCGGCAATTCGGGAAGCTTATCGATGTTCGGCTGGTTCCAGCGTCTCCTGCCCAAGTCGGGCGATTTCTTCGGCATGTTCGAACGCCATGCGGCAGCCTGCGTCGACGCGGCTGATGCCCTTGCCAGGCTGACGCGCGCCCAAGGCGATTCCGCGCAGTGGGTCGGCAAGATCCGCGACCGCGAGCATGCCGCCGATGACGTGATCCGCGAAGTGCTGTTCACCGTGCGCCGCACCTTTCTCACGCCATTCGATCGCGGAGCCATCACTTCGCTGATCGGCGCGATGGATGACACCATCGACGAGATGCAGGCCGCCGCATCGGCCATCGAGCTTTACGAAATCGTCGGCTTCGAGCCGGAGATGCAGGCGATGGCCGACAAGATCGTCGAAGCCGTCGGCCTCATCGCCGAAGCCATGCCGCTGCTCCGCGATATTGAGCGCAACGGCGGCCGCCTTCATGCACTGACCGAACGCATCGTCAAGCTGGAGGGCGAGGTCGACCTGATCCACCAGGCAGGCCTCAAGGCCAATTTCCAGCGCCACCGCGCCGATGGCGATCACATCGCCTTCATCGTCTCGCGCGAGATCTTCAAGCACCTCGAAAAGATCGCTGACGCCTTCGAAGACGTCGCGAACGAGATCGACGCGCTGGTCATCGACCACGCCTGACGGCGCGGGACAGGAGCTGATCCGATGCACGAGCTCGCCTTTCCGCTGCTGGTCGGCCTGATTGCGCTGGCGCTGGCCTTCGATTTTCTGAACGGCCTGCACGATGCGGCGAATTCCATCGCCACCGTCGTCTCGACGCGCCTGCTGTCGCCGGTCGCCGCCGTCATCTTTGCTGCGGCAGGAAACTTCGGTGCCTACTGGCTGGTCGGCCTCCATGTCGCCGACACTATCGGCAAAGGCATCATCGACAAGGACATCGTTACGCCTGCGGTCGTGTTTGGCGCGCTGATCGGGGCGATGTTCTGGAACATTGTCACCTGGATCAAGGGCATCCCGTCGTCGTCGAGCCACGCGCTGATCGGCGGCCTGCTCGGCGCGGGCGTGATGCATGGCGGCTTCGACGCAATCGAATCCAAGAAGACGATCGAGACCTTCGTCGCCATCTTCATGTCACCAATGATCGGCATGGCGCTGGCCATGTTCTTCGTGCTGATCACCAGCTGGCTGTTCAAGAGCTTCCAGCCGCGCCGCGCCGAAGGCGTGTTCAAGGGGCTGCACCTGCTGTCGTCGGCGGCTTATTCGATCAGCCATGGCGGCAACGATGCGCAGAAGACGATGGGCATCATCACCGTGCTGCTCTACTCGACAGGCTATCTGAAGGGTGAATTCCACATTCCCGAATGGGTCGTGCTGTCGTGCTATGCAGCCATCTCACTGGGCACCATGTCGGGCGGCTGGAAGATCATCAAGACGATGGGCACCAAGATTACCCGGCTCAACCACCACACCGGTTTCTGCGCTTCTTCTGCGGGGTCGATCGTGGTGTTCGGGGCGAGCGCGCTGGGCATCCCGGTTTCGACGACCCACGCCATCACCGGCAGCGTCATCGGCACCGGCGCTGCCCGCCGCGCCAGCGCCGTCCGCTGGGGCGTGGCGCAGCGCGTGGTCATGGCATGGTTCATCACGATCCCGGCCAGCGCCACCGTCAGCGCCGCCTTTTACCTGCTCACCCGCCTGTTCTGATCTTATTGCCCCGCCGTCACCGCCGTCGCGGGCGGCGTCGGCTTGCGGAACAGCGGCACGCGCTTGAGCCACAGCTTCAGCGCTTCCCAGTGAATACCTGTAGTTACCTTGAGAGTTGCCAGAGGGTAGCCCAGCGCCGCCCGTAGAAGAGCGGCGTCGGTCAGTTCACGACGCCGCGCGGTATGGACTGCGGCAAGCACTGGCCCTTTTGCGTCGGAGACAGTGATCCCGATCCCGAGCCGCTCGCCCGGCGGCTGCACGCGGAAGGCATAGTCCAGATCCATCGGCAGGAACGGCGATACATGGAACCGCTTCGCCACCGACTGGTGCAGTGTGCCGCCATGCTTTGCCGCGATCACATAGTTGTGCCGCTCGCCGAAGGTGTTGGAGACCTCGTAGATCACGGCGCGCAAGATCCCGTCGGCGCCATGGCAGAACCATGTGCTCAACGGATTGAAGGCATATCCCAGCATGCGCGGCATCGTCAGCAGCACGATGCGGCCGCCGTCCGGTTCGATGCCGGCTTCGCGCAGCAGCCGTTCGGCGTGCGGGCGCAGCGCGCTGCCGTCGCCGATATCGCGGTCATGGAAGGAAAACAGGTTGAACCGCCCGCGCGAGAACAGCCGCAGCCGCGCCGCAAGGTCGTCGATCCGGTCGATGTCGAGCGCCATGTGCAGCACGCGATAGCGCAGCACGTGGATGCAGGGCCGCAATCGCCGGTGCAGCACATGCCCGAGATAAAGCGCCCCGTCGTCCATCACGCCATTTCCGGCACGCGCGCCTGATGCGTCACATGGATGCGCCCGGATTCGTCCGCGACGTTCCAGGGCCGCCGCACGCCACCCAGCTGCTCGGCCACGGCAAGGCCCGATTGCAGCCCGTCCTCATGGAATCCCGCCCCGAACCACGCGCCGCAGAACCATGTGCGGCGCCGGCCCTGCAACGACCACAACTGCTTCTGTGCAAGGCCGGCGGCCACGTCGAATACCGGGTGATCATAGGCCTCGCGCCGGATCACCAGTGCCGGATCAGGCTCGTCCAGCGGATTGAGCGTGACGAACAGGTCCTTGTCGGTCGGCAGGTGCTGCAGCCGGTTCATCCAGTAGGTCACCGATAGCTGGTGCTGTTCCGCCCCCGCTGCGCCGCATAGTTCCACGCCGACCACACCTTGCGCCGCCGCGGCATCAGCCGCGCATCGGCATGGAGCACGGCTTCGTTATGGCGATAGGGAAAGGCCCGAGCAGGCGCCGCTCGTCGTCGTCGGCATCGCCCAGCATGGCCAGTGACTGGTCGGCATGGGTGGCGAGCACGACCTGGTCGAACCGCTCCCAGCCACACCCGCCATCTATCAGAACACCATCGGGCAGGCGCCGTATCCGTTGCACCGGCGAAGACAGCCGCACGCGCTCGATGAACGGTGCGCTGATGCGCTTCACGTATTCGCGGCTCCCGCCATCGACCGTGCGCCAGCGCGGCCGTTCGCGGAACTGCAGCAGTCCGTGGTTCTCGAAAAAGCGCACGAAGGCTGCCGCCGGATGGTGCGGAATATCGCGCACCGGGTAGACCAGATCGCCGCCGCCATCGGATAGAGATGATCGTCGCGAAACGCCGGCCCGCAGCCCAGCCCGTCCAGATAGGCGCCAAGCCCGAGTTCGCCCATCTCCGGCAGGTCGCGGGGTGCAGCCTTGTAGAAGCGCACCAGGTCTCGCAGCATCGACCAGAAGCGCGGGGACACAAGGTTCCGCCGCTGTGCGAACAATCCGCGCAAGTCGCCCGAATACTCCAACCGCCCCTGGTCCAGCGTGACGGCAAAGCTCATCACCGTCTCGCGCGTGGGCACGCCCAGATGCGCAAACAGCGCCGTCAGGTTGGGGTAGGTCCGCTCGTTGTAGACGATGAACCCGGTGTCCACCGGCACGCCATCGGCCTCGACCGTGTTGCTGTGCCCGCCAAGCCGGTCCGCCGCCTCGAACAGCGTCACGCGGTGCCGTTGCGATAACAGCCACGCAGCCGAAAGGCCGGAGATTCCGCTCCCCACCACGGCAATATCGAGCGCGCCCCCCGGCGCACCACTCTCTGTTATCACACCATGACCCCCATAGGCACCGCGACACGAACCGCCGCGACCTTACCCGTCCGTTTCCCGTTATAGACCGCTCCCGTGGTGACAGGTTGACACAAGTCACACCCCGATGGCTAGTTACCTGTCGTGAGCCTCCTTGCCCCGCTGATCTCGCTCGTAGAGCGCGCCCCGCTGCCCGATGCGCTGACCCGCGCCGGCGTGTCCTTCATGTGCGAGAAGCGCCGCCGCGCCCTCCATCGCGATCGACCGGCCGATGACCTGTTTGCCGCGTGGATGGCGCAGCGGCCCGTTGCCGAACACACCGATGCCGCCAACGAACAGCACTATGAACTGCCGCCGCGCTTCTTCGAACTGAGCCTTGGGCCGAACGCCAAGTATTCCTGCTGCCTCTATCCCACCGGCAACGAGACGCTCGAACAGGCCGAACTTGCCGCCCTTATGGCGACGGTCGAACACGCGGCGCTGGAGGACGGCCAGCACATCCTCGAACTCGGCTGCGGCTGGGGTTCGCTCAGCCTCTTCATGGCCGCGCGCTTCCCCAATGCGCGCATCACCGCCGTCTCGAATTCACGGCCGCAGGGCGAACACATTCGTGCCAAGGCGGCAGCGCGCGGCCTCACCAACCTGACCGTGCTTACCGCCGACATGAACGCATTTGCGCCCGATGGGCAGTTCGACCGCGTCGTCTCGGTCGAGATGTTCGAACACATGGCCAACTGGCGCGAACTGCTCGGCCGGGTGAAGGCATGGCTCCGCCCCGATGGCCGCCTGTTCCTCCACGTCTTCAGCCACCGCCAATATCCCTACCGCTTCGACACGGCCGACAAGTCGAGCTGGATTGCGCAGTATTTCTTCACCGGCGGCATCATGCCCAGCCACGCCCTCATCGGCCAGTTCGCCGATCTGTTCGCGCTCGAGCGGGAATGGTGGTGGGATGGCACGCACTACGAAAAGACCGCGCGCCACTGGCTTGCGCTGTTCGACGCCAAGGCGGCGGAGATTGAGCCGGTGCTGCGCCTGGTCTATGGCAAGGATACGCCCTTGTGGATGCGTCGCTGGCGCTTGTTCTACCTCGCCACGGCGGGCCTGTTCGGCCATCGCGGCGGCAGGGAATGGGGCGTCAGCCACTGGCTGCTCAGGCCGGCGTAAAAAAGGCACTTGGCAAGCGCGGCTCCAGCGGCAAGACTGGTTGCGATAGAAACTTGCTCAGGGAGCCTTCCAGACATGACTGCCCGCTCGCGCGTCGCCACCGGCGTCGCCGCCATTGCGCTTTGCGCCACTGCTGCCCCTGTTCTTGCCGGCCCCGCCGAAGACCGGCTGATCGCCCAGTTGCTCGATGAAGGCCTCAACCGCTCCGATGCAATGGAAACGGCGTCCGAGCTGATGGACCGGATCGGCCCGCGCCTCACCAACTCGGAAAACCACCGCAAGGCCGAAGACTGGGCAGCGGCAAAGTTCGCGTCCTATGGCCTCAAGAACATTCACCGCGAACCGTTCGAATTCGGGCTTGGCTGGAACCTCAAGTCCTATTCCGCCACGATGACGAGCCCGCGCAGCCTCCCGCTGACCGTCCTGCCGGTGGCATGGTCACCCGCCACGAATGGCACGATCACCGCTCCGGTCGTGGTCGCGCCGATGAGCAAGGTGGAGAATTTCGAAGCCTGGAAGGGCAAGCTCGCTGGCAAGATCGTCCTCGTCAGCCTCCCGGGCGAGAGCAGCGAGTCCAAGGACCCGATGTTCGAACGCCTCTCGGGCGAGGATATCGGCAAGCTCGACAAGTATACCCTGCCGCGCCACGATCCCGAAGGCCTCGCCATGCAGGTGGCGCGCCGCGGCTTTGCCCGCAAGCTTTCGGAATTCCTCAAGGCCGAAGGCGCGCTGGCGATGGTCAAGATGACCTACCGCGATGGCAAGCTGGTTCACGGCGAAGGATATGATTTCATCCCCGGCGAAACGCTTGGCCTGCCGGCCATGGACATGGCGCAGGAAGACTACCGTCGCCTCGTGCGCCTCGCCAAGACCGGCGCCGCCCCGCAGCTTTCCCTGTCGATCGATGCCAGCTTCGATGACAAGGACCTGATGGCCGACAACGTCATCGCCGAAATCCCCGGCACCGATCCCAAGGCCGGCTACGTCATGGCCGGCGCCCACTTCGACAGCTGGATTGCCGGCGATGGCGCAGCAGACAACGGCGCCGGCAGCGTTGCGGTAATCGAAGCCGCGCGTCTGCTCGCCAAGTCGGGCGTCCGGCCGAAGCGGACCATCCGCTTTGCCCTGTGGAGCGGGGAAGAGCAGGGCCTGCTGGGCTCAAAGGCCTATATCGAACGACACTTGGCCTCGCGTCCGGTCGATCCCGCGCTCAAGGGGATCGACAGCTACTCGGCCTGGCGCAATGCCTACCCGATCACGCCCAAGCCCGGCTATGCCGATCTCAAGGCCTATTTCAACATGGACAACGGCTCGGGCAAGTTCCGCGGCATCTATGCCGAGGGCAATGTCGCGGCCGCGCCGATCCTGCGCGAATGGCTCAGCCCGTTCAATTCGCTCGGCGCCGACAAGGTGGTGATGAGCAAGACCGGTGGCACCGATCACGTCTATCTCCAGGCGATCGGCCTGCCCGGTTACCAGTTCATCCAGGACCCGCTCGATTACGAAAGCCGTGTCCACCATTCGAGTGTCGACACGCTCGATCACATGCGCGCCGACGACATGCGCCAGGCCTCGGTGGTCCTTGCCGGCATGCTGCTGCAGGCGGCGATGAGCGACAAGGAACTGCCGCGCTCGCCGCTGCCGACCAAGCCTGACGCCACCGATCCGTTCAAGGTGCAGGATCCCAACCAGTAAGACGTGCCGCCCCGCTTCGTCCCTCGGCTGTAATGGCTAACGGGAAGGGGCGGGGCCTTACGCATTTCCCCGGAGTTCCCCGGCTGGAAATGCCACACCCGCTATAACCTAGGTTAGTGCCCGTCATTCAAGCAGGCGGGCCATGCTCAAGCGCATATCCACGGACGAAGTCCAACTCGGCATGTTCATCCACAAGCTCGAAGGGAGCTGGTTCAGCCATCCCTTCTGGAAGCGGAAGTTCCTGCTCGATGATCCCGACATGCTCGAACGCCTGCGCGAGAGCGAGGTGGACGGCGTGATCATCGATACGGCGCTGGGCAGGGCCACGGCGGACGAACCGACGGTGGCCCCGCAGATCGTCTCAGGCCCGCGCAACGCCGGGATGATCGCCCAGGCAACGCGCGCCGCCATTGAACCCGTGCCGCAGCGGCCCGGTCCCGGCTTCGGCCGCGCGCCAGCCGCGATGCCCATCGCCCGCGAATTCGGCCGGGCCAGGCGCGCCGCCGGCGATGCGCTGCGCGTCGTGAGCAAGGCCTTCATCGAGGTCAGGCTCGGCAAGGCGATCAAGGTGCAGGAAATCGAACCTGTGCTCGATGCGGTCTATGCCTCGGTCCAGCGCAATCTCTATGCCTTCAACGGGTTGCTGCGCTGCCAGAACGACAACGAGCCGGTCTATCGGCACTCGCTGGCCGTCAGCGCCCTGATGATCGCGCTGGCCCGCCACATGAAGTTCTCGCCGGTAGACATCCGCGACGCGGGCATGGCAGGCCTGCTCATGGATGTCGGCGTGGGCCAGCTCCCGGTCGATCTCGCCTCGGTCGGGGGAGACTATTCGCTGCTGCGCCCCGACCTGCGCGAACAGCACGTCGTGCTTGGCTACACCTTCCTCAAGGCGGCTGGCGACATTCCCGAGCCGGTCCTGCGGGTAATCCTGCACCATCACGAGAGGCTCGACGGCAGCGGCTATCCACAGGGGTTGAGCGGCGCGGCAATCGAAGCCCTCAGCCGCATGGCCGCAATCTGCGACACCTATGACACGCTGATTTCCGGTGCCGAACAGCTGGACCCCGCCGACGCCGTCCGCCGCCTGCGCGAACAGCCCGGATCGTTCGATCCCGCCATCCTCGAACGTTTCGTCGAAACCGTCGGCGTATACCCGATCGGTTCCTTCGTCCGCCTGCGGTCCGACCGCCTGGCCATGGTGGTAGACGAGGACCCGGCAGACACCGCGCTCCCCGTGGTCCGCACCTTCTGGTCGCTGCCTCTCGCCAAACGGCTCAAGGGCGAGACGATCGCGCTTGCCCATTGCTACGGCGACGATGCCATCGAAGGCATCGCCGATATTGCAGGGCTCGATCTGCCGGATATCGGCGCGCTGCGCGAAAGCCTGCTGGCCGCCGCCTGCAAGGAAGCGGCCTGATCCTAGTTTGCTATCACGCCGTAAAGGTCGTGCGCGTCGGCGTCCTCGATCAGCACCTGCGCGAAATCGCCAGCCTTCAGCGTGGCTGGCACGTTGCGCAGATAGACTGCGCCATCGATCTCAGGCGCATCGGCCTGTGACCGCGCGGTGGCACCGATGTCGCCGTCCTCGTCCGGCTCGCCCACTTCGTCGACGATCACCTTGATCGTCCTGCCGATCTTGGCCGCCAGCTTGGCCGCGCTGATGCGCTCGGTGGTTTCCATCAGCCGGGCATAGCGCTCTTCCTTGACCGCTTCAGGCACGGGGTTGGGAAGGTCGTTCGCAGCGGCACCTGCCACGGGCTCGAACCGGAAGCCGCCGACGCGATCAAGCTGCGCCTCTTCCAGCCACTCCAGCAGATACTCGAAGTCGGCCTCGGTCTCGCCGGGGAAGCCGACGACGAAGCTTGAACGGATAGCGATATCCGGGCAGATTTCGCGCCAGGCCTTGATGCGGTCCAGCACCTTGGCTTCGTTCGCCGGGCGCTTCATCGCGCGCAGCACGTTTGGGCTGGCGTGCTGGAACGGGATGTCGAGATAGGGCGTCACCAGTCCCTCGGCCATCAGCGGGATCACCGCGTCGACGTGGGGATAGGGGTACACGTAGTGCAGCCGCACCCACGGCGTCTCGCCTTCCGGCGTGCGCAACTTGCCCAGTTCACGGGCGAGGTCGGTCATGTGCGTGCGGACCGGGTTGCCCTTCCACATGCGCTCTTCATGGCGCACGTCCACGCCATAGGCCGAAGTGTCCTGGCTGATCACCAGCAGTTCCTTCGTGCCTGCCGCCACCAGCTTTTCGGCCTCGCGCAGCACGGCGTCGATCCGGCGGCTGGCCAGCTTCCCGCGCAGGCTCGGGATGATGCAGAACGCGCAGGCGTGATTGCAGCCCTCGGAAATCTTGAGGTAGCTGTAGTGGCGCGGGGTGAGCTTGATGTCCCCGGCTCGGCCTGCGGGATCAGGTCGATATAGGGGCCCATGCTCGGCGGTGCGGCTTCGTGCACGGCCTCGACCACCGCTTCATACTGATGCGCGCCGGTCACGGCGAGGACCTGCGGAAACTTGGCGCGGATCACGTCCGCCTCGTTGCCCATGCACCCGGTCACGATCACGCGCCCGTTCTCGGCAATCGCCTCGCCGATTGCGGAAAGGCTCTCTTCCTTGGCGGAATCGAGGAAGCCGCAGGTGTTGACCAGCACCACGTCGGCACCAGCATAATCGGCGCTCATCGCATAGCCGTCGGCGCGCAGGCGGGTCAGGATTCGTTCGGAATCGACCAGCGCCTTGGGACAGCCGAGGCTGACCATGCCGACTTTGGGGGCTTCGGGAATTTCGAGAGGGGGAATCTGGCTTGCCATCGTGGCGCGGCCCATAGGCTAAAAAGCACGCCACGTCACCATTGGCCCGCTTGGCGTTGCCTTCCGCGTTTCTCAGGCGTAGCAGATGGTTGCAGCGGGGGCTTGGCAAAGAAGGAAAAGATGGGCCCGGTCAACTGGATAGCCGTCGTTGTTGCAACGCTTTTTGCGCTTGGTGCGTCAGCCCTTTGGTATGGCCCGCTGTTCGGCCGTGCCCGGCTGGAGGAAGTCGGCCCCGGCAAGCTCGGCATTCGCCGCTCGCCTGCGCGAACCGCTGCGATCACTGCTGCGCTGCTGTTCATTTCCGCCAGCATGATGGGCCACATGTTCGCCCGCGTCGGGGCGGCCACGCTCGACGTGAAGTGGTGGCTCTACTTCATGATGTCGGGCGGGCTTGCCATCGCCTTCATCATCCCCTCGCTGTGGATCAGCTACAGCCAGCAGCGCATCAGCACGCGCCTCGCATTGATCGACGGTGGCTTCTGGCTCGCCGCCTACCTCTCGATGGGTCTCGCGTTCATGCTTCTCGGCCAGTAGCCGGGGTCGGGGCGATCTCGACGATCTCGTCGCCATCCTCCAGCCGTTCGGCAGCCGCTTCCCAGAAGCCGATGACCGTGCCGCGCCGATAGATCCTAAGCCCGCGCCCGCCGCTGGCCAGCGCCGCCAGCGGACGGCCGACTTCCTCGGGCCGCACCTTGCGCTCCACCAGTTGCACCCGGCCTTCGACCGAGGCGAGATCGGTCAGGTATTCGGCGACGTGCTTGCCATGGGCGGACCCGGCCATCAGCAGCCCGGTAAAGCGCACCGGGTTGATGACCGTGCTGGCCCCGGCCTGGCGCGCCAGATCCTCGTTGTCGGCCGCGCGCACCACGGTGCTGATCGGCACGCCCGGCGCCAGGTGCCGCGCGGTCAGCGTGATCAGGATCGAGGTATCGTCGCGCCCGGCCGAAACCAGGATGGCACAGGCCCGGTCGATGCGCACATCGACCAGCGTGGCATCGCGCGTGGCATCGCCAGCCATGACATTGCAGCCGATGTTGGCCGCTGCCGCCAGCGCGCTTTCCGAAGGATCGATCACCACGATGCAGCCCGGATCGGTGCCGCGCGCGACCAGTTCGGCCACGGCTTCGGCCCCCGATACGCCAAAGCCCAGCACCACGATATGATCGGTCAGGTTCTTCTGGATCTGCGCCATGCGAAACCGCTCCCAGGTGCGCTTGATGATGAAATTGTAGGCCGTGCCGACGAAGATGAAGATCACCGCCACCCGGATCGGCGTGACGATCACCGCCTCGATCAGCCGCGAACGGTCGCTCACCGGGGCGATGTCGCCAAAGCCGGTGGTCGTGATCGAGATCATCGTGAAGTAGACCACGTCGAGGAAACTGATCGTCCCGTCGTGGCTGTCCTTCAGCCCGGCCCGGTCGATCCAGTGGACGGCCACCACGATCGCCACCAGCGCAAACGCGGCACCCAGTCGCAGGCCGAGGTCGGCCCAGACCGAGACCTTCAGCGTTCGCCGCAACACGTTCGTCGGCTTGCGCCCGCCACGGCGGAGAAGGTGAAGGTCCATCAGCGCTACAACCGCGGCGGCAGGTATAGTTCCGGATCGCGCGGCACATTGTTGCGGCGCAGCTCGAAATGAACCGTAGGCCGCTGCACTTCGCCGCTTTGCCCGACCAGCGCGATGCGCTCGCCCTTGGTCACGGCCTGCCCTTCCTTCACCGTCATCATGCCAAGATAGGCATAGGCCGTGACGAAGCCGCCGCCATGATCGATCAGGATCAACTGCCCGAAGCGCTCGGGCTCCTTCCCGGCATAGAGCACCGTGCCCGCCGCCGCCGCCCGCACTTTCTGTCCGGGGTGGGCAATCAGGTCGATCCCGTTCGAAGGAATGCCTGCCACCTTGTCGCGATAATGGCTGACGACCGCGCCTTCGGTGGGCCAGCCGATCTTCGGTGCGTCGGATTCACGCGGCGCAAGCGGCGCGCGCGCAGGCGGGGCGGGTCGCAGCGTCGGGGCCGGGCGGGGCACCGCCTTCGGGGTTTCGACCGCAGCAGCCGAGGGAGAGGGCTTTGCCAGAGCCTTGGGCGCACCCTTGGGCGCGCCTTTGGGTTCTGGCCGCTTCAGCACCTGCCCGATGCGGATGACGTAAGGGCTGGGGATCGCGTTCGCCTCGCCCAGCGTCGCCATGTCCACGCCCCAGCGCCGCGCGATGTCCGAGAAGGTATCGCCCGCCTGCACGGTATAGGTCCATGCCACGATCGGCGGGCGCGCGCCCTGCGCAATAGTCGGTGCCGCTGCCAGGAGCGCAAGGCCTGCCGCCAGCGCGCGGATCACGCCAGCGGTTCGAGGCGGGTCAGCCCGCCCATGTAGGGGTGCAGCACTTCCGGCACGTCCACCGATCCGTCCTCCCGCTGGTAGTTCTCCAAGACTGCCACCAGCGTACGGCCCACGGCAAGGCCCGAACCATTAAGAGTATGAACGAACTCGGTGCCTTTTGCCCCTTCCGGGCGATAGCGCGCATTCATCCGCCGCGCCTGGAAGTCGCCACAGTTCGAACACGAGGAGATCTCGCGATAGGCGCCCTGGCCCGGCAGCCAGACCTCGAGGTCATAAGTCTTGCGCGCCGTGAAGCCCATGTCGCCGGTGCACAGCAGCACCTTGCGATAGGGCAGGCCCAGCGCCTGCAGTACGCCTTCTGCGCAAGCGGTCATGCGCTCATGCTCGGCTTCCGAATCCTCGGGCTTGGTAATCGAAACCAGTTCAACCTTCTCGAACTGGTGCTGGCGAATGAACCCCCGCGTATCGCGCCCCGCCGCACCGGCCTCCGAGCGGAAACACGGCGTCAGGGCCGTCATGCGCAGGGGGAGCTGGGCCTCGCCCAGAATCTGGCCCTGCACCGCATTGGTCAGGCTGACCTCGGCGGTCGGGATCATCCAGCGCCCGTCCGTGGTCTTGAACAGGTCTTCCGAGAACTTGGGCAATTGCCCCGTGCCAAACACCGCCTCGTCCTTGACCAGCAGCGGCGGGATGCACTCCAAGTAGCCGTTCTCGCCAGTCTGCCGGTCGAGCATGAACTGCGCCAGCGCCCGGTGCAGCCGCGCCATCCCGCCCTTGAGGAACGTGAATCGCGCGCCCGAAATCAGCGCGCCGGTTTCGAAGTCGAGGCCGAGCGCCGGGCCGAGATCGGCATGCTCCTTCGGCGTGAAGCTGAACTCGCGCGGGCTTCCCCAGCGCAGCAGTTCGGCATTCTCGCTCTCGTCCGCACCCTCCGGCACATCAGCGGCAGGCGCATTGGGATAGGCGGCCAGCGCAGCGTTCTGCTGCGCCGTCAACTGGCGCTCTTCCTCCTCCAGCGAGGGCAGTTCCACCTTCAGCGCCGCCACTTCGGCCTTCAGCGCTTCGGCCGTATCCTTGTCGCCCTTGCCCATGGCCGCGCCAATGGCCTTGGATGCTTCATTGCGGCGGGCCTGCACTTCCTGCATCCGCGTCGCGATCTCGCGGCGGCGCGCGTCGAGCGCGAGGATGGCTTCAGCAGCAGGCTCCACCCGCGGCGGGCGAGGGCGGCATCGAACGCGGCGGGGTTTTCGCGGATCAGGCGGATATCGTGCATGGCGCAGCGCTATGCCGCCTCGCGTCTCCCGGCGCAACCCGCCCTCGGCGCTCTTACATGCGGGGGCAGGTATTCATGCCCAGCAGCGAATAGAGCGGGCAGGTGCGCATCAGGCCTGTCAGCAGCGGCACCACGCCGATCCATCCGAAGGGTGTCTGCGGCCCGACGAAAACGAGCGCGATCAGCACAAGGCCAAGCACGATGCGAGCCGCGCGGTCGATCCCGCCAACATTGGTCTTGAACATGGGTCTGGTCCTCCTTGCGAACCAGCCCATGATGCCGCGTTATATTAGAAGGTCCTTGATTTCGCGCAAACCGCACTCACTCCTCTCGCTCACCCTCGCTGGGCTCCTCGCTCGAATGGGAAAGGCGCGATGCATCCTGCGTCCTGTCCTTGCGCACCCCTTCGCTGGGCTCCTGCGAGGAAATCGCCTGCATCCGCCGCTGCTCTTCCGGATACTGCTCGGGCGTCACGCTTGAATTGATCTTGGTGGTCGCGTGGACTTCGCTGTTGAGGCTTGCGTTGTCGCTCTTCGGCTCCAGCGGTGGCGTGCGTTCATCCTTGTTTTGCATGGAAATTTCTCCGTGGGGGAGAAAGACCAATCCACCTGGGCAACGCGCGGTTCCGCCAGATACAGAAAAGCCCGCGATCTCTCGCGGGCCGTTTCTGGTGGGCGCGACAGGGATTGAACCTGTGACCCCACCCGTGTGAAGGGTGTGCTCTACCGCTGAGCTACGCGCCCGTCAGAGCAAGGTCGGCGTTCCGACCGCTTGACAGGGGCGGGCCTCTACGACGCTCCGCTTCGATTGACAAGTGGGGCAATCAAGATATTTGCGCCCTCCATGAGCGACGAAACCATTCAGCCCGAAACCTCTGGTCCCGACGTCCCGCCGGACCGTCTCGCGATCAACCCGCGCAGCCCCTATTTCGATGCGGACAAGCTGCGCCGCGGCGTCGGCATCCGCTTCAAGGGCGTGGTGCGCAACAATGTCGAGGAATACTCGATCTCCGAAGGCTGGGTGCGCGTGCAGGCGGGCAAGAGCATGGATCGCAAGGGCAACCCGCTCACGATCAAGCTCAATGGCCCGGTCGAAGCCTGGTACGAAGACCTTGGGCCAGACGCGCCCGTCGCCAAGGCCTGACTTCCCGATCCTCCCTGTTTTCACGAAGTGCAAACGGGGAGGGGAACCGCCAGCAAGGCTGGTGGTGGAGGGGCACTCTTTGCCTTTGCCCCTTACCGCGGCAATAGCCGCCCGCGCTCCCGCGTAACCAGCGCGGTAAGCCAGTCCTTGAACGCCCGCACGCGCGCCAGGTTGTGCGTGTCCTTGTGCGTCACCAGCCAGAACGATCGCGTCACGCGGGCGGCGGGCAGGACCGGCACCAGCCATTTGTCCGAATCGCCGATGAAGCATGGCAGCACGCCGATGCCCGCCCCCGCCGCGATCATGCGGTGCTGCGCGATGATCGAGGACGAGCGCAGGTTCGCGGTCAGGTCCGGTTCGATTTCAGCGAGATAGCGCAGTTCCGGCGCATAGAGCAGATCGGGTATATAGCCCACCAGCCGGTGTCCGCGCGCGAGTTCGGCTGGCTTTTCCGGCAACCCCTTTTGCGACAGATACCCGCGCGTCGCGTAAAGCCGCAGCGTGTAGTCCGAGAGCTTCCCCGCGATCACCGGCCCTGCGCGCGGGCGCGATAGCGTGACCGCAAGGTCGGCTTCGCGCTTGGACGGGCTGAGAAATCCTGAAGAAGCAACGAGATCGACCATCAGCCTCGGGTTGGCCTCGACAAAACTGCGCAGGGCAGGGGCAACAATCCAACTCCCGAAGCCTTCGGACAGACTCACCCGCAAGTTACCGGCAACTCCCCCCACACTCGCGGCATTCTCGGCGATGCGACTGGCGGCCTGGTCCATCGCCTCGACCTCGGCCAGCATCGCCTCGCCCGCCTCGGTCAGGACCTGTCCTTCGCGCGTCTGTTCGAACAGCGTGGCGCCGGTGCGAGTCTCCAGCCGCCGCAACCGCCGTCCGATCGTCGTGGCATCGACGCCCATGCTCGCCGCTGCCCGCGCGAGTTGTCCGGCGCGCGCCACCGCGAGAAAGGCCTGAAAATCGTTCCAGTCGCTCGACTGCATCCGGTCACCTGCAAATTTGCAGGTAGACCTCGCACATTCGCTTGTTGCCTGCAATCTCCGGCGGGCGCATCACGCTGCGCAAGTCTTGGTGAAAGAGGATTTCTGATGCGTCTCGTAGACCACTTCATCGTCGGCGGCCCCGGCGGCGCGCCCGCCCGCAAGAGCCCGATCTTCGATCCCAACAACGGCGGCGTGCAGGCCGAAGTCGCGCTTGGCACCGCCGAGACGCTGGAGCGCGCCGTGCAGGCCGCCCTCAAGGCGCAGCCCGCCTGGGCCGCCACCAACCCGCAGCGCCGCGCCCGCGTCATGTTCCGCTTCAAGGAACTGGTCGAAGCCAACATGGACAGCCTCGCCCACATGCTCTCGTCGGAGCACGGCAAGGTCATTGCCGATTCCAAGGGCGATATCCAGCGCGGCCTTGAGGTTGTCGAATTCGCCTGCGGCATCCCGCACGTGCTCAAGGGTGAATACACCCAAGGCGCCGGCCCCGGCATCGACGTCTATTCGATGCGCCAGCCGATCGGCATCGGCGCGGGCATCACGCCGTTCAACTTCCCTGGCATGATCCCGCTGTGGATGAGCGCGATTGCCATCGCCACCGGCAACGCCTTCATCATCAAGCCTTCCGAGCGTGACCCCTCGGTCCCGGTGCGCCTGGCCGAACTGTTCATCGAAGCGGGCCTGCCCGAAGGAATTTGCCAGGTCGTCCATGGCGACAAGGAAATGGTCGACGCGATCCTCGATCACCCGGCCATCGGCGCGGTCAGCTTCGTCGGCTCGTCGGATATTGCCCACTACGTCTACAACCGTGGCGTCGCCGCCGGTAAGCGCGTGCAGGCCATGGGCGGTGCCAAGAACCACGGCATCGTCATGCCCGACGCCGACCTCGATCAGGTGGTGGGCGACCTGTGCGGCGCGGCCTTCGGTTCGGCTGGCGAGCGCTGCATGGCACTCCCCGTCGTGGTGCCGGTGGGCGAGGAAACCGCCAACAAGCTCCGCGCCAAGCTGATCCCGGCAATCGAGGCTCTGCGCGTCGGCGTCTCGACCGATCCCGAAGCGCACTACGGTCCGGTCGTGACCCAGGCGCACAAGGAGAAGGTCGAAGGCTGGATCGGCAAGTGCATCGAGGAAGGCGGCGAACTCGTCGTCGATGGTCGCGGCTTCACGCTGCAGGGGCATGAGGAAGGCTTCTTCGTCGGCCCGACGCTGATCGACCATGTCACGCCCGACATGGACAGCTATCACAACGAGATCTTCGGCCCCGTCCTGCAGATCGTCCGCGCCAAGGACTTCGAGGAAGCGCTCGCGCTGCCGTCGAAGCACCAGTACGGCAACGGCGTTGCCATCTTCACGCGCAACGGCCACGCCGCGCGTGAATTTGCTGCCCGCGTCAATGTCGGCATGGTCGGCATCAACGTGCCGATCCCGGTGCCGGTTGCCTACCACACCTTCGGCGGCTGGAAGCGGTCTGCCTTCGGCGACACCAACCAGCACGGCATGGAAGGCGTGAAGTTCTGGACCAAGGTCAAGACGATCACCCAGCGCTGGCCGGATGGATCGCCCGACGGCGGCAACGCGTTCGTCATCCCGACGATGGGCTGACCTGAGGCCTCATGGAAAGGATCGCTCCGGTGCGCGTTGGTTATGCCATCAACCACACCGGAGCACTCCCGATGAAGCATCTCGCTCTTCCCCTGCTGATCCTGCCGCTGGCGCTTGCCGCGTGTTCAGACCCTTCGCCCGAGCCCAGCGCTTCGGCGACGCCCAGCCTCGCGCCCATGGTCAGCGAGAGCGAGGCGATGGCCGCGCCGGTCGCCCCCGGCGCCAGCGAAGCCGCGCCGATCACCGCCGCCACCTTCCCTGCAGCCATGCGCGGCAAGTGGGCGATGAGCCCGGCGGACTGCGACCCCACCACCGGGGCCGACAAGGGCGCGCTGACCATTGGCGAGAAGTCGGTGAAGTTCTACGAATCCGTGGCTGACCTCACCAACGCCAAGGTCGCCACGCCCACCGAAGTGCGCGCCGTGTTCGATTACGAGGGCGAGGGCATGAAGTGGCAGCGCGATGCCAGCTACAAGCTCGAGGACGGCGGCAAGACGCTGGTGCTGACCGAATTTGGCGATGACGCACCGCAGGGCCCGCGTCGCCACAGCCGTTGCAAGTGAGGGGAGCCGTGATGAAGCCTGCAATCATCGCCATTGCCGCTCTGGCCGGTCTTTCGGCCTGCACGCAAGCCACACCGCCGCCGCCAAAGGATCTTCCCGCCATGCCTCAGGGAACCTGCAATGCCGATGCGGTCCAGTCGCATGTCGGCCACAAGGCCACTGCCGCCAGCGGTGCCGAGCTGATGCGTCTGTCCGGCGCCCGCACCCTGCGCTGGGTGCCGCCGCGTTCAGCCGTGACGATGGACTACCGCGCCGACCGGCTGACGGTATCCTATGATGACAACTACACGATCGTCCGCATTTCCTGCGGATAGGTCTGGACAGCTTGGGCGGTGGACCATATCCGCCGCCCATGCTTCAGTTTAAGGGCACGGTTAATTCCGTGTGACGGGAAAAGACAGATGACCGACCAGTTCGCGCTGACCGAAGACCAGATCGCCATTCAGGACATGGCCCGCCGCTTCACCGCCGATGCCATTACCCCTTTGCCGCGCAGTGGGACGAAGACCACACCTTCCCGCGCGAGACGATCAAGGCGGCCGCCGAACTCGGTTTTGCCGCGATCTACGTCAGCGAGGAATCGGGCGGCATTGGCCTTGGGCGTCTCGAAGCTGCGCTGATCATGGAAGCCATGGCCTATGGCTGTCCGGCGACCAGCGCGTTCATCTCGATCCACAACATGGCCGCGTGGATGATCGACACCTTCGGCGGCGACGAGATCAAGGGGCGCTACCTTCCCGATCTGGTCACCATGGACAAGATCGCCAGCTACTGCCTTACCGAGCCCGGTTCGGGCTCTGACGCAGCCGCGCTCAAGACTACCGCCCGCCTCGATGGTGACCATTACGTCGTCAACGGCACCAAGCAGTTCATCTCGGGCGGTGGCGTCAACGATATCTACGTCACCATGGTCCGCACCGGCGACGAAGGTGCGCGGGGCATCTCGTGCCTCGTCATCGACAAGGACATGGACGGCGTCAGCTTCGGCGCGCCCGAACGCAAGCTTGGCTGGAATGCCTCGCCCACTGCGCAGGTGATCTTCGACAACGTGCGCGTGCCCGTCGCCAATCGCGTCGGGGCCGAGGGCGACGGCTTCAAGTTCGCCATGGCAGGCCTCGATGGCGGTCGCCTCAATATCGGCGCCTGTTCGCTGGGCGGTGCGCAGCGCTGCCTTGATGAGGCGATCGGCTACGTCAAGGATCGCAAGCAGTTCGGCAAGTCCATCGCCGAATTCCAGAACACCCAGTTCGTCCTCGCCGACATGGCGACCGACCTCGAATCCGCCCGCGCGCTGCTCTACATGGCAGCAGCCAAGGTGACCACCGGTGCGCCCGACAAGACCCGTTTCTCGGCCATGGCCAAGAAGCTGGCGACCGATAACGGCTCCTCGATCGTCGATCGCGCGCTGCAGATGTTCGGCGGCTACGGCTACTTGCGCGATTACCCGATCGAGCGCTTCTGGCGCGACCTGCGCGTCCACCGCATCCTTGAAGGCACCAATGAAGTCATGCGCATGATCGTGGGAAGGGACCTGCTGAAGTGACCGACGAAGTTCTTGGCCGGCGTGAAGGTGCAGCTGGTATCCTCTCGCTCAACCGCCCCCGCGCGATCCATGCGCTGACGCTCGACATGGTCCACGCCATGACCGCATCGCTTCTCGAATGGCGCGGTGACAATGGCTTGGCGGTCGTGATGATCGACCACCAGCTGCCCGCCGATGGCGATCCCAAGCTGTCGCGGGGCTTCTGCGCAGGCGGCGATATCGCCTTCCTGCGCAATTCGGCGCTGAACGATGGCGGCACGTCTGGCCGCAAGTTCTTCCACGACGAATACCAGCTCAACCACCTGCTGATGACCTACGGCAAGCCCGTGGTCGCCTTCATGGATGGCATCACCATGGGCGGCGGCGTCGGCATTGCCGGCCCTGCCACGTTCCGCGTCGCCACCGAGAACACCAAGCTCGCCATGCCCGAAACCGGCATCGGCCTGTTCCCGGACGTTGGCGGCGGCTGGTTCCTCTCGCGGCTCAAGGGCCGCCTCGGCCAGTACCTCGCGCTGACGGGTGCGCGGCTCGATGGTGCGGAATGCGTCTGGGCCGGTCTTACCACGCACTACCTGCCATCGGCTAATCTGGCCGAAGCCAAGGCCCGTATCGCCGCCGATCCCGAGAACATCCCGGCGATCCTGCGCGAACTGTCAGCCGTCCCGCCCGAGCCCAAGATCGCCGCCCACGCCGCCGACATTGCCCGCCTGTTCGCCTCTGATTGCTACGAAGACATTCTCGCCGCACTCGAAGCCGACGGCTCGGACTTTGCCGCCGAAACCCTAAAGACGCTCCACACCAAGAGCCCGCAGACCTGCAAGGTCGCCCTGCGCCAGCTCGCCACCAGCCTGACGCTGCCGGACTTCGCCGCCAACATGGCGATGGAATACCGCATCGGCGCCCGCGTCCTCGTCCTGCCGGACTTTGCAGAGGGCGTGCGCGCCGTCATTGTCGACAAGGACCACGCGCCGAAGTGGTCGCCCGCCACCGCAGAGGGCGTCACCGACGACCTGCTCGACCAGATCTTTGCGCCGCTTGCCGAGGCAGAGGAGTGGCAGCCACTTTAAGCGCAGCGTCATGCTGAACTCGTTTCAGCATCCATCGTGCCCCGCGCGCGGTGCTCTGAATTGAAACATGGACCCTGAAACAAGTTCAGGGTGACGAATGACAGGAGGCATCAATGGCCGATTACGAAACCATCCTCGTCGAACAGAAGGGTGCCGTCACCCTCATCACGCTGAACCGCCCACAGGCATTGAATGCGCTCAACTCGCAGGTTCTGGCCGAACTGATCGAGGCCTTTGCCGCCTATGAAGCCGACGCCTCGCAGCGTTGCGCGGTGCTGACCGGCTCCGGCGAAAAGGCCTTTGCCGCCGGCGCCGACATCAAGGAAATGTCGGAAAAGCCCGCCGCTGATTTCTACAACGAGGACTTCTTCTCGAAGTGGACCAGCCACCTCGTCAAGACCACGCGCAAGCCGTGGATCGCGGCGGTAAACGGCTTCGCGCTGGGCGGCGGTTGCGAACTCGCGATGATGGCCGATTTCATCATCGCTTCGGAAAACGCGAAGTTCGGCCAGCCCGAGATCAAGCTTGGCGTGGCTCCCGGCATGGGCGGCTCGCAGCGCCTGACCCGCGCCGTGGGCAAGGCCAAGGCGATGGACATGTGCCTCACCGGCCGCATGATGGATGCCGCTGAAGCCGAGCGTTCGGGCCTCGTCACCCGCGTCGTGCCGCTGGCAGACCTGCTCGCCGATGCGCTCAAGACCGCCGAGACGATTGCCGCGATGCCGCCGATGGCCGCTGTCGCCAACAAGGAAATGGTCAACGCCGCATTCGAGACCACGCTCGACCAGGGCTTGCTGTTCGAACGCCGCGTCTTCCAGATCCTCACCGCCAGCGAGGACAAGGCCGAGGGCATGAAGGCCTTCATCGAAAAGCGCCCCGGCGTGTGGAAGGGGCGTTAAGTTCAACTAGTCCCCCTCCCGCAGGCGGGAGGGGTTAGGGGTGGGCTGGTCTCACCCACCATTTCGGGAGACGGCCCACCCCGGCCCCTCCCGCTTGCGGGAGGGGAGATTCTCATGAAAATCGCATTCATCGGCCTCGGCAACATGGGCGGCGGCATGGCCGCGAACCTCGTCAAGGCGGGGCACGACGTCCACGCCTTCGACCTTGCCGAAGCGGCGCTGACCCGCGCCAGGGAAAACGGCTGCACGACCTACACCTCGGTCAAGGAAGCGGTGCAGGGGGCGGATGCGGTCGTCTCGATGCTGCCCAACGGCGCCATCGTGAAGTCGGTCTACAGCGCGGACGTGATCGGCCAGGCGCCAACCTCGGCCCTGCTGCTCGATTGCTCGACCATCGACGTTGCCACTGCGCGCGAGGTTGCGTCGGCAGCCGATGCGGCAGGCTATGTCATGGTCGATGCGCCTGTCTCGGGCGGTATTGCTGCGGCGAATGGCGGCACGCTGACCTTCATGGTCGGCGGCTCCGACGAAGCCTTCGCGCGCGCCGAGCCGATCCTTGCCGCCATGGGCAAGGCGGTGATCCATGCCGGGGCCAGCGGGGCAGGGCAGGCCGCCAAGATCTGCAACAACATGCTGCTTGGCGCCTCGATGGTCGCCACCTGCGAGACCTTTGCCATGGCCGAGAAACTCGGCCTCGACCTGCAGACCTTCTACGACATCTCGTCCAAGGCCTCGGGCCAGTGCTGGTCGATGACCTCGTACTGCCCGGTGCCTGGCGTCGGCCCGCAGAGCCCCGCCGACAATGGCTACCAGGGCGGCTTTGCCACCGCACTGATGCTCAAGGACCTGAAGCTGGCCATGGCCGCTGCAAAGGACGCCGGCGCCGATGTGCCCATGGGGCAGCGCGCGGAAGAGCTCTATTCGGCTTTCGCCGACGCGGGCAACGCCGGCCTCGATTTCTCGGCCATCATCAAGTCGCTCTAAGCTGGTGCCCCCGCGAAAGCGGGGGCCTCGGTCGCGCTGGTCAGCGCGTCTTTGCTGCGATGATCCGTCCGATCGGATCGTTGGCCAGACCGCCCGTCGCCCTTGCCATCGGCTTCACCGCCGCAGCCTTGGGCGCCTCGTACCGATAGGCGAGTTCGCGCCGCACCGGCGCGGGCTTTACCGTCACCTCCGGCCGGATGCCCTTGAGGAAATCCGCCCCTATGGCCTTGCGTGGCGCTGCCACCGCCTTGGGCTTGTCCGCCGAGGCCAGTAGCGTGACCCGCTCCTTCCGGCCCGGTCTGTCCGGATAGATGAAGCCGTTGACCGGCCAGGCTGTGGTGCCGAGGTTGCCGATCGGCGCATACCACACCCGCACTTCCGACCAGTCGTTCGCCTCGGACACGTCCACCGCGCGCACGTTGTCCTCGATCTGCCCGCGCCGCCCGTCGATGGGCGACCAGTTGGCATGGCGCAGCAGCACGGTGCGCGAATCGATCACCCGGCTCACGGCCGCCACATGGCCCAGTTCCATCCGGCCATAGGGTGCAAAGCTCATCACTGCGCCCACTTTCGGGCGGTGGCCGCGGGCATAGCGCCCCTCGGCCTGGTCCCACCAGGTCAGCGCATCGCCGAAGATCTGGATGCCGCTGATCGAGCGCGCATAGGGCACGCACTGCAGGTAGGGCAGGGGCGCGTCCTCGCCGCGATAGTCCGAAGAACTGGCGGAAAAGCCCCGCTCCCCGCGCATTTCGGGCATGTCCACGGCTTCGGCCATGGCGTTCCCGCAAGGCAGCGCGGCGGCGATCACGACAAAGATCCGGAACCCTCTCATCACGCCTCGGAGTAGAAAGTTTAGGTCAATGTAATGTTGCGCAGATTGGTTAATGGTCAGCTAAACAATAGTTAGCCCTGTGCGCCGCCCTTGCCTTTCGCCGCACAAACAGCCACGGGAGGCCCATGCGCCCTCAGGTCATCATTATCGGACGCCCGAACGTCGGCAAATCGACGCTGTTCAACCGCCTTGTCGGCAAGAAGCTGGCGCTGGTGGACGATCAGCCCGGCGTGACGCGCGATCGTCGCTTTGGCGATGCCACGCTGCTCGGGCTGGATTTCACCATTGTCGATACGGCGGGCTGGGAAGATCTCGATCCCGACACGCTGCCCGGCCGCATGCGCCAGCAGACCGAAGCCTCGCTGGTCGGCGCCGACGTCGCGCTGTTCGTGATCGATGCGCGCGCTGGAGTCACCCCGCTCGACGAGGAAATTGCCCGCTACCTGCGCCAGAGCCGCGTGCCCATCGTGCTTATGGCCAACAAGGCCGAAGGCCGCCAGGGCGATCCCGGCATCTACGACGCCTTCGCCTTGGGCTTTGGCGAACCCGTCGCTTTCTCCGCCGAACACGGCCAGGGCCTTGCCGACCTGTTTGAAGCGCTGCGCCCGCATCTTGAACCCAAGCAGGTCGAAGAGGACGAAGACGCCGAGGTTGAAGGTGACGAGGAGGAATTCGATCCCGAATCCGTCCTCAAGCTGGCCATCGTCGGCCGCCCCAATGCGGGCAAGTCCACGCTGATCAACAAGCTGCTGGGCGAAAACCGCCTGCTCACCGGGCCGGAGGCGGGCATCACCCGCGATTCCATCGCCATCGACTGGCAGTGGTTCGATCCCGAGCGTGAGGGCTATCGCCCGGTCCGCCTGATCGACACGGCGGGCATGCGCAAGAAGGCCAACGTCACCGAAAAGCTCGAGAAGATGTCGGTCGCCGATGCGCGCCACGCCATCGACTTTGCCGAAGTCGTCGTGCTCACGCTGGATGCCACGCGCGGGCTGGAGCATCAGGACCTCAAGATCGCCTCGATGGTGCTCGAAGAGGGGCGCGCACTGATGATCGCTATCAACAAGTGGGACGTGGCCGAAGATCCCTCCGGCCTGTTCCAGGGCATCCGCAAGGCGCTCGATGAAGGTCTCGCACAGGTGCGCGGCGTGCCGCTGCTCGCCATCTCGGGCCGCACCGGCAAGGGGCTGGACGATCTGCTCAAGGCGGCGTTCGAGATCCGCGCCGCATGGTCGAAGCGCGTGCCGACCGCCGCGCTCAACCGCTGGTTTGACGATGCGCTCGCCGCCAATCCGCCGCCCGCACCCGGCGGTCGCCGCATCAAGCTGCGCTACATCACCCAGGCCAAGACCCGCCCGCCCGGCTTCGTCCTGTTCGGAACCCGGCTTGATCAGCTGCCGGAAAGCTATCGCCGCTATCTGGTCAACGGCATCCGCCGCGAACTCGGCTTCGACGCCGTGCCGATCCGCCTGACCCTGCGCAGCCCCAAGAACCCCTTCGCGAAGTAGCCATGCCTACCGAAGCCCTGCCTCTCGCCCGCACCACGCTCCCGCAAGGGCTGGGCGGGGCGCTGTGGCGCGGCATTCGCGGCAAGTGTCCGCGCTGCGGCGGCACGCACCTGTTCCCGCGCTTCCTCAAGCCGGTCGAGCGCTGCCGCCTGTGCGGCCAGAACTGGACGCTCCATGCCGCAGACGACTTCCCGCCCTACATCTCGATCCTGCTGACCGGGCACATCATGGCCCCGGTGATCATCGAACTCGGCCTCCACACCGGCCTTTCCGGCTGGGCGATGATGCTGATCGTCGCGGTGATGGCGCTGGTGCTGTTGGTGGGGTTGCTCCAGCCCGCCAAGGGCGGCGTGATCGCGCTGCAATGGTGGCTGGGCATGCACGGCTTTGCGGGGCATGCGGGGAAGGTTGAGGCTGGCGTCGGTTAGTCCAGCGACTGCACACACTCGGCCAACCTTACGTCACCCCGGGCGAAGACCCGGGGTCCCGCTTTTGCCCTTTACGCACCGCCAGAAGAAGCGGGACCCCGGATCAAGTCTGGGGTGACGACTGGTTTTGCGTTTTGTGGTGACGTGATTGGATGGCAGGTTTGGGGTGGCTCTCGGACAAGGGATTGCCGATTGGAACCGTTCCCCTAAGCTGAGCGCATGAGACCGGAATACGTGCATCTGCCTCCAAACGAGACTCCACCACAGCTACCCAGCGGGCCGCTTCGGGCAATCATTGTCTCCGAGACCACGGTGACCGACGACTGGCGCAACGGCATCGCCCAGTGGTTGGTGGACGGCAGTTGCCTGTATGCAATCGCTTGGGGAACCGAGTGCGAAAAGTGGCACGATGCGGTTGATTGGGCCGTCCTTGAAACCTTTGACTACGGCGACATACCGGATGAAAAGTTTGTCATGACGACGTGGCATTCCGATGAACCAATGTCGGAAGCACTATGGTTTGCCGGGAACTGTGCGTTTCATCCCGATGTCGAACTCCAACGAACCGTGATCCTTCATGTCGCTACGCAAGCGAAACCGGACGAGCTGATCGCGATTTATGCGGCAAGCCAGATCCTGAGCGACGATTGATGTAATGTCGACTATGGCGTCGTATCCGGAACGGCAGCTTTTGCCCTCAAACACCGAAAACCTGCCCTCACAAAAAGTTGTTCGGCCAGATCATCGTCCTCCACATATGCGCGGTCGGTGAGCTATCAAACCCCAGCCCTTCCTCCGGCTCGCGAAAGTTCCGTGCAATGACGGCTTCCAATTCCTCCGGCTCCACCACCGGGAAGTCGTCGAAGAAGTAGGTGTCGTAGAGCGTGACCTGCCGCGCGGTCATGTACCATTCGTGGCCTCGCGCGTATTCGGCGTCGCGCAGCAGGTATTCGGGCACCTGATAGTCCGGCCCGAAGAACTTGTGGTAGCTGTCGGGATAGGCATAGCCGACGCTTTCGTCCGCCACATAGCGCAGCGCTTGATGGTACTTCACCGCAAAGGCCACTTCCGGATCGACATAGGGCGCGATCAGCTGCGCGCTCCAGTAGCCATGGTCGCAGCGGATCAGGCAGCCATTGGAAATGTCGTGCAGCAGGCAGGCCATCACGACCTTCTCCGGCAACCCATCGTCCAGCGCGCGCTTGGCGCTGACCAGCAGGTGCCGCACGGTGATGTCGCCGAAGCGGCAGCGGAAGAAATCGAGCAGGCGTGGCCGCTCGGGCATCCGGGGCAGGGCGGGATTGTCGCCCATCATGAACACCGTCTTGGGGTTCAGCAGCTTGAGCAGCTCGGCTTCGTTGTCGACGAAGTCGGTGCCCTTCCAGCCTACAGGCGAGGGGTAGATCAGCCTCTCGCGCCCGGCTTGGGGATAGGGACGGTTGTCGTTATCGGTCATGGGGTCAGGGTAGGCGGGGTGGTGTTTTCCGGCAAGCGCCGATGCCCACCCCCGACCCCTCCCGCCTGCGGGAGGGGAGCAATAGCCCTTTCTGCTCCCCTCCCGCAGGCGGGAGGGGCTGGGGGTGGGCCTTCCAAGCTATCGGATCAAAGCACCTCGAACAGCCCCGCAGCGCCCATGCCGCCGCCGACGCACATCGTCACCACGACATACTTCGCGCCGCGACGCTTGCCTTCAATCAGGGCGTGGCCGGTGCAGCGGGCGCCGGTCATGCCATAGGGATGGCCGATCGAGATCGAGCCGCCATTGACGTTGAGCAGGTCATTGGGAATGCCCAGCTTGTCGCGGCAGTAAAGCACCTGCACGGCGAAGGCTTCGTTCAGTTCCCACAGGCCGATGTCGTCCATCTTCAGGCCGAAGCGCTGCAGCAGCTTGGGGATGGCGAAGACGGGGCCGATGCCCATTTCGTCAGGCTCGGTGCCCGCAACCGCCATGCCGACATATCGGCCAAGCGGGGTGAGGCCGCGCTTGGCGGCAAGGTCTGCCTCCATCACGATCACCGCCGACGATCCGTCGGAAAGCTGGCTGGCGTTGCCCGCAGTCACGATGCCGCCTTCGATCACCGGCTTCAATGCCTGCAGGTTCTCGATGGTGGTGGAGGGGCGGTTGCCTTCGTCCTTGGTCAGGTGGACGTCCTGGAAGGTGATCTCGCCGGATTCCTTGTTCTGGACGCCCATCGAGGTGTCGACCGCGACGATCTCGTCATCGAACTTGCCGGCGGCTTGCGCGGCGGCAGTGCGCTGCTGCGATTGCAGGGCGTATTCGTCGCAAGCCTCGCGGCTGATGCCATAGCGCTGGCCGACGATCTCGGCGGTCTGCAGCATCGGCATGTAGATCGCCTTGTGCATGGCCATCAGGCTCTTGTCCGGGGCGACGCGCATCTCCTTGGTCTGGACGAGGCTGATCGATTCCTGGCCACCTGCGGCAACCACGTCCATGCGGTCGATGATCACCTGCTTGGCAGCCGTCGCGATGGTCATCAGGCCCGACGAGCACTGGCGGTCCATGCTCATGCCCGAAGTGGTGATCGGCAGGCCTGCGCGCAGGGCGACCTGGCGGGCGATGTTGCCGGCCTGCGCGCCCTGCTGCAGCGCCGCGCCCCACAGCACGTCATCGACCTCGGCCGGATCGATCCCGGCGCGGGTAACGGCGGCCTGCAAGGAAAGTGCGCCAAGCGTTGCGCCCGGCGTTGCGTTGAAGGCGCCCTTGTAGGCGCGCCCGATGGGCGTGCGGGCGGTCGATACGATTACGGCGTCACGCATGTCTCATGCTCCTGCTGGGGATGTCTTTTCGAGGGATGTGGCGGCGAGGATGGGGTTGCCGCCGAACCTGTCGCGAAGTTCGCGCTTCAGCACCTTGCCGATCGGGCTGCGGGGGAGTTCGTCCAACACTTCGATCGCGGAAATGCGCTGGGTCTTGCCCAGCCGACTGTTGGCTTCGGCGAGGATGGCATGAGGTTCTGCCGTCGGATCGGCGAGCACTACGACGGCCAGCGGGGTTTCGCCCCAGGCATCGGAAGGCACGCCGACCACGGCGGCTTCCTTCACCGCGCTCTGGCGGGTGAGTTCGGCCTCAAGGTCGCTCGGGTAGATGTTGAACCCGCCGGAGATGATCATGTCCTTGGCGCGGTCCATCAGGATCAGGAAGCCGTCCTCGTCGAACTTGCCGACATCGCCGTGGCGAATGTAGCGGCGACCCTCGGTGTCGAACCATTCGACCTCGCGGGTCTTGTCGGCCTTGTTGTGATAGCCGTTCATCATGATCGGCGAATGGCCGACGATCTCACCCACTTCGCCCTGAGGCAGTTCGTTGCCGTCCTCGTCGATGATCTTGATCACGTGGCCGGGGGAGGGCTGGCCCACGGTGTGCAGCTTGTCGGGATAGAGGTGCGCCAGCAGGATTGCGGTCGCGCCGCCCTCGGTCATGCCGTAGCCGTCGGTAAGTCCGCCCGGCCAGCGCTTGAGCACATCGGCCTTCAGCCAAGCCGGGAAGGGCGCGGAAGTGCAGGACTTGAGCTTGTAGGACGACAGGTCAAAGCTGTCGAAGTCCGGCACTTCCATGATCCGCCGGTATTGCACCGGCACCAGCATGGCGTGCGTCACGCGCTCGCGCTCGGACAGCTCAAGGAACGTGCGCGCATCGAACTTGCGCATCAGCACCACCTTTCCGCCTGCGGTAAGCGCGGGAGGAAGCTGACCAGCGTGGTGTTCGAATAGAGCGGGGTCGAGCAGATCACCGCCGTATCGTCGCCATAGCCTGCGGGGATCGTGCGCCGCGCATATTCGTGGCGCATCTTGTGGCTTTGCACGATGCCCTTGGGCGCGCCGGTGGTGCCCGAGGAGTAGATGATATTGAATGGATCGCCGGGCGCGGCGGTGCGCTCTTCCGGCACAGCACCTTCCTCGGCCATCCACTGGCTGAACGGCTCGCCTGCGTCGCTGTCGTCCAGCGCGATGCGCTTGACCCCGGCTGGCAGTTCCAGCTCGGCAAGCCTGTCGGAAATCTCCTTGTCCAGCAGCAGCACCCGGCTGCCGCTGTCTTCCAGCATGGCAACGATCGTTTCCGGGGTCGCCGTGGAGGTCAGCGGCGCCGCCACTGCACCCGCCCGGATCGCGCCAAGGAAGGCAAGCCCGGTCGTCACTGCGTTCATCGCCGCAATGGCGACAGGTTCGTCCTTCTCCACGCCCTCGCGCTGGAGAGCGGTGGCGATGCGGTCGAGCAGGGCGTCCATCTCCGCCCAGCCGACAGTGCGGTTCTCGTCGGCCAGCGCCACCGCGTCGCCCCGCCTTGCGGCATGGGCGCGCAGGATGTCGCTCAGCGGCGTGAACTCGCTCTCGATGATATCCTCGATCCGCATCGCAGTTCTCCGGTCAGCCGTTGAACTTCTCGCCCGCAGCAGCCTTGCGCTCGAGCAGCGGCGCCACCGGCAAGCCGTGCTTCTTCAGGCCCGCCACAACGGTATCCAGCCCGATATGGTCGGCCCAGAACATCGGACCGCCAGTCCATGCCGGCCAGCCATAGCCGTTGAGCCAGACCGTATCGATGTCGCTCGCCCGCTGCGAAATGCCTTCCTCCAGGATCAGCGCGCCTTCGCTGATCATCGGATAGAGCAGCCGCTCGCGGATTTCTTGCCTGTCGATTGCCCGCTGCGGCTTGCCTTCCTTGGCCGCGAATTCGGCGATGATCGCCTTGACCTCGTCCGAAGGCGTGCGCTGGCGGTTGTCGTCGTAATCGTAGAAGCCCTTCTTGGTCTTCTGGCCCCAGCGGCCGACCGCGCACAACGCGTCGCGCAATGTCTCGATGCGGTTCGGATCGCGGTGCCAGCCGATGTCCACGCCAGCCAGGTCGGCCATCTGCCACGGCCCCATCGGGAAGCCGAACTCGAGCAGCGCCTCGTCAACGTCCCAGTAGTTCGCGCCTTCCATGATCAGGGCATGGGCCTGCGCCTGACGGGGTGAGAGCATGCGGTTGCCGATGAAGCCGTGGCATACGCCCGAAACCACCGGCACCTTGCCGATCTTCACCGAGAGCGCCATCACCGTTGCCAGTTGCGCCTTGCCCGTCGCCTTGCCGCGCACGACTTCCAGCAGCTTCATCACGTTGGCGGGCGAGAAGAAGTGCATGCCCAGCACGGATTCCGGCCGCGAGGTGACGGCGGCGATCTCGTCGATGTCGAGGTAGCTGGTGTTGGACGCCAGAATCGCGCCTGCCTTGGCGACCTTGTCGAGCCTGCCGAACACGTCCTTCTTCACGTCCATGCTCTCGTAGACCGCCTCGATCACCAGATCGGCCTCGGCCAGAGCATTGAAGTCCAGCGTGGGCGTCAGGCGGCCCATTGCGGCTTCGGCGTCCGCTGCTTCCATCTTGCCGCGCTTGACGGTGTTCTCGTAATTCCTGCGCATGGTGGCAACGCCACGGTCGAGCGCTTCCTGCGTCATCTCGACGATGGTCACCGGGATGCCCGCGGTCAGGAAGTTCATGGTGATCCCGCCGCCCATCGTGCCCGCGCCGATCACGCCAACGCGATTGATCGGCAGCAATTGCGTGTCTGCGGGAATATCGTCGATCGTTGCCGCAAGCTTGCGGGCCGCGTCGATGTGTTCCTTGGCGCCGGGGATGGGGTCGGACATCGCTTCTCTCTCCTGCAAGGTTATGTCAGGCGCGGCTGGTGGCCAGCGCGCTGTAGATCAGCGTCTTCAACTGACGCCGGATGGGGTAGATGAACGAGGGGTAGAGCTGGGTCATGAAGACCGCATGGATCTTCTCCACCGGGTCCACGAAGAACGCGGTCGAAAAGATGCCGCCCCAATAGAACTCGCCGGCAGAGCCCGGCACCAGCGCCCGCGCCGGATCGATGGTCATGCCAAAGCCAAGGCCGAACCCGGCGCCCGTGTTGTAGGCCTCGCTGAACAGCGCCTTGGAAACCTGCGTCAGGTCCGCGCCGCCGGGCAGGTGGTTGGCGGTCATCAGCTGCAGCGTCTTCGGGCTGAGGATGCGCGCGCCGTCAGCAGCACCGCCGCCGACCAGCATCCGGCAGAAGCGGTGATAGTCCGCCGTCGTCGAAAGCAACCCGCCGCCACCGCTTTCAAAGCGTGGCACCCGGCGCGTGCCCGATTTCTCGGCGGGGTCGAACAGCTGCGGCGGCTGTCCCGCCTGATAGGCCCAGGCGTCGGCCAGCCGGTGCGCCTTGTCGTCCGGACAGTGGAAGCCGGTATCGACCATGCCCAGCGGCTCGAAGATGCGCGTGCGCAGGAACTCGCCCAGGCTCATGCCGGAAAGCCGCGCGACGACCACGCCGAGCACGTCGGTGCCCACCGAATAGTTCCACGCTTGCCCCGGCTCGAACTCCAGCGGCAGCTTGGCCAGTTCCTCGACGAAATGATCGTTGCCGGGCAGGCTGGCGTGCCCGTCCAGCCGCGCCTTGCGATAGGCGGCGTCCACGTTGGTTCGGTTCTGGATGCCATAGGTCAGGCCCGACTGGTGCGTGATCAGGTCGATCATCCGCATCACCGGGGCAGGGCGCGCCGGAAAGAAGTCCACCTCGCCCCCGCCGCCGGCATAGACGCCGAGGTTGGCAAATTCCGGAATGACCTTGCTCACCGGGTCGTCCAGCGCAACCTTGCCTTCCTCGACCAGCATCATGAACGCCACCGAGGTCAGCGGCTTGGTCATCGAGGCGATGCGGCAGATCGTGTCGGCGGCCATCGGCGTGCCGTCCTCGCGCGCTCGGCCGGCCGTGTGGCGATAGACAGCTTCGCCATCACGCGCGACCAGCACGTCGAGCCCCGGCAGGCGCCCACTGGCGATGTAGTGCTCGTCAAGGAAGGCGCCGATCCGGCCCAGCCGGTCAGGCTCGAACCCCAGCGATTGTGCGTCGGCCAGTTCCATGTCTTTCCCCTCAGCCAAAGATCGCCACGCTCTGCAGGCCGTGCATCACCTGCACGCCATCGGCGTTCCACATCCGCAACGTCTCGCTGCTGAAACCATCGCTCATGTGGTTTGATGCGGTTTCCAGCAGCCACCAGCCGTCGCGCGTGTCCGGTGCATCGCCGAGCAGGGTGAAGGCCCAGTTGATCGAACTGATCGGCCCCGCCGCTCCATCGCGCGCATCGATCCGGGTGGCAGGGTATCGCCGATCAGCACCAGCTCCCCGATGGGATCCAGCCCGCTGCGATCCCGCAAGCGCACCCAGCGCCGCACCACGCCGGGGCGGCGGTCTTCCTTGGCCTCGCCACGGCGCAGCTCGAACTTCTGGATGAAGTGCAGCCCCTCGGGCGAACCCAGTTCCGGCATTTCGGTATGGGGCATGAGGTTCTCCGCGCGCTGCGGCGTCACCGATCCGTTCGATGGCCGCCCGCTGCCGAACACCCACGCGGCGCGATGCGCCAGAGTGCCGCCGCTCGCCATGTCGGTCTGGATATTGGCTACGCTCTTGCCTTCGCGCAGGCTGGAAACGGTAATGTCCACGTCGGAGCCAACCGGGGCGAGGAAACTGATCTGGCCAGCGCGCAACGGCGGCAGGTCGGGCCGTGCCTTGCGCGCGGCGGCATAGGCGAGGAACGAGGACGCCCCGCCATACATCGTGCGGCCCTGCAGCCAGCCATCGACGCCCCGCACGGAAAAGTCGGGGCCTGATCCCGCCATGCCTTGTGCGATTGTGCCGATCGCTTGCGCATCCATGCCGATTGCAGCTTCCAATGCTCTCTCCCGGTCGCCTGTCGCTGGAACGACTCTATGGCCCAAGAGCTAGTGGAAGTTTACGTAAAGGGAAAGAGGGGGCGCACCCTGTCCGGGCCGGAACGAGCCCCTTACGCTACGGCACGCACGGCCTCGGGTGGCCAAAAAAATTCGGCCCCGGCGCAAGGACCGGGCCGACGTGTAATGGGGCCGTCAGGGGATGCGGATCAGTGCATGCTTTCGCCACTTGCGCGGCGCAGGATCGGCGCTTTTGCCGCGCTCGCTGCGAACACAACCAACAGCACGTAGCAGACCAGCGGCACGAGGAACGACGCGAAGATGCCCGCCGCATCCGTCACTCCGCCGGCCAGCGCCGGGATCAGCGCGCCGCCGATGATGCCGGTGCACAACAGGCCCGAGGTCGCCTCTTCGCTGGCCGAGGAACGCTCCAGCGTCAGCGTGAAGATCACCGGGAACATGATCGAATTGAACAGGCCGATCGCCAGTGCGACATAGCCCGCCGAAACCCCGCCGACGAGGAAGAGGTAGGCGCACATCGCCGCGGCAATCGCGGCGAACAGTGTCATCAGCCGCGCCGCCGGGAAACGGGCCAGCAGCACCGTGCCGATCGCGCGGCCAACCATTGCGCCACCCCAATAGAACGAAACGGCCTTGCCCGCCTGCTCGAGGCTGACATTCCAGATGCCCGGATTGTTGAGGTAGAACGCCATCTGCGTCCCGATGGTAACTTCCGCGCCAACGTAGATGAAGATCGCGGCTGCACCCAGCACCGCCCAGCGCGACGAGAACGCCTGGCGCAGCAGCGCCCCGATGCCGCCGGTCGGTTGTGCCGGAGGGGCGGCGGCGGAAATGCGCGCGCGGTTCACGAAGAAGAACGCCAGCAGCACGATCAGCAGTCCGCAGATCCAGAAGTAGGCGCGGTCGATCCCGGCCAGCGCCGCCTCGCGCACTTCAGGCGTCAGCGCGGTGCCTTCCGACACCTCTACGCCTTTCAGGAACAGCGACGCGCCCAAAGCCGGCCCAAGGAACGTGCCGAACGAATTGAACGTCTGCGAAAGTGTCAGGCGGAAGTGGCTGCCTTCGGGCTTGCCCGGTGCCGCGGCCAGCGGGTTCGCGGCAACCTGCAGCACGGTGATGCCCGCCGCCAGCATGAACAGCCCGGCCAGCACCAGCGGGTATGACGCGATGTTCGCCGCCGCAAGCATGACGAGGCAGGCCACCACCATCGTCGCCAGCGCCAGCAGGATCGCCGGGACGGCCCGCAGCTTGCCGATGATCGCTGCTGCCGGGAAGCTCATCACGCCATAGGCGATGAAGAAGGCAAAGGCGGAAAGCTGCGCCTCGAGCGTCGTCAGCGTGAAGATGCCCTTCACCGCTGCGACCAGCGGATCGATCAGCGAGGTGATGAAGCCCCAGGCAAAGAACAGCACGGTAACCGCGATGAACGCGGCCTTCTGCGATCCCGAATGTGCATTGCTGCCCGCCACGTATCTCTCCTCACCCTGCCATATTTGGCGTATCGTTTCTCTAGCCGCCGCTGACAGCCTTGTCAAGCTTGTTGCATAGCTATTCCTGTGAACGTTCTCACAAAACGCTCGGCGTTTCAACCCGCCGCCATCGCCGGGGCCAGTTCGCGCCGCAATTTTTCGATGAGCCGTTGGACCTTGGGCAGCAGATGGCGACGCTGCGGGTAGACTGCCCAGATCGGGTCGTCCTCGGGCCTGAACTGCGGCAGCACTTCGACCAGCGCGCCTTCGGCAATCGCCCGGCTCACGTAGAATTCGGGCAACTGGCACAGCCCGATCCCGGCCATCGCCGCATCGAACACCGCCGTCCCGTTGCTGCACCGCCAGCGCCCGCGCGGCCGCACCGTGCGCACCTCGCCGTCCACCAGATAGCGCCACATGTCGAGCGTGGCCGGGATGCAGTCATGCGTTTCGAGGTCGTCCACGGTCTCGGGCGTGCCATGCGCGGCAAGATAGGCGGGCGAGGCGCAGGTCACGATCCCCCGCGTCGCAATCTGCGTGCGGATCAGGCGGCTGTCGGGCAGGGTGCCGGTGCGGATGGCAAGATCGTACCCTTCCGAAACCAGTTCGACCACGCGGTTCGACAGGTCGAGGTCCACCGAAAGCTTCGGATAGTCCTGCACATAGGCGCGCACGATCGGTGCGACGAAGCGCTCGCCCAGCGCGGTCGGGCAGGTGATGCGCAAGTGCCCCTGCGGCTCGCCCTGAAGGTCCAACATCGCGATTGCTTCATCACGCTCGGCGATCAGGCGGCGGAACTGGTCGACCAGCGTGCGCCCGGTGTCCGTCAGGCTGACAGCCCGCGTCGTGCGGTGGAAGAACTGCGCGCCAAGGCCCTGCTCAAGCCGCGCCACGGCCCGGCTCACATGCGAAGTCGATGTCCCCAGCCGCTTCGCCGCTGCCACGAAGGTGCCGGTATCGGCAACCGCGACAACCTCATCTATCCCGTCCCAGCGATTGCTCATTATTCTCGTCTTGCAACAGTGTTTCGCATATTGTGCAATTTAACACTGCCCTAGCAATTATGCTAACGCGCCGCCACACCCAAAGGGAGACCCCGCACCATGAAGACACGCGCCGCCGTAGCGTTCGCGCCCAAGCAGCCGCTCGAAATCGTCGAGCTCGATCTCGAAGGCCCGAAGGCGGGCGAAGTTCTGGTCGAGATCATGGCGACCGGCGTGTGCCATACCGACGCCTACACGCTTGATGGCTTCGACAGCGAAGGCATCTTCCCCAGCGTGCTTGGCCATGAAGGCGCAGGCATTGTGCGCGAAGTCGGCCCCGGTGTGACCTCGGTCAAGCCCGGCGATCACGTGATCCCGCTCTACACCCCCGAATGCCGCCAGTGCAAAAGCTGCCTTTCCGGCAAGACCAACCTGTGCACCGCGATCCGCGCCACGCAGGGGCAAGGCCTGATGCCCGATGGCACCAGCCGCTTCTCCTACAAGGGCCAGACCGTGTTCCACTACATGGGCTGCAGCACCTTCTCGAACTTCACCGTCTTGCCCGAGATCGCGGTCGCCAAGATCCGTGAGGACGCACCCTTCAAGACCTCGTGCTACATCGGCTGCGGCGTCACCACCGGCGTCGGCGCGGTGATCAACACCGCCAAGGTCCAGGTGGGCGACAATGTCGTCGTCTTCGGCCTCGGCGGCATCGGCCTTAACGTCATCCAGGGCGCACGCCTTGCCGGTGCCAACAAGATCATCGGCGTCGACATCAACCCTGATCGCGAGGAATGGGGCCGCAAGTTCGGCATGACCGACTTCCTCAACTCGAAGGGCATGAGCCGCGAAGACACCGTGGCGAAGATCGTCCAGATGACCGACGGCGGCGCGGACTATACCTTCGATGCCACCGGCAACACCGAAGTGATGCGCACCGCGCTTGAAGCCTGCCATCGCGGCTGGGGCACTTCCATCATCATCGGCGTGGCAGAGGCCGGCAAGACCATCGAAACCCGCCCGTTCCAGCTGGTCACTGGTCGCAACTGGCGCGGCACCGCCTTCGGCGGCGCCAAGGGCCGCACCGACGTTCCGAAGATCGTCGACATGTACATGACCGGCAAGATCGAGATCGACCCGATGATCACCCACGTCATGGGCCTCGAGGAAATCAACACCGCGTTCGACCTGATGCACGCCGGCAAGTCGATCCGCTCGGTCGTCGTTTTCTGAGAGAAAGAGTCTACCGAATGACGAGGGGGAGGGGGCAGGCGCTCTCTCCCCTTGGCTATGGCGTCAACACCGCGACGTTCAGTTGCCTGGCCGCCGCAATCAGCGCGCCGTCGCCGGTTGCTAGTGGCAGGCTCAGGCGGAGTGCCAGCTCGAGATAGGCAGCGTCATAAGGCGTCAGGCCGTGTTCCACTGACAGACTGCGCGTTTCACGCCAGGCAGTGAGATGAGTCCGCTGATCGACCTCGATCGGCAGCACTTCGAGCTCTGCGATCATGGCATCAGCGATCCTCCGATCGCATCGTCCGCGCCGTTCCGCGGATCGCAGCAGGCTGGCAACCTCCAGGTGCCACAGGGAAGGGACGACAGCCCCATCGGCTGCTACTTGATCCAGCAGCGCCATTGATGCCTCGGTCTGCTCGTCGGAAAACAGCCAGGCAGCAGTCATGGAGGCGTCGAGGACAACCCTCAATCAGCGCCGCCCTTCATCGATCAGTTCTCGAATCGAAATTCCGCCCAAAGTCATGCTCTTGGACAGATTCTTGATCTTGGCCACGGCCGCCTGCGCCTTGCGCCGTGCCTCAGCCTTGGCGGGGTCACGGCGGATGACGACGGTGCCGTCCACAGCCTTGATCTCGACCGCTTCTCCATCGACAAGCCCCGCCGCTGCTGCCACGTCCACCGGCACGCGCACCGCGAGGCTCTTGCCCCATTTCCCGACGACGACATTGGTCATGGCAAAAGCTCCACTAAGGATATCTTGGCATATCCCATGCCGATTGGCAATTCACATTGCCGAAATGCCGCCGTCCAGCTTGAGCTCTGCCCCGGTCATGAAGCGGCTTTCGTCGCTCGCAAGGTAGAGCACGCCCGCGGCAATGTCGTTCGGCTCGCCGACGCGGCCCAACGGGATCTGGCGGGCCAGCTTGCCCATGACCACGTCCTTGTCGATATTAGCGTTGGTCGCGATGCCGTCGAGGATCGGCGTGTCGACGAACGTCGGGTGCACCGAATTGCAGCGCACGTCCCAGCCGCGCTTGGCGCAGTAGAGCGCGACCGACTTGCTCAGCATCCACACCGCCGCCTTGCTCGCGTTGTAGCCCGGCATGGTATCTGACGCGATCAGGCCGGCGATCGAGCTGATATTGATGATCGACCCCGGCTGGTTGTCGCGCAGCAAGGGCAGGGCCTTCTGGCAACCGAGGAACACGGAATCGACGTTGATCGCAAAGCCGCGATGCCACTCTTCCAGCGTGCAGGTCTCGATATTGCCGCGCACGCCGACGCCCGCGTTGTTGACCAGCACCGATAGCCCGCCCAGCTTCTCCGCCGCCAGCGCAACCGCCGCGTCCCAGTCTGCCTCGCTGGTCACGTCATGGCGCATGGCAAAGGCCGTCCCGGCACCCAGCTCGGCGTTGATCGCCTCGGCCTGAGCCGTTGCGCCATCGCCGTTGATGTCGGTCAGCAGGACTCGCGCGCCCTCCCGCGCCAGCATCCACGCATGCGCCGCACCCAGCCCTTGGGCCGCGCCCGTCACGAGTGCCTTCTTGCCCTGAACCCTGCCCATCTTTTGTCCTCTCCTTGTCGCTGATGCCCACCCCGCTGCGACTAGCTTCACTGCGTTCAGCAAGTCTCGCGGCCCTCCAGCCTGCGGGAGGGCACAGTTCTCCCCTCCCGCAGGCGGGAGGGGTTGGGGGTGGGTTTTCCCAGCTTCGACGATCAGACAAGCAACTCGCGCCGATCCGCGCAAGTCCTGGAAATGTCAGGCCATGATCCCGGGTGCGAGCAGCAGCAGCATCCGCACGTCGATGGCATAGCCCAGGCCGCGCTTCTCAGCGAGGAAGCTCTCGATTTCCGTAAGGGCAACCCGGTGCACGGTGATGCCTTCGCCCTCCACGCCGCCGCCTTCGGAAACTTTTTCCAGATCGCGCGCGCGAAACAGGGTGAAAGCCTCGGTCACCATGCCCGGCGAGGAATGGAACTCGCCCAGCGATTCGATCTTGCCGGGGCGGTAGCCGGTCTCTTCCTCCAGCTCGCGCGCGGCCGCAGCAGCCGGGTCCTCGTTCTCGGCGCCCGCTTCATCACCGATCAGCCCGGCGGGCAGTTCGATGCACGGGCGCCCCAGCGGCACGCGGAACTGCTCGACCAGCAGCACGTGCCCGTCTTCGATTGCAAGGATCACCGCCGCCTTGATGTTGCGATTGCGCGAGACATATTCCCACCGCCCGCGCGTCTTCGCCACGATGAAGCGGCCCTGCCAGTGCACCTGCTCGGGATGGTCGCGGTATTCTTCTTCAAGACTCATACTTCGATCAACCTGTCCGGCAATTCGTTCTTGTCATCGGCATCGCGCGGGAAATGCTCGCTCAGGACCTTGCCCACTTCGGCCACCGCCGCTGCCATGCCCTCGGCCATGCGCCCCTGCCGCAGCGGGTCGAGCATGGCCTTCATCGCCAGCCCCCAGGTCTCGGGCGAGACTTTCGAGGCAATCGCCGCGTCGGCGATGATCTCGGCGCGATGCTCGGCAAGGCTGAGGTAGATCAGCACGCCCGTGTGGCCCGAGGTGCGGCTCTCGGCACCGACGCGGAAGCAGGTCAGCGCCCGCTCGCGCACCCGCGCATTGCGCACCCGGCGCGGTGTCAGCCACAGCCCCAGAGGGGTGAACCGCATCAGCAGGTACATCGCTCCAAACTTCAGCGTGATGACCGTCAGCGCAAGACCCAGCACCGCGCGCGGAGTCCATTCGTACGCCCACAGTCCCAGGACCTGCTCGACCATGGGCAGGTAGAACCCGGCGAACATGTCCACCACGGCCAGCGCCACGAAGGCCGCCAGCGCGCTCCAGACCAGCGCCACGTCGCGGTAGCTGTCGGAACGCGGCGTCACGATCGTCACGATCTCGCCCGCGCTCTGCGCCTCGGCCGCTGCCACCGCGTCCGACACGATCTTGTGATCGGCCTCGGTCATCTGCACGAGCCTGCTCATCACCAGTCCCCGAAGCGCCGCCGCCACCGGAATCGCCGCCGCCAAAGCCACCGAAGCCACCGCCGCCGCCCCAGTCGGAGCCGCCGCCCCAACTGCCGCCCGAATGGCGGTTGTCGGACGCCGCGCGTGCGATTTCGCTGAGGCCCCACAACACGATGCCCGGATCGATGCCGCTGCGCCGCTGCACGTAACCCTGCCTGCGCCGCCCGAACACTGCGATCATCACCACGATCAGCACGACCCAGAAAATCGCGCCGCCAATGGTCGAACCGCCGCCCGAGCTTTCCTCGCGGGCGCCAGCCTTTGCCGCTTCTGCAACGGCCTTGGCCTCGGCCGGCGTGCGGTTCAGCAGCGTCAGGATCTGGTCGATGCCGGCGTTGATGCCGCCCGGATAGTCACCCGCCTTGAACTTCGGTGTAACCGCGCCAGTGATGATCCGCCCCGCCAGCACGTCGGGCAGGAACTCCTCAAGCCCGTAGCCGACTTCGATCCGCACCTTGCGGTCGTTGGGCGCGATCAGGAACAGCAGGCCTTGATCGGTCTCCTTCCCGCCCACGCCCCAGGTCCGGAACAGCGTGTTGGCGTAGCTCTCGATGTCCTGCCCGTCGAGTGAGGCCACCGTCGCCACGATCACCGCCCGTCCGGTCTGCGCATTGTAGGCAGACAGTTTCTGCGCCAGCGCCGCTTCCTCGGCGTCGGGGATGATCCCGGCCTGATCGAGCACCGGCCCGGCAGGCCGTGCTGGCATCGCCGCATGCGCTGCGCCCGCCATCAGCAGGAACAGCAGCGCAAAAGCTTGCCAGAAACCCCGCAACTGGCGGGTCACCTCACTTGCCCGATGCAGCAGGTGCCGGAGCGTTCATGTCGAAGTTCACCGTCGGCGCCACTTCCGAACCGGCGGCGGCCTTGAACGGCACCATCGGCTTGGCGCCGTGGATCAGCTTCGCGCCGATCGCGTCGGGGAAGGTGCGGATCGTGGTGTTGTAGGCCTGCACCGCCTCGTTGTAGCGCGTGCGGCTCACATTGATGCGGTTCTCGGTGCCTTCGAGCTGCACCATCAGGTCGGCAAAGCGCGCCTGGCTCTGCAACTGCGGATAATTCTCCACCACCGTGCGCAGCTGGCCCAGCGCTTGGGTCAACTGGTTCTGCGCATTCTGGAATTTCTCGAACTCGGCAGGGTTCGAAAGATCGTCGGTGGTGATATTGATCGAGGTGGCCGCCGCGCGCGCATTGGTCACATTGGTCAGGATCGTCGTTTCCGAAGCCGCCGCGCCCTTGGCCGTGGCCACCAGGTTCGGGATCAGGTCGGCCCGGCGCTGATACGAGCTTTCGACATCGGCCCAGCGCGCCTTGGCCTCTTCCTCGGCGGCGGGGACGGAGTTGATCCCGCAGGCCGAAAGGCTGGCAGCGGCAACGGTGGCAAAAGCGATCTGCGTAAAGCGGGTAGCGGCCATCGACGTAAGTTCCCCTTGGATTGTACAGCAGAGATAGCGGCCCGCCGAAACGGTTCAAGTATCCCCCGTGCTGCAACCGATTGCCACTTGTGACGTTCCGCGCGTGATGGCAACCAACGGAAAAGGGATCATGGTAAACACGGACGTAAAGGGGGAAGTGGTCGGCATGTTCGCAGAGTTCAAGAAGTTCATCGCGCGCGGCAATGTGCTCGATCTTGCGGTCGGCGTGATCATCGGTGGCGCATTCGGCAAGATCGTCACCTCGCTTACCGAAAGCGTGATCATGCCCGTCGTCGGCTGGATCACGGGCGGGGTCGACTTTACCCGCTATTTCGTCCGCCTCGGCCCGGTCCCGGCAGACTACAAGGGCGATCCGGCCAGCTACGCGGATCTCAAGGCTGCGGGCGTGCCGATGATCGGCTATGGCGATTTCATCACCCAGGCAGTCAACTTCGTGATCGTCGCCTTCATCATCTTCCTGCTGGTCAAGGCGATCAACAAGGCCTTCGAAAAGCCTGCCGAGGAAGCGCCCGCCGCTCCCGCCGGGCCGACCGAGGTCGAACTCCTCGCCGAAATCCGCGATGCGCTAAAGGCGAAGGGCTGAACCGGCACATCGGGACAATTCAAGGGGCGGGGGCAATCCCGCCCCTTTTCATTTGCGCCCGCGCGCCTATATGGGTCCCTGCCGGTTTCGGCCGGCTATGGTGATAAACTGCGGCGTGCAATAGGCACAGCGGACCCGGGGGCGGTACCCGGCGGCTCCACCATCACTACCGTGTCTTTCGGGATGCGGGCCTTGTTGTCGCAAGGGTGTTGATGGGGCCGAACTAGGATCGACGTGTGTTGAAAAGCGCTGTTTTTGCCCGGGCTGAGTAACCCGTTCAAGGCTCAAAACTCACAAGTGCCAACGACAACGAAGCACTTGCTCTCGCCGCATAATTCTAGGGGCTAACGCCCTGAAGTTATAAAGCGAAAGCACGGTTCGGACCGAACCGGGTAACAGAATCGGAAACCGGGGGCTGGGGGCGAGCCTAGCAACAGAATCGCCCTACTCGCTTCAGAATTTCTCAAATTCAAGTCGTCACCCCGGCGAAAGCCGGGGCCCATGACCTTGCAAAACTACACCTCGCCAGAACCCTCAAGCTCCTTGAGCCGCTGCTCCATGCGCAGCGAGTCGAGGATCTTCGCCCCGGCGATGAACACCGCGCCCGTCGCCGCCACGAACAGCATCTTGCCGGCAAAGCCCGGATACTGGCCGAGATAGGCGTGCCCGCGCTCAACCGCGCCGAGCGCCAGCGCGTAGATCACCGCGAACGCTTCGAAGCGGGTCTTGATGACAAACAGGCGACCGATCTTGCGAAACATCCGAAGCTCTATCCTCTTTTGACGAGGCGCCCCCGTCGTTGAGTCTTTCCGCAAGCATCGTGCCAGATCATTAAACGCTGGCAATAGACTGGTTAATCCAATCTTCACTGTAAAGCGAAGCGACAACCCGCGGAGCGACCCTTTCAGAGGATACGCCGGAAGCCTCAGGCAAGTTCCGACAGCGACAGCGCGTCAAGCAAGGCCATGCGTGCTGCAATTACCGTATCTGCCAGGGATTTCTGCCCAAGATCAGCAGGATCGATCTGTTCGGGCCAATGCGCGGCGACGACGCTTTCAATCCGGGCGATCTTCGCCTCGTCCAGGAGGAAGCGCGGATCGACAGTGGCAGGATCGGCGACAACCCGCAGACGCAGGCACGCCGGCCCGCCGCCATTGGCCATCGACTGGCGCACGTCCACCGGCAGCACCTTGCGGATCGGCCCGTTCGAAGCGACATGGCCCTCCAGCCAGCCGCGCACCGAAGGGGTTTCCCAAGCCTCCAGCGGGATCACCAGGCCCATCTCGCCCGATGGCAGCGTCAGCAGTTGCGCGTTGAACAGGTAGCTCCTGATCGCATCGCCAAGGCTGACGACGCTCGCCGGAACCACCACGATCTCGGCCTCGGGCAGCTTGTCGCGGATCGCCGCATAAGTGCCGTCCGGATCGGCAAAGGCCTGCTCGTGCGTGAACAGCACCCGTTCGTTGGCGACTGCCACCACATCGTTGTGAAAGGCCCCGGCCGCGATGGCATCGGGCGATTGTTCCACGAACAGGCAGCGCGCCGGATCGAGCCCGTGCAGCCGCGCCACCGCCCGGCTCGCCTGCTCGTGCTGGCGTGCGGGGAAGGCCCCGCCTGTCGTGCCGTAGACGAAAATTTCCAGCCCCGGCGCATCGTGGTGCGCGCACATCCGCATGTGGTTGGCCGCGCCCTCGTCGCCGAAGCACGGCGGCACGGCATCATGCACGGCAAAGGCCGCGCTATTGGCAAAGGCCACACGCAACTGGCGCACCGTATCGGGCCACTCCTGCGACCGGTGCGGCATCGTCACCAGATTCGCCGCCGTCAGGTGGCAGCGCCCGTCCGCCGTGTCCGGGGCGGGGCTGACCGTCGCCGCATTGGCCGTCCACATCGAGGATGCAGACCATGCCGCCGCCCGCAAGCGCCGCTGCGCCGCATCGCTTTGGTCAATGGTCCCAAGCCCCAGCGCGCCGAGCAGCACCGGGTTGGGCCGGGGCAGGGGGGCGAACAGCCCTTGCGCCAGCCCCAGCCCGATGTTGTGCCGCATCTTGCCCAGGCCCTGCAGCGCGGCGGCGCGTGGGTAGGACACCTCGCCAGCGTTACTGGCCGAAGCAAGGTTGCCAAGGCTCAGCCCCGCGTAGTTGTGGCTCGGCCCGACAAGGCCGTCAAAGTTGATTTCAATCAGAGGCATTGGCTTCCCATTTCTGCTGCGCAGAACATCGCTTTAGAGTTCCGTCACCCTGAACTTGTTTCAGGGTCCATCTCTTCCACCGGAGCGGATGGTGCGTGGGGAGAGATGGATGCTGAAACACGTTCAGCATCACGTGGTTCAGGGGCGGGACGATTGTCCCCAGATCACGGCGTGCCATGGTCACCGGCCGACGAACCACACCGGGTCACCCACGCTCACACCCAGCGCGGCAGCGGCCACCGGGTCCAGCGTCAGGCCATCGTCGGCCTCGGCGATCTCGGCGAAGGTGCAGCGGTATTCGGCCAGCTTGCCGGTCGCCACCAGCGCCTTGGTCACGTTGCCGCCGCCTTCGGGCGCGCGAATGTGGGCCACGGCCACTTCCTTCGCCTCGCAGATCGAACGCACGCGGTCGGTCCGCGCGGTCATCGTCGGGCCGCCGTCGAAGATGTCCACATAACCCTCGTAGGCAAAGCCTTCTTCCTCCAGCATGCGCATCGCCGCGCGGCCAGAGGGGTGGGGCAGGCCGATGGCCGAGCGTGCGGTTTCGGGCAGCATCGCGATATAGACCGGGTGCTTGGGCATCAGGTCGGCGATGAACTGGTTGCCGTTGATCGCGTTGAAATAGTCCGCTTCCTGAAAGCTCATGCCGAAGAAACGGCCCGCCACGCCATCCCAGAACGGCGATCCGCCCCGCTCGTCGATCACGCCGCGCAACTCGGCCAGGATCTTGTCGCCAAAGCGCTTTCTGTGCATCGCGATGAACAGGTAGCGGCTGCGCGCGAGCAGCATGCCAAGCCCGCCGGCACGTTCGGACGGATGCAGGAACAGCCCGCCCACTTCGCTCGACCCTTCAAGGTCGGTGACAAGGTTGAGCATCTCGGCGCGGAAAGTGCGGTTCAGTTCCTTCGAATGCTGCGTCAGCGTCGCCATGCGATAGGAATAGAACGGCCATTGCCGCCCGACCGAGGTGAAGATCTGCGCGGTGCCGCGCACTTCGCCGGTGGTCGTGTCCTCAAGCACCAGCACGAAAAGCTCGTCCTTCGGGTTCCTCGGATCGCCCTCTTCGGTATTGCCATAAGCCTCCGCCGCGCGGGCCAGCTTCGCGGTCAGCGCCTTGCGGTCGGGCGGCAGGTTGGTGAAGCCGCCGCCGGTCAGCTTGGCCATTTCGTAGAGCGGCTGCAGATCGTTCGCGCGGGCAGCGCGGATACGGAATGTCATCAGTTTCCCCCGGAAAGGCGGTGCAGGACGAGCGCGGACAAGGCGGCGCGCTCGGCCAGTGAAGGCACGATCAGGAATTCCTGATCGGAATGGATCGCCCCGCCGCGCACGCCCATGGTATCGACCACGGGCACGCCGCAGGCCGCGATGTTGTTACCGTCGCAGACCCCGCCCGAGGCCTGCCAACGTATTGTCTGGCCAAGAGATTCCCCGCACTCCCGGACCAGCCCGAACAACGCCTCGGCCTCGGTTGTGAGCGGCTTTGGAGGGCGCGAAACGCCGCCGTGGAGGTGGATTCCAACCTCGTGCAACTCTTCGAGACTCTGCACCAACTCTCGCAGACTCTCCATGAACTCTACCGCAACTCTCGGCAGCCGAGGCCGAACATTTAAGCGCAGAATGGCATGATCGGGGACGACGTTGTTCGCGCTCCCCCATCGATCTTCGCCGGGTTGATCGAAAGCCCATCGCGCTCCAGATTCTTGAGCTTCAGCGCCATGTCCGCCGCCGCGATGATCGCGTTGCGTCCGTCCTGCGGATTGCGACCGGCGTGGGCCGAGCGGCCCTTGATGACCGCGCTGTAGTTGCCGCTCCCGGGCCGCTCTCCGGCAAGCGTGCCGTCGGGCAGGGCGGAGGGTTCGTAGGTCAGCGCTGCCGCTTTCCCCTGCGCCAGCTCGGCGATCAGGGGGGCGGAGGAGAGGCTGCCGGTTTCCTCGTCCGAATTGAACAGCACGTCATAGCCTACCGCAGCGGCAGCGGGGCTGTTCTCGAAGACCCGCAGGGCTGAGAGGATGACCGCGAGGCCGCCTTTCATGTCAGCAACGCCGGGGCCGTTCAGCGTTTCGGCATCGAGCCAGCGCAACGACTGGAAAGGGTGGGTCGGCGCGAAGACGGTGTCCATGTGGCCAGTCAGCAAGTAGCGCCGGGGCGCTTGCGGCCGGACCGAGAGGACAAAGTGCGCACCGTTGGCGGTTTCCACGGCGCGACCATCTGCGGCGATGGTGGTGACGGGGACGGGATCGACCTTGCGGATTTCGCCGGGCAGCGCGGCGAAGGCATTGGCGAGCATGTCCCACTGCGCGGCGAGGCCTGCAAGGTTGCCGGTGCCGGTGTTGAGCGGGCACCACGCCTCCACCTGCGCAAGCATGGCGGCGGCATCTATCCCCTCGATCAGTTTGTGTTCTGTATGGTCAAGCTGTTTCATCTGATACGACCGTAGCGGTTCCCGAGGGCCGGGTGAACCCCCGGAAACCGCGACAGGGCGTATCAGTCGTCGGTCAGCATATCGATCAGGGCTTTGGAGAAGGCGGGGATGTCATCCGGCATGCGGCTGGTGATGAGGTTGCCGTCGACGACGACTTCCTCGTCCACCACATCGGCGCCGGCATTGGCGAGATCGGTGCGGATCGAGGGCCAGGAGGTGACGGTGCGGCCGTCGACGATGTCGGCTTCGGCCAGAAGCCAGGGCGCGTGGCAGATCGCTGCGATCGGCTTGTCGAGATCGTCGAAGTCGTTGACGATGTCGATCGCTCGGTCGTCCATGCGCAGGATGTCGGGGTTCATCTGGCCGCCGGGCAGCAGCAGCGCGTCGTATTCCTTGGCGTCCACCTCATCGAGGGTGATGTTGACTGCAACGGCATCGCCCCAGTTCTTGTCCTTCCAGCCGGTGATGGAGCCGGTCTTGAGGCTGGCGACGACGGTTTCGAAACCGGCGTCTTCCAGCGCCTTCTTGGGGCCTTCGAGTTCGGACTGCTCGAATCCGTCAGTCGCGACGATCAGCACGCGCTTGGTCATGGGGTTCTCCTTTTGGGGAATCGGGTTGGCATTGGCCCGTCCCTGCTAGAATTGCCGGGGACTGCTGCGGTTCCATGACTTTCGCTCCGGTGATCGCGTTGCTACGACGTTCCGGCCATGGTCACCGATACGACAGAACCCGATCCTTTCGACGCAATCGTCGATGCCCCGTTCGATTCCGCGTTGTCGGAACGATACCTCGTCTACGCGCTGTCAACGATTACGGCGCGCTCGCTGCCCGATCTGCGCGACGGTCTGAAGCCGGTCCACCGCCGCCTGCTCTGGGCGATGCGGCAACTTAAGCTCAACCCCACCGATGCGTTCAAGAAATCGGCGCGCGTGGTGGGCGACGTGATCGGCAAATATCACCCGCACGGCGATTCCAGCGTCTATGACGCGATGGTCCGCCTCGCACAGGACTGGTCGCTGCGCTATCCGCTGGTCGAGGGGCAGGGCAACTTCGGCAATATCGACGGAGATAATGCCGCCGCCTACCGCTATACCGAAGCGCGCCTGACCAAGACGGCAATGCAGCTGATGGCGGGGCTTGATGAAGGCTCGGTCACCTATCATCCCACCTATAACGGTGAGGACGAGGAGCCGGAGATATTCCCCGGCCTGTTCCCGAACCTGCTGGCCAACGGGTCCAGCGGCATCGCCGTGGGCATGGCGACCAACATCCCGAGCCACAACGTGGCCGAGATCATCGATGCCACGCTGCTGCTGATCGACAATCCCGGCGTTGAGCACAGCCAGTTGATGGAAGTGTTCCACGGGCCGGACCTGCCGACGGGCGGCATCGTGGTTGATAGCCCCGCGGTTATCTCCAACGCCTATGAAACCGGGCGCGGATCGATCCGCGTGCGTGGGCGCTTCTCCACGGGCCGCGACGATGCGGGCAACTGGGAAGAGAGCGGCATCGAAAAGCTGGGCGCCGGACAGTGGCAGCTGGTCGTCTCCGAAATTCCCTACATGGTGCAGAAGAGCAAGCTGATCGAACAGATCGCGCAGCTCATCGCCGACAAGAAGCTGCCGATCCTCGAGGATATCCGCGACGAGTCCGACGAGCAGATCCGGCTGGTGCTGATCCCCAAGAGCCGCAATGTCGATCCCGATCTGCTCAAGGAATCGCTTTACCGCCTGACCGATCTGGAAACGCGGTTCGGCCTCAACCTCAACGTGCTGGATTCGCGCCGCACTCCGGGGTTCTGGGGTTGAAGCTGGTCTTGCAGGAATGGGTGATCAGCCAGATCGACATCCTGCTGCGCCGTTCGCAGCACCGGCTGGACAAGATCGCCAACCGGCTGGAACTGCTGGGCGGCTACATCATCGCCTACCTCAACCTTGACCGGATCATCGAGATCATCCGCACCGAGGACGAGCCCAAACCGGTGATGATGGCCGAGTTCGAACTGACTGACCGCCAGGCCGAAGCCATCCTCAACATGCGCCTGCGCAGCTTGCGCAAGCTCGAGGAAATGGAACTGCGCAAGGAGCGCGACGAGTTGCTGGCCGAGCAGGAGGAACTGCAGAAGCTGCTCGACAGCCCGGCCCGCCAGCGCACCCGCCTCAAGCGTGACTTGGGCGCCCTGCGCAAGGACTACGCCGAGGACACCCCGCTCGGCCGCCGCCGCACCACCATCGCCGAAGCCGCACCCACGCGCGAATTCAGCATGGACGCGATGATCGAAAAGGAGCCGGTGACGGTGATCCTTTCCGCCAGGGGCTGGATCCGCGCGGCTAAGGGCCATGTGCCGCTTGATGGCGATTTCAAGTTCAAGGAAGGCGATGGCCCGGCCTTCGCCTTCCACTGCCAGACCACCGACAAGTTGCTCGTCGCGGTCGACAATGGCCGCTTCTACACCGTCGGCGCCGACAAGCTGCCCGGCGCGCGCGGCTTTGGCGAACCGATCCGCACCATGGTCGATATCGATCCCGATGCGCAGATCGTCAGCGTCACGGTCTACAAGCCCAAGGGCCAGCTTCTCCTCGCCGCCAACACCGGGCGTGGCTTTGCCGCCGAGATGGACGAACTGCTCGCCGAAACGCGAAAGGGGCGCGGCGTCGTCTCCACCAAGCCCGGCGTGAAGCTCGCCGTGGTGCGCGAGATTGCGGCCGAGCACGATCATGTCGCGGTGATCGGCGAAAACCGCAAGCTGGTGATCTTCGCCCTGTCCGAAGTGCCGCTCCTCGCCAAGGGGCAGGGCGTGACCCTGCAGCGCTACAAGGACGGCGAGATGTCCGACGTGATCACGCTGAAGCTGGAGGACGGCCTGTCATGGACGATGGGCGGCGAGAGCGGCCGCACCCGCGTCGAGAAGGACCTCCTGCCGTGGAAGGTCGCCCGCGGCGCCGCAGGCCGCCTGCCCCCAACGGCTTCCCCCGCGACAACAAGTTCTGATCCCAAGATCCTCCCCGTCTTTGCCAAGCACAACCGGGGAGGGGACCACCCGCTGACGGCGGATTTTGGTGCTATCGACCTTGGACTCAAGTGGACGGAATGGGGGGATTGTGGAAATCGCTTCCATAACAGCACTATTCCCGTCACCCCGGGCTTGACCCGGGGTCCCGCTTTCTTCCTGCTCACCTCATGGACAAGGAGAGGATCGGTGGCTGGGTCTATATCATGGCCGACCGTTACCGAGGCGCCATGTATGTTGGCGTGACCTCACACCTTGCTGCGCGCATCCATCAGCACCGCAACGACAGAGGATCGGACTTCTGCGCTCGGTATGGTTTAAAACGGCTGGTCTGGGCCGAGCGCGGTGACCGGATTGAAGACTGCATCACGCATGAGAAGCGCCTGAAGCGCTGGCGCAGGGAGTTTAAGTTCGACCTGATCGAGCGCGGCAATCCCGACTGGCTGGATCTTTATAATGTGATTGTTGGTTGGTTTGAGCGACGAAAAAGCGGGACCCGGGTCAAGCCCGGGGTGACGGTATGGATGATGCGCGCAAGTACCAACGTCCGCAATGGGGTCGTGTCTGGAACGGCAGCTTATGAAGGCGATGGGGCGATAGCGGCCCCAGATCCTCCCCGTTTTCACCGCAGGTGCAAATGGGGAGGGGGACCGCCGCCGTAGGCGGTGGTGGAGGGGTAGTGTTCTTTACCCCTCCTTCAGCGCTGCGCGCCGCACCTCAGAAAGCTCCACCGGCGCACCGGATCAAAACACCATCGCATGGGTTCTGGCGGGGTGATCGCCGTGGAGTTGCCTGACCTTGATCCGCTACCTTCTCGTCCTTGCCACTGTCACAACGCTCGCCACACCTGCGCGCGCCGAGTGGATGAGCGGCGCGCAGTTGCACGAGGCGTGCTCGGCCAAGGCGCCGGTCGACAGGGCCATGTGCCTGTCCTACGTGATCGGCGTGCTCGACGGGTTCCGCAGCATGGAGCGCCCGCCCAAGGTGCCGGACGACGTCAGTGCGGGGCAGGTGCGCGATGTGGTGGCAGCCTATCTCGCCAGCCATGACGAAGCGCAGACCCTGCAGGGCCGCATGGTGGTGAAGGCAGCGATCGTCGATGCCTGGCCCGACATTCAGCCAAAGGTCGCGCCTCCGCCGAAGCGCAAGGCTCCGGCGAAGACGGTGCGAAAGACCCGACGCAGGAGCTAAGCCGGCTCCAGCAGCAGGCTGGCAGCAGCAGTATTGCTGATCGGGATGTGGTAGTTGCGGCTGACTTCGGTCATCCCCTGATCGCCCATGGCGCCGCGGGCAGCGATCCAGTTGAGGATCTCGACCCCCTGCGTGCCCGCCAGTTCTGCCACTTCCTCGGCAGTGTGGCCGGTCAGTGCATCCGGGTTGCTGGCGAGGTTATCCAGGCAGAACAGGTCGTAGTCCGGGTTCATGAACCCGGCGCGCGGGCCGTCCAGCTGGTGTGAAAGCCCGCCGGTGCCACAGATCAGCACGCGCTCGTCCCCGCCCCACGATTGCAGGGCGCGGTGGACCGCACGGCCCAGCGCAAGGCAGCGCTTCGGGCTGGGCAGCGGGTACTGCACGGTGTTGATCGAAATCGGCACGAGCTTGATCGGCCAGCTTTCGACACCGGGCCATGCCAGCTCGAACGGGATCGACACGGCGTGATCGACCAGCATCTTCTGGCAGGTGGTGATGTCGAACTCGTCGCGCACCAGGCTGTCGATCAGGTGCCAGGAAAGCGCGGGATGGCCCTCGAAGCTCTTGTAGACCGGCAGGCCCCAGCCTTCGTCGGCATTGTCATACGAAGCCGCGGCGCCCACCGCGAAGGTCGGCATCTTGTCGAGGAAGAAGTTCAGGCCATGGTCGTTGGAGAAGACCACGGCGACGTCGGGCTTCGCTTCAGCCAACCACTCGCGGATCGGGGGGAAGCCCTGGAAGAACGGCTTCCAGTAGGGGGTGTCCTGATCGCCGCGCATGATCGCGCCGCCGATGCCGGGGACGTGGCTGGTGAAATAGCCGCCGATGATCTGTGCCATCATGCACACTCCTTGGTGGGGATTTTTTTGGCCCATTCGACGAGCATGGCCTTGAATGCATCGACCGACATGCCGGTCTGAAGGGCGCCGAGGTCCTGCACACCAAGGCCGAAGATCCCGGCAAGCTTGGCGAGGTAATAGACGTTGCCACCCGCCTCGAGCATGGCCAGCACATCGCGGTCTGCCACGGCCTTGCGCTGCTCGGGTGTCAGGTGGAAGCGGGCGCAATAGCCTTCCTCATCGGCAAGGAAAGCATCGCGGTTGGCTTTCTCGTTGAACGAAAAGCACATCGCGTTGAGCTCGTAGCCGCGCGAGGCCGGGGCGCCGTCGAACAGGGGGATGGCGCGGCGCAAGGCCTGTTCGCGGGCGGCGGCGGACGGGGTCTGACGGTGTTCCATGCATCTGGTCTCCCAAGCGATCTTGTCGCCGAATCGAACAGGCCTTCGATGCGGCGCCTGTCCAGGATCATATGCAACACATACAATATCGGCCTTGACGCAGGTCAAACTTGGGTTAGCGCCATAAGTAACGTAACGGAGTTTGATCGGCGCGAGTTACCGTGTAGAATCAAGCCCATGCCACTTTCGAACGCCGAACGTCAGCGCCGCTATCGCCAAAGGCTCAAGGCTCGCGCCTCGGGTGCGCTGGTGGTCGAACAGGCGCAACTGGCGGTTGAGCGCGCGATCCACGCGCTCTGGGCCTATCACGAACGCCCGTCGCCCAGCGGCATTGCGTGGAGCGAAATCGATGGCTGCCGGACGCTCGAAGCCTACCGTTCCGAGCTGGAGCGTTCGCCCGCCAATCTCCTGCAGACCTGCCGGGCGTTCCTGCCCGATTTCTCCGGCCTGACGGTTGAGGAGGCGACCGCGATTGCAGAGGTCATCGCATTGGCCGACGTCTTAAGGCTTTCAGCACCCACCAAGGTGGACTTTGCCGTCCTGGCTGACGTCGATTGATGTGATTGGCGGAACAGAAAAAAGCTCGAATAATCTTGCAGTTATAGTTTTTGCGGCGCTATTAAGGTCCGGATTGGACCGAACTGCCTGAAAAGAGCCGGGCCAATTGAACATGGGGGTGCGAACTTGGCAATTGGCGAGACACGTCAGGCGCGTGTCGTGCGCGCTTTGGTGGATCCTGATCGCACCCCTGCGGAATCGCTGGCGTGGATGGCGGTGCTGCTTGTCATCCCCACGATACTGCGGGCCTCGCTCGACATGGGGGCGCTCGGGCGGCCGTTCGTCACCTATTGGCCCACTTTGCTGATTGCATCGCTCGCACTCGAACTGCGCTACGCGCTGGCCTACATGGTGCTCGCGTCCCTTCTTGCGCAGCGGCTGTTTGGTGGGGACCCGTGGTTCTCGCAGGTCGGTGTCGTGCGCAGCCTGATCTTCGCGCTGTTCGTGTTCTCGGGCGGGTTTACGGTCCTGATCGGCAGCATGCTTCGCGGGGCGATGCGGCGGATCGCGGTCGTCAATGCCGAGCAGGAGCGCTACAATCGCGAGCTGCGCCACCGCGTGCGCAACATGCTGACGCTGATCCAGGCGCTCGCCTCGCGCGGGCCCAAGGCGGCATCGCCGATGGATTTCTACAAGGAATTCAGCCTGCGTATCGAAGGGCTGGCAGCAGCGAGCGACCTGTTGCAGATCGGCGCAGAGGCGGAAGGACGGCTGCCGCAACTCGTGCGCGACACGGTTGCCCCGTTCGAGCACGACGACCGCATCCGCATGACCGGCGAACCCTGCGTGCTGCCGGCAGGAAGCTGCATCCCCCTGATCATGGCCCTGCACGAGCTGTGCACCAACGCAGTCAAATATGGCGCGCTATCGGGCGAGCGCGGCCATGTCGAGCTGAGCTGGTTCATCGGCCCCTCCGGTTCCACGCTGTACATGCTGTGGGCAGAGAAAGGCGGTCCGCCTGTGACCAGCCCCGCGCGTCCGGGCATCGGCTCGCGGCTGCTGGTCCCGCAGCCGGGGATCGAAGGACTGGAACTGAACTTCGATCCGGCAGGCGTGTGGTGCGAACTGCGGATCGAGGGTGTCAGGCCCCTGAACCGCTGACGAAAATCAGAAGCCGGCTTCGATCGCCACGCGGATGGCATCGGCGCTGGTCTTCACGTCCAGCCCCTTGAGCACGGCGGAGCGGTGCATCTTCACGGTGCGCTCGCTGAGGCCCAGTTCATAGGCGATCTGCTTGTTGAGCTTTCCGGCGGCCATCAGCACCAGGATTTCCTTCTGGCGGCGGCTGAGGCGTTCGACGCGTTCGGCCGCGCCATTGCGGCGCAGGTCGTTGGCCGCGCCCTGTTCCTCGGGCAGTTCGACCTGGGAGCCGAGGAAGTATTCCACTTCACCTTCGGCATCGAAGATCGGCGCAACCATCACCGCGTTGCGGAAACGGGTGCCGTCCTTCTTGTAGTTGATGATCTCGACCATCACCGGCTGCTTGCGGTGAATGCCGTCGCGCAGCACGCGGGCCTTGTCATCCTCCGTGCCTGTGCCACGCAGGAACCGGCAGTTGCGGCCGATGATCTCCTCTCGCGGGTATCCGGTCAGTTCGACGAACGCGTCATTGCAGGCAATGATCGGGTTGTCCGGCAAACGCGGATTGCTGATGACGGCGGCCGTCGGGCTGGAGGCGATCATCTCGGCTATGGACATGGGTGCACATATACGCTCTTTCCCGCCGGTTTCCAGCCCGTGCCCTTTGGTCCGTGTTGTTCCCGATGGGGCTGCGGCGCATCCGGACATCATTCCGCAACCTTTTTTGCGCCGGATCGGAGCCTTTACCGATGAACGTCCTCTCACCCTCCCTCGCCGCCTCCTCGGGCATGGCAGACGTGATCGGCGAGGACGGCAAGATCGTCGTCCCCGCCGATGTCGAAGAGGCGATCCGCACGCTGATCCGCTGGTCGGGCGACGAGCCCGAGCGCGAAGGCCTGCTCGATACGCCCAAGCGCGTGGCGCGGGCCTGGCGCGAATACTGCCGGGGCTATGCCGAGGACCCGGGGCTGCACCTCTCGCGCACGTTCGAGGAAGTGGGCGGCTACGATGAAGTCGTGCTGCTGCGCGACATCCCGTTCCAGAGCCACTGCGAACACCACATGGCGCCGATCATCGGCACGGCGTCGATTGCCTACCTGCCCAAGGACCGCGTCGTCGGCATCTCCAAGCTGGCGCGCGTGCTGCACGGCTATGCCAGCCGGCTGCAGGTGCAGGAGCGGCTGACCGCGGAAGTCGCCAAGTGCATCTGGGACAATCTCCAGCCGCAAGGGGTGGCGGTGGTGATCGAGGCGCAGCATGGCTGCATGACCGGCCGGGGGGTCAGGACGCATGGCGTGGGGATGGTGACGAGCCGGATGCTCGGCTGCTTCCTCGACGATGCCAGCAGCCGCAAGGAAGTCCTGGCGTTGATGGGACGTGGTTGAGCCCGCGAAAACACCGATGAAGATGCATGTTGCCATTGTTGGCGCAGGAATGTCCGGTCTTTCCTGCGCTTCCCAGCTCGTTCGCTCGGGCCACACCGTCGCGCTCTACGACAAGGGGCGCGGCCCTGGCGGACGCATGTCGACGCGCCGCATGACCACGCCGCTCGGCGATGCCCATTTCGACCATGGCGCGCAGTACTTCACCGTGCGCGATCCGGCGTTCATGGCGCAAGTCGCGCGCTGGTCGGCCAGCGGCGTGGCTGCGCCCTGGCCTGCTGCCGGAACCGGCGCCTGGGTCGGCGTGCCGACGATGAACGCCGTCATCAAGGAGATGGCCGACCAGCACGATGTCACCTTCGGCTGGCACGTGCGCGGCCTTGTCCGCCGCGAGGACCGCTGGTTCCTGACCGGGGAGACCGGGGCAGGAGAGCGTATGCAGGCCGGGCCGTTCGATGCCGTGGTCGTGTCGATCCCGCCCGAGCAGGCCTCGGCCATCGTTGCGCTGCATGACCTTTCGCTGGCGGCAACCGCGCTCGCGGCCCGGTCGCAGCCGTGCTGGACCGGCATGTTCGCCTTTGCCGAACGTCTGCCGAGCAGGCACGACACCGTGCGCGAGGCAGGGCTGATCAGCTGGGCCGCACGCAACGGCGCCAAGCCGGGCCGAAAGGGCCCGGAAACCTGGGTGGTGCAGGCCAGCCCGCACTGGTCGACCCAGCATATCGACGACAGCGTGGAGAACGTCTCGGCCGCCTTGCTTGCCGCCCTGGGCGAAGCGCTGGAGCAAACCCTGCCGGAACCGGTCACCGCCTCGGCCCATCGCTGGCGCTATGCGATGTCGACTGGCAGCAACCTCGGCGCACTGTGGAGCGCGCAGTCGAAAATCGGCGTGTGTGGTGATTGGCTGCTGGGCCCGCGCGTTGAAAATGCATGGATCTCGGGAAGGACGCTGGCCACCCGCATGATGGCGCGCGAACGCGAGGAAGTCGCCTGATCGCTATCGACAGGAGTTCGGACGTCCGCTTAAGAAGGCGGCCATGAACGCGGCGGAAACCTCACCCATCAAGGGCAACTTCGAACAGGTCAACGACGGTCCCTGGGCCGGCTGGTGGAAATGGTCGGGCAAGGACCCGTTCGAGGACGGCACCGGTCCGTTCTTCGTCAAGAGGGACGCGCGCGGAATCGTCACGGGCTTCATTCCCGAGGCAAAGAACCTGAACGGCCACGGCATCGTCCACGGTGGGTCGCTGATGACCTTTGCCGACTTCTCGCTGTTCATGGTCGCGGCCTCGAATGGCGATGAAGTCAGCGGCGTGACCGTGACGATGAACTGCGAATTCGTCAGCGGCGCACAGGCGGGCGAGATGTTGACGGCGCGTGGGCAATGCGTCCGCGCCGGAGGCAGCCTCGTCTTTGCCCGCGGCACGATCCTGCGCACCGGCGCGGACGGGCAGGAGGAAGCCGTGCTGAGCTTTTCCGGCACGATCAAGCGATCGCGGCGGATTTCACACTAGAGCATTTTGATTAGGCGCCGAGCCTTGCCAATTCGGCTCGCGTCATCGCCTTGATCGGTTCGAGGCTGATGGCAGCCTGCCAGACAAGTTGAGCATCGACGCCAAAATAGTCGTGGCTGGCGAAGTTGCGGAACGTGGCCATTTCGCGCCATGGCAGATGCGGATAGCGCTCCTTCAGCTCTTCCGGCAGCTTCTTGCTCGTCTCGCCGATCATTGCCAAGCGGTAGGTCAAAGCATCATAGGCTTCGTCATTGGCAACGAGATCTTCGTAAGATCTGCCTTCGACAGATTACTCCGCCTTGGCAATCAGCAGCTGCAGATCGTCCAGCGTATCACGCAAACTCGCCATCAGAACACTCGGACCATTTCATTCTCGATCCGCGCCCGCACACGTGGTCGCAGGCCATTGCGTGAAACGAGGTCAATCGATGTGCCCAGCTCATCAGACAATTCAAGCATCACACTCGCCTGATCAAACAGGCTGAATCTCGTGGACGGGTCATACTCGTAAAGCAGATCAAGGTCAGACGACTTGCCGGCATCGCCGCGCGCGGTCAATCCAAAGACATAAAGCGCGTTGATGCCTCGCGCACGAAGACGGCGTTCGAGCGGCTTCAACCTGGCAATTGCTTCTGTCTTGTCCATGATGCCAATATGCTCTTCACAACTTCGCCGTGCAATCGGGCATTCCCTTGCCGGGTTTCAAGCCGCCTCTTCCGCAACCTCGCGCATCTGCTGGCGCAACCAGTTGAGTCCGGCGTCGTCGGCGCGCGATTCATGGAATTGCATCATCTCGTGCATCTTCGGGAACGCGAAAGGCATCGGCGCCCAGACCAGGTTGAAGCGCCGGGCGATCTGGCGCACGAGGCGTTCGTGCAAAACGGCAAGACGCGCCGTACCCTCGATGAACCACGGCGCCGAGGCAAAGCTGGATACGGTAACTTCGACCAGCCGTTCGCGCCCCATGCGCGATAGCGTGGAATCGGCAAAGGCTGGGGTGCGCGTGGCCCCGAAGGCGACGGTGACATGACCTGCGGCATAGAAGTCGTCCTCGGTCAGACCGCGCTTGAGCACCGGATTTTCTGCCCAGCCGACCACGACCTGTTCCTCCTCGAACAGGATTTCATGGGGATGCCAGGCGGCAAGGAACGGTTCGGGGGTGACAAGGAGGTCGGCCTTGCCCGATTCCAGTTCGGACACGGCCTGTTCGGTCGGCTGGATGATCTCCACCCGCACGCCCGGCGCCGTCACGGCAAAGCGCTCGATCAGGGGGACCAGCACGGCAACCATGATATAGTCGGAACTGACGATGCGAAAGCGGCGGGTCGAGGTCGTCGGATCGAACGCGGTGGGCGTGGTGATCGCACGCTCTACCCCGCGCAGGGCCAGCTGGATCTGCGGGTGCAGCCCTTCGGCGAACGGCGTGGGGTGCATGCGCTTGCCTACAGCGACGACGATCTCGTCATTGAAGTAGTCGCGCAAGCGGCGCAGCGCGGCGCTTGTCGCAGGCTGGGTCAGGCCGATACGCTCTGCCGCGCGGGTGACGCTGCGGGTTTCCATCAGCGCGTCGAACACGACGAGCAGGTTGAGATCGAGGCCCTTGAAGCGCATCGGCAGCCACCCTTGGTTCAATCACAAGGTGATTGGTTGAACTCCCACACCACAATTGCGGGTAATTGTGAAGACCTGTTCCAAAGGTGCTGCCAACGGCGGTGATGGTAGCGGTTGAAATGGTTTAACCGGTCGCTTAACAAGAGTGTCAACAAGACACTCTTGGGAGATTCGGATGGCCGGCGTGCTGGATGGAAAGGTCGTTGCCGTGACCGGCGCCGGGCGCGGGATCGGGCGCGAAATCGCGCTGCTCTGCGCTCGCGAAGGTGCGGCGGTGATCGTCAACGATCCGGGCGTGGCGCAGGGCGGCGACGGCGGCGATGCAGGCCCGGCGCAGACCACGGTCAACGATATCGTCGCAGCAGGCGGCAAGGCCTGGGCCAATCTCGCCAGCGTCGCCGATCCGGTGGGCGCGGCAAGCATCGTCGAGGATGCGGTGCAGCGGTTCGGGCGGATCGACGCGGTGGTCAACAACGCCGGCATCCTGCGCGACACGATCTGGCACAAGATGTCCTACGAGGACTGGACCAGCGTCATCGATGTGAACCTCACGGGCGCGTTCAATGTCTCGAAGGCGGCAACGCCCTACTTCCGCGAACAGTCCTCGGGCAGTTTCATCCACTTCACCTCCACCTCGGGCCTGATCGGCAACATCGGCCAGGCCAACTATTCGGCGGCGAAGCTGGGGCTGGTGGCGATGTCGCAGTCAATCGCGCTCGACATGGCGCGCTGGGGCGTGCGGTCAAACTGCATCGCACCATTCGCGTGGAGCCGCATGACCGCCTCGATCCCGGCGGAAACGCCTGAACAGAAGCTGCGGGTGGAGCGGATGCAGACGATGAGCGCCGACAAGATCGCGCCGCTCGTCGCCTACCTCGCTTCGGACCTTTCCAGGGACGTCACCAACCAGATCTTCTCGGTGCGCAAGAACGAGATCCTGCTGTTCGACAAGCCGCGCCCGGTGCGCTCCATGGTCAAGCTCGAGGGCTGGACGCCCACAGCCATTGCCGAGGAACTGATCCCGGCGTTCCGCCCCTCGTTCGCACGTGCCGACGAAGTTTCGGCGCACGTCTTCCCCTACGATCCTGTTTGAGGAATTTTCGACATGGCTAATCCCGGAATGGACCCGGACATCTTCGAGCAGTTCCTCGAACAGCTGCGCCGCTATGTGCGCGAGCGGCTGATCCCGGCAGAAGACGATGTCATCGCCAATGACCGAATTCCCGACGACATCCTCGACGAAATGCGCGAGATGGGCCTGTTCGGCATCACCATCCCCGAGGAGTTCGGCGGGGCCGGCATGAACATCAGCCAGTACATCACCACCGTGATGCACATGGCCTATGCCTCGCCCGCCTACCGCTCCACCGTGTCGATCAACATCGGCATGACCGGCAGCGCGATCAAGAATTACGGCACGCCAGAGCAGAAGGCCGAATGGCTGCCGCGCATCGCCAGCGGCGAGATTGCATGCTTCGGGCTGACCGAGCCGGGTTCGGGATCGGACAGCGCCGCGATGCAGACCACCGCGGTGCGTGACGGCAATGGCTACCGCCTCAACGGCACCAAGCGCTACATCACCAACAGCCCTTCGGCGAAGATCGGCCTGATCATGGCGCGCACCTCGAAGGAGGCCCTGCCCAAGAATGCCCACGTCTCGGCCTTCATCGTCGACATGTCGACGCCGGGGATCACCGTGGGCAAGCCCGACAAGAAGATGGGTCAATCGGGCGCGCACATCGCCGACGTGATCATGGAGGATGTCTACATTCCGGGTTCGGCGCTGGTCGGTGGCGAGGAAGGGCGGGGCTTCCAGATCGCGATGCAGAGCCTTGATAACGGGCGGCTTTCGGTGGCGGGCATGGGTGTGGGTATGGGGCGCCGCGCGCTCGATACCGCGATCCGCTATGCCAACGAGCGCAAGGCGTTCGGCGAGCCGATCGCCAATTTCCAGCTGATCCAGGCGATGCTGGCCGACAGCGAGGCCGACCTCTACGCCGCCGAATGCATGGTCGCCGATGCCTGCGCCCGCGCCGACCGTGGCGAGAACATCCAGCGCAAGGCGGCTGCGGCCAAGCTATTCTCGTCCGAGGCCTGCGGGCGCGTGGTCGACCGTTGCGTTCAGGTGTTCGGCGGGGCGGGCTACCTCGCCGAATATCCGGCCGAGCGCTTCTTCCGCGATGCCCGCATCCTGCGCATCTACGAAGGCACCAGCCAGATCATGCAGTTGCAGATTGCCAAGCACCTGCTGCGCGAATTCGCCAGCGAAGGGACCGTCTGGTAGACCATGTACCAGCTGCTCTCCGGGCTATCGATCGTCGAGGTCTCGTCGTTCGTCGCCTCGCCGACCGCAGGCCTCTACTGCGCGCAGATGGGCGCGGAGGTGATCCGCATCGACGACCGGCGCGGCGGGCTGGACTACAAGCGCTACATGATGACGCGCGAGGGCCGCTCGCTGTCGTGGGAGAACCTCAACCGCGCGAAGAAGAGCGTGGCGCTCGATCTGCAGACGCCTGAGGGGCGCGAACTGGCCGTCGAGCTGGCGCGCAAGGTGGGGCAGGTGATCACCAACCTGCCGCTGGAAAGCTTCATGGCGCACGAGCGGATTGCGGCGGGGCGGCCCGATCTCGTCTCGGTGCGGATCATGGGCTGGCATGACGGGCGGCAGGCGATGGACTTCACCGTCAACGCCGCATCGGGCTATCCGCTGATGACCGGGCCGGAGGACTGGGACGCAAGGACCGCGCCGCCGGTCAACCAGATCCTGCCCGCCTGGGACTTCATCACCGGCGCCTATTGCGCCTTCGCGCTGCTGGCGGGCCTCAGGCATCGCGATGCCACGGGTGAGGGCAGCGAACTGCGCGTCCCCTTGGGCGACGTTGCCATCGGCACGGCGTTCAACGCCGGTGCGGCGGCGGAAATGCTCTATCGCGGGGACGATCGCGAACGCATCGGCAATGCCATCTGGGGCGCGTTCGGGCGCGATTTCCAAAGCGCTGACGGCAAGCGCTTCATGGTCGCCGCGCTGACGCCGAAGCAATGGAAGGCCACTGTCGAGGCGTTCGGGCTGACCGACGATCTGGCCGCGGTCGAAGCGGAACTGGGCGTGAGTTTTGGGCTGAGCGATCATCACCGCTTCGTCCACCGCCACCGCCTGTTCTCGATGTTCCAGGAAGCGGCCGAGCAATTCACCTATGCCGCGCTTGCCGAGCGTCTGACCAAGGCCGGAGCGACCTTCGAACGCTATCGCACGATGCACGAAATGGCGCGCGATCCCGACCTCGTCACCAACAACCCGCTGTTCGGACCATCGCCCGCCAATCCCAGCGGCTTCGCATACCCCGCGCCGCGCAGCTTCGCCAACATCCCCGGCCGCGAAGCCGGCGATCCGCAGCCCGCGCCCTACCTCGGCCAGAACAGCGAGGAAGTGCTCAGCCAGCGGCTGGGCCTGTCCTCGGGCGAGATCGCCGCACTGATCGACAAGGGCGTCGTCGCCACTTCAGACAAGGAATCCGCATGACTCTCCGCCGCGCCGCCATCGTCGCCCCGATCCGCACCGCTGTCGGCAAGTTCGGCGGCTCGCTGTCCTCGCTCACCGCCGGGCAACTCGGCGCGACCATCCTCACCGCGCTGATGGAGCGGACGAAGATAGACCCCACGCGCGTCGACGACGTGATCTTCGCGCAAGGCTACGGCAGCGGCGAGGCGCCGTGCATTGCGCACTGGTCCTGGCTGCTGGCCGGATTGCCCGAGGAAGTGCCCGGCTATCAGCTCGACCGGCGCTGCGGTTCCGGCCTGCAGGCCATCGTCAATGCCGCGATGATGGTGCAGACCGGCGTCTCTGACGTCGTCGTGGCAGGGGGCGTGGAATCCATGTCCAACGTCGAGCACTATACCACCGATGTGCGCAAGGGCGTGCGCGCAGGTTCGCTGACCCTGCATGACCGGCTGACGCGCGGCCGCGTGATGAGCCAGCCGATCGAGCGCTATGGCGTGATCTCCGGCATGATCGAAACTGCAGAGAACCTCGCTCGCGACTTCGCCATCAGCCGCGAAGCCTGTGACGCCTACGCCGTGCGCAGCCACCAGCGCGCCGCCGCAGCCTGGGCCAAGGGCCTGTTCGACGACGAACTCGTGCCGGTCAGCATCCCGCAGAAGAAGGGCGATCCGGTGATCTTCGCGCACGACGAGGGCTATCGCGCCGATGCGACGATGGAGTCGCTGGCCAAGCTCAAGCCGCTTGAAAAGGGCGTCGTCACCGCAGGCAACGCCAGCCAGCAGAACGACGCGGCGGCCGCCTGCCTCGTCGTGGCCGAGGACAAGCTCGACGAGCTCGGGCTGGAGCCGATCGCCTGGTTCCACTCCTGGGCGGCGGCCGGCTGCGATCCCTCGCGCATGGGCTATGGCCCGGTGCCCGCCACCGAGCGCCTGTTTGCCCGCAACGGCCTGTCGTGGAACGACATTGGCCTGATCGAGCTGAACGAGGCCTTCGCGCCGCAAGTCCTCGCCTGCCTCAAGGGCTGGGGCTGGTCGGACGATGACAGCCGCCACGACATGCTCAACGTCAATGGCTCGGGCATTTCGCTGGGCCATCCCATCGGCGCGACCGGCGGGCGCATTCTGGCGAACCTGACGCGCGAGTTGCAGCGGCGCGGCGGGCGCTATGGGCTGGAGACGATGTGCATCGGCGGCGGTCAGGGCATCGCCGCGGTGTTCGAGGCCGCGCGATGATCCTTTCCCCCTACGATGCCGAGGACCACGGCGAGATCCGCGAAGGCGTGCGCAAGCTCTGCGCGCAATTCCCGGGCGAATACTGGCGCAAGCTCGACGAGAAGCGCGAGTACCCCACTGAATTCGTCAATGCGCTGACTCAGGCGGGCTGGCTTTCGGTGCTGATCCCCGAGGAATACGGCGGATCGGGCCTTGGCCTGTCCGCCGCCGCCGCGATCCTCGAGACGATCCAGTCCGAGGGCGGCAATGGCGGGGCCTGCCATGCGCAGATGTACATCATGGGCACGATCCTGCGCCACGGTTCGGAAGAGCAGAAGCGCCAGTATCTGCCGAAGATCGCCAGCGGCGAGTTGCGCCTGCAGGCCTTCGGCGTGACCGAGCCGACCAGCGGCACCGACACCACATCCTTGCGCACCTTCGCCCGGCGCGAGGGCGACGCATACGTGGTCAACGGCCAGAAGATCTGGACCAGCCGGGCCGAGCATTCGGACCTCATGCTGCTGCTCGCCCGCACCACCGCGCGCGAGGAGGTGGCCAGCAAGACCGACGGGCTTTCGGTGTTCATCGTCGACATGCGCGAGGTGGTGGGCAAATCGCTGACCATCCGCCCGATCCGCACGATGATGAACCACGCGACGACCGAGGTGTTCTTCGACAACATGCGCATCCCGGCCGCGAACCTGCTGGGCGAGGAGGGCAAGGGCTTCCGCTACATCCTCTCGGGCATGAACGCCGAACGCGTGCTGATCGCGGCCGAATGCGTCGGCGATGCCAAGTGGTTCACCCGCAAATCGGTCGACTATGCCAAGGAGCGGCAGGTGTTCGGCCGCGCCATCGGCGCCAACCAGGGCGTCGCCTTCCCGATCGCCAAGGCCTATGCCAACATGCGCGCGGCCGAATTGATGGTGCGCGAGGCGGCACGGATGTACGAGGCTGGCCTGCCGATGGGCGCGGAGGCCAACATGGCCAAGATGCTCGCCGCCGATGCCTCATGGGAAGCGGGCAACGCCTGCGTCCAGACCCACGGCGGCTTCGGCTTTGCCGAGGAATACGACGTGGAACGCAAGTTGCGCGAAACGCGCCTCTATCAGGTCGCGCCGATCAGCACGAACCTCATCCTGTCGTTCCTGTCCGAACACGTGCTGGGGTTGCCGCGGAGCTACTGACTTTCGCGGCGTTGTCGAGGGAGCAAAAGCAGCCAGTCAGGACACGACGCCATTGCTGCCATAAGTCTTGTGGTGGAAAGCGCCCAGTTGCAGACGTCCGATTGCCTTGTTTAACTAGGTGGCGACTGCCTTTGTGAGGTCCAAATGCCCGCCACCTTCGCGCTCTACGACAAGTCCATCTTGCCGCCCGGCTTTCGCTATCCAGATGCCATTCAAGCCATAGCGAAGGGAAATGGCACACTGCCGACCGGGCCTTGGTGGTTTGTGGATGCAGCCTCAGATGCGGGTAAGCTGTTTTACTCCATCCGGAATCACGACGGACGAAACCTTGTGCCCTTCGCAAAAATGGATGGCGATATAGCCTGCTTCGATGGGGATGACCGCACCGGAAATCCGGCTGTCTTAGCCTTAGTTCTCGACGACTCTGGTCGTGCGTATGGCTTCAAGGACTTCGCATCGTGGCTAATAGAGGCCTGCTCGCTATCAACGCGCTGATGTCCACTAACCACCCCATTCCAGCCGTTCAAACCACCTACCTGCAGCCCCAAAACCTGCCGTCACCCCGGGCTTGACCCGGGGTCCCGCTGTTCTTCCGAGCCATAGACTCCGCTCAGTTGTCCTGCTCGTTCACCGCCAGCAGTGCGAGTTCGGTGCGATTGTCGATGCCCAGCTTCTGGTACATCGTGTGCAGGTAGACTTTCACCGTGCCTTCGCCGATGCCCAGTTCCGCTCCGATGTCGCGGTTGCGCAGGCCACGGGCGACAAGTGCGGCGATCTTGCGCTCGCGCGGGTTGAGCTTGGCCAGCGGCCCTTGCGCATCGGGGCGCAGCGACAGATCGATGGCCCGCTGCAGGAAGATCGGCTCGATGGCCTTCTGGCCGCCATGGACCTTCTCCAGCACGCCGACCAGGCCGTCTTCCGCCCCGTCCTTGGAAACGATGCCCTCTACCCCGCACGCATCACCGAAATCAGCTGACGATCATTGATCTCGGCAGTCAGCAGCACAACCGGGCGCTTGTCGCCGCGATCGCGCAACACTTCCAGCGTCTGAACCCCGTTCATGCCGGGCATGTTGATATCCAGCAGGACGATGGCCGGATCGTGGGTCTTGATCGCATCCAGCGTCTCCTCGCCACTTGCGGTGGCAGCCACCACCGAAAACCGGGTGCCGCGCAACACCGCTTCCACGCCGGCGCGGATGAAGCCGTGGTCATCGGCCACTAGGACTGGAATCATGCAAGTTCTCCGGATCGTAAGGCAATTTCGAGACGAGCGCCGCCTCTGCTGGAATCAAGTCTGAAGCTTCCGCCCAGTGCCTCGACACGTTCCGAAATGGAGCGTGGCCGCGCGGCATTGCCGAACGTGGGGAAGCCGACGCCATCGTCGGTGATGCTCAGGCGCAGTTCGCTGTCACATTCGCTCAGGGTGACCAGCACCTTGCTGCACTTGCCATGGCGCGCCGCATTGGCAATTGCTTCGCGCACGAGCTGGCGGATTTCGTGCGAAAGCTGCACGGAAACCGGCTGGGGGTCACCTGTCAGGGCAAGCTCGGTCGAGATGTGCCAATGCGCACCCGCCTCGGCCAGAAGATCGCGCAGCTCCTCGGTGATATCGGTCCGTCGGTCGCTTTCCTGGCCCCGCCTCAGTCTTTCGATCAACAGGCGCAGCTGTCCCTGTTCGCGGCGCAGCGCATTCTTGATCGAATCGATTTCGCCTTCGGGATCGTTGCCTTCGCGGATCCAGCGGCGCAGCGCTTCGAGACGGAACAGCGTGCCCGCCAGGAACTGGGCCACGCTGTCGTGCAGATCGCGCGCAACAGCGTGCCGGACGCCGGTTTCTGCGGCTGTGCGCGCAAGCGAGGCCATTTCCTCCCGGTCCAGCGCCTGCCCGAACTCGCGGGCTATCGCCGACATCAGGCCGATATCGTCAAAGCTCAGGGCGTGGGCGTTCCACACCACGAGATGGCCTGACCCCATCACGCTGCGCACCGAAGCGATCATCCCGTTCTCGACGCCGAGGAGGGTGGCCAGGCGCGAATCCAGCTGTTCTGCGCGGACCTCAATGGTGTCGTCGGCGGAAGCCTCGACCAGTTGCCGGCCCCGCTTCATGTCGATGAGCGAGGCGGGCAGGGGGGCAAGCAGTTCCTCGGCGAAGGTTTCGGGCGAAAGGCGCTTCCTGTCCGGTTGCCCGTCGTCTATCCGGCGCAGGTCGATCCACGGTTCCTCGCTGCTGGCGAAGGCGAATGCCGCGTTGCGCGCCCCGAACGACTGTATCACCAGATTGAGAGCGCCATCGAACACGAGGTCACGCCGCTCGCCGGGAATGCCCGCCGGTTCGGGCAGCACGGCCATGCGCCCAGTGGAGCGGGACATGCTCAGCCAGATCAGCATCGAGGAAAGCAGGATCATGTAGATCGTGCGCCGCACGAAGCGGTAGGGATCGATGTCGACGCCCCAGTAATACAGGATCATCCCGAACGCCAGGTTCGTGACCAGCAGGACGATGGCGGTGACGACCGTGGCCCGCCAGTTCCATCTGACCATGGCTACGACCAGCAGGAACGCGGCCAATGCCAGGAACGGACTCTGGAACTCGGTGTAGCGGCTTTCGGTGAAATAGACCGCCGCGATGAAGATCGCCACGTCGATTGCCTGTGCGGCCGGGGCCAGGCGGAAATCGAACCACCAGCTTCGCCAGGCCAGGACCATGAGCGCCGCCGTCCACAGCGTGTAGGCGGAAAGCAGGCTGTAGCCGTAGAACTCGCCGCGCACCGGCACGGTCGGGTCCAGCACCAGGGCGAGCAGAAACGCAAGCGCAAGGATGGCTCGTCCGGTCGCAACGACTCGCCCCGTGTTACGCCTGCGCATTTTTCTTGCCCGTCCTGTCCTGATTCGGACTCCCCAATCCATTTTTGCACGCCGTGCGCGCCCTGAACAGTCATTTGGCTGTGCCAGTTCGGCACGGTCGGATGTTAAGCGGGTTTTAACTGGTCTATCACGTTTATAGTGCGGTTAATGAAAGAATATTTGGCAAATCCGGGGCGTTCGTGCAGAATTGAATGCACCGGGCGTTTACCTTTTTGGATGACCGGGAACAGTCGGGATTCATCACTGCAATGATTGTGACGGGCGAACTTTGCGAAAATCCGCTGGTCGAGCTGACGGCAAAGCAGAGAGAGGTTCTCGATCTGTTGATTCAGCATATGACCTCCAAGGAGATCTCGCGACAGTTGGGGATATCGCCCCACACCGTCGATCAGCGCATCATGCTGGCCCGGGCCAAGCTCGGCGTGGCCACCCGCGGTGAGGTCGCCCAGGCCTATCGCCGTCTGGTAGAGACATACGAACAACCCGTATATGAAGATTCCCATATAGGTTTTCCGCCACTTCCCGTCGAAAACAGCTCTCGGGATGACATCGATGTCGGACCGTCAGGAGCAGAGGCCAGGCTTCCGGTGCAGGATGCACCCGGGATCGAGGGTCGGGCCGATGCTCCGGTCGAACGCAGGCGCCAGGCGCCGGCCGAGGCTGACGGGATGGTCTATCATCATGTCCTCCCGGAGATGTTCGACGGGCCGAACGGCACCCTTCTGCGGCTGGGCTATATTGGCGGCATAACGGTGTTCCTGATCCTGATCGTGCTGGGCGGGCTGAGCATGTTCATGCAACTGTCCACCATGCTCGACCAGTAGGGCGAGGTCCTTCACCGACCATCTCCTTCCATGAACCGGATTTCCGGCGCGGGGGCGTCGGCGTCCACATGAAGGGGTCCGTTCTGGCAACGGGGCGGGACAGGGTGTGAAGATGAAAGCTACTGACAACACGATCGCGATGCCTTTCGGGAAAGCCCATGGTGCACAGGCCAATGGCCGCGCCGCCGCCGCTGCTTCCGGCAATGCCACGGCCGTCCACGGCCTGCGCATCACCCGCGATCTCCACGATGCCGAGGCGGCGCTGGATGAAGCGCTGATCCGCCAGGCCAACCTGCTCGCCACAATGGTCCGCGCCCGCCGCGAGACGCCGGTCGGTCCGTTCACCGGCCAGGATGCGCTGCTCCGTCTCGCCGCCAGCCAGAAGGCGGTGCTCGATGCCAGCGGCGAACTCGCCCGCGTCCATGGCAAGCTGCTCGACGTCGGCCGTGAGATGGGCTCCGGCCTGGTCGACGATTGCCCGCCCACGGGCTCGCTCGGCGATGCCGCCCACCCGGTCGCGCTGGTCGATGCGGCCTGAGCGCCGAGTGCTGGTGAATCGGGCGCCGGTGGTTACGGCAGCGGGCAGGGGTTGAAGCAATGCTCATGATCTGGGCCGCTCGCATCGCCTTTGTCGGCATCCTCGTCTTTGCCTTTCGCAAGGGCGAGGAGCCGGAGCGCATGGTCGCGACCATCCTGATCGCGACCATCCTGCTCGATCTCGCCAACCACGCGCTGTTCGGCAGTCCCGCCTTCTTCGCGATCGACCCGGGGCACCTGATCATCGACAGCTGGGCGCTGGCCGGGCTGCTGTGGGTGGCCTTGCGCGCCAACCGCGGCTGGCCGCTCTGGGCCTGCTCGGGACAGGTCATCGTGATCCTCGCCCACCTCGCCAAGATGGTCGACCTCTCGCTTGTCCGCTACGGCTACTTCGCGATGAGCCAGCTGCCCATCGCGATACAGAGCGCCGCGCTCCTCCTCGGCACCACCGCCCATCTCCAGCGGACCGACCGCATCGGCCGCTACCACGCCTGGCGCCTCACCTGACGCCCTAGGCACCCCGGCTCGCCGCCGGTCACCGCACAGCATCGCCGCCTTACCATTCATCCCATTTCACGGGAGCCACAGACATGACCGTACGTTCCATGCGCAGTGCGCCGCCCCGGCGCGATTCCGTCGGCCGCCGGGCCAGCCTCGCCATCGTCGGCGCCCCGTCCGCTCCGGCAGCGCCCGCCTTCGCCGCCCCCGCCGCCCCGGCGCTCGACGAGGCGACCATTGCCCGCCACACCGTCGCCGCGCGGGAGTTCTACAACGCCCGCCGCCGCCGTCACAAGCACCTGCCCGCCGATCTCTTCGGCGAGCCCACCTGGGACATCCTGCTCGATCTCTACGTCGCCGGGCGCGAGAACCGCCGCGTGCCCACCACCAGCGCCTGCATCGGCGCCCATGTCCCGCCGACCACGGCGCTGCGCTGGCTGCGCATCCTCGAGGCGCGCGGCCTGGTAGAGCGTGAGGACGATGGCCGCGATGGCCGCCGCACCTTCGTCCACCTCAGCCCCGCCGGCCTTGCGGCGATGGACGCCACGCTCGCCCTGATGTGCCAGCGCATGGACGACATCGCCGACAAGATCCTCACGCCCACCGCCGAAGACTGAACGCTCATTCCTCCCCGTCAGCGGGAGGAAGTCCGTCACCAGCGGAGGAGGGGCCAGCGCCGCTCGGCCCCTCCACCTGCAACGCCCCCTCCCGCAACACCGCCTCCCGCATCCCCAGCAACTTGGCCCGCAGCGAAGCCCGCGCCCCATCGGCCCGCGCCGCATCCGCCGCCGCACGCTCGGCCTCCCAGCGCACCTTCAGCGCGTCATAGACCGGATGCCCTTCGCGCAGGTCGCCCACGCGCACTGCCCCATACTTCTCCGGCCGCCGCGCGCGCAGCAGGAACATCAGCAGCCCGGTATTGTGATGCGTCCACGTCGCGACAACCTTTCCGCGCGAGACCACCGGCCGCTCCTCCCCGGCAATCGCCCGCTCGAGCGCACAGTCCTCCAGCCGCGAATAGCCCCGCTCCACCGCCGCATCCCAGGCACGCGCAAAGTCTTCCGCGCCCACCCGATGCCGCAACTTGTACAACGCCTCCACCGAAGCCCCGATGGAGAGCGCCGCCTGACTCACGATCCCCGTAGCCGCCAGCGTCGCAATGAACCGCCGCTGCTTGTCCGGCGTGATCGAATTGCGCCGAGGCGCCACATGCACGAACGGCGCAAACTCCAGCGCCGACTCCTCGACAACATCCACCCGCCGAACCCGAGAAGTCCGACGCCGTTCCTTCCCGCCTGTCCCGGCGCAGGCCGGGAGGGGAGGGGGACCACCGGAGGTGGTGGAGGGGCACGCGCCGTTCAGCACTTCCCCAAACTCATCCCGCTCAATCTCATCCATCCCCCACAATTAACCCATACGGTTAAATGTAGGAAAGCGAAAACTGGGAAGGGTCAAGCAGAAGCAAAAAGTGCGAGGGTCAAAACCCTCGCGCTCCCATGAGTCGGCCCAGGTTCCTCCCCCGCTTGTCCCGGCGTAGGCCGGGAGGGAGGGGAACCATCCGGCAGGATGGTGGAGGGGCACCCGCAACCAAGCGCCCCCCAAAATTCCTCCTCGGAACGGGGAGGGGGCCATCGCAGATGGTGGAGGGGCCGAAGCCCCAGCCAAGCCCCCGCTCGCAAGCTTCCGGCAAAACAAATCCCCCTCCCGCAGGCGGGAGGGGCCGGGGGTGGGCACTCCTAAGCCGACGTCCCGCAAGCGAGATAGGCCGGGGTGGGCACCCAAAACCCGCCCGCAACAAAAGCACCGACATCACCGCCCCCATCACCTCGCCCCTCACGCACAGCCCAGCTCCCCCGCGAAGGCGGGGCCTCAGCCGGTTCAAGCCGACGTAACGAAGCGCCCAGACCTCCTCGCCATAATCGTCCTGATCCGCACCTTCCTCAGCTTCACACTGGAGACCGAAATCGAAGGCTGCTGGCCTTGGCTGAGACGGTAGGAGAGGGAGGAGCGGGGGAAGGGGCGCCACCGATGCGGTAAGGGACTAGAAAGGGTCATCCAAGCAGCAAGTGCGAGGGCGACAGCCCTCGCGCTCCCGAGAGTTGGAGCAACTTCACAATAAATGTGCTGGATCAAGGTATCGCATAGTCTGATTAGCATGGCTAAGACCTCGCGCTTTAGGAGGCCACAAGTGTTTTGTCCAAATTCTGCTGACTGGGGCAACGTTGCCGATTGGGCGGGGCCCTGGCGAGTTTTCTAGCGATCGGCGTCGCTCTTTTCATTGCATTTCGTGAATCTTGGTCGCTCAAAAAGGAGCGTGACTTTGTTGCTAATCAGGAATCTCTCAAAATGGCTCATCTAAGGGCAGAGGTCATCCGTTTGGCTGCTGAGATCGAGGCGATTATGGATTCTGCATTTGGCGCTGGGCGCCCGGACCAAGAAAACATAGCAAGTTGGCAAAAATCGATTCAGGAAAGTGTCGAGGGTTGCCGACTGCAATTAGATGCGCTGCAAACCCTTGCTGTGCCGGATCCGCGACTCTTCGGGATAATTGGACGGATGATTGCAGAGACCAAATTTGAGTTCAATGTGATAGCAGGTGGGGCTGATTTACCATATCGCATCATACAAATTGCAAAGTCGATGAACGAGCACCGTCAGACCGTCGCAGCGCTAGGCTGAATCGAGTCAAGCCTTGAGCCGGTACGCCTAGCCACGAGATAGTTTTGAAAGTTGCGCCCTAAGGAGGCCATGAGGATAAGTCACCTACCATAAGATACTTGCCTATTGGCTTGTATTGCGACTTGGTTTTTATGTAGGCAGGTCCTACGCAATTTTGTAGCAGGTCCTGCGGGGGCATAAATGGCAAGTGATCCGCACCTTACAGTCACGAGACGCATTCATTTTTTTCGTGTTTCTCATTTTGGGGAAATCGCGCTTCTTCTGCCCGCCTCCTTGGAGGCAATCAGCAATTTGCCGTGGGAAGGGCAGGGGCGCTACCAGCCTGATGCGACAGATAACTCGCTTCTCAGCGTAATGCCGCATTCCTTTCAGTATCCACTCCGAATTGAATTTGGACGCACTAGGCGAGACAATCTCCCGGAAATTGAGCGAAAGGGCATAAAGAAGACACTTTCTATAGCCGAAGATGCAGGACTAATAGATATTAGTCATCTTGTGATATTCTCGGATGGCTTTGTTGCGGCAGAGTTTAACAGAGATGCACCGCGTATCCGAAAACTCGGTGATTATCTAATGTTCAAAGGCCGTAATCTTCCTTCTGTTCCAAGGTTCCAAAGATTATTTGAAAGAGATATTATTGATAAAATTGAAGATCTAAGTAATGTGAAGTTTCTGGAAATTGAGATTCCTCCTGATAACATCGAGATTGTAAAGAAGGCTGATAAGAGCCTCGCTCATGCGTTTGAGGCTCAGCAACAGGTCAGTAAATCAAAGACTTTAGGGCTTTATTTTAATTCCAGAGACCCTTCCGATGGCCGCCTTAAGAATCTGAGCCTTGCACTAGTTCAAGCGATGCGAGGTGTTGACGGCGATGATGTCTTCGAAAAGCTTCAAATTCGTGGGACTGATCCCAGCACGCGTAGGCCACGAACTTTGAACTTACTGGAAGACTATCTCGTCGCCGATGTAAACTTTGAGCGATCGTCAAAAAAAGCACGTAGTGTCCAGACGGACGCAGCATTTCGGGCTATCGAGGAGGTGTACCTGCAGCGGCGAGAGGCTTTGGAAAACGCAGTGCGAGGCATCCTGCCATGGGATTGAGCAAAATTTATTGGAGAGCCCGCAGGATTTACAACATGGGTTTAGCCCTGAGTCTAGCTGCAACTTTCTCGCTTGGTCGAGGTTGGGGTCTGCCGGTACTGTTCTCTGGTGATCACGCTGCCTTTGTAAAGGGCGCCGAGTTGATGCTTTCGGTGGGATCTTCGCTCTTAGGCTTTGTAATCGCCGCTGTAACATTGATTTATGCTTTGACAGATAGTCAGAAGTTTAATGTTCTGCGTGCCTCAAGTTCGTTTTTCGAACTTGCAGCAGCTTGCAAGGCGGCGATGTTATGGCTGCTAATTTCTTCAATTCTGGGTGCCATATTTCTATGGCTTGAGCCAAGTGTGTTCGCATCTTCTCCACGGGGCTTCATTTTTGTCGCCGTCTTTGTTGCGGCAGAGGTAGCGACATCCACGTCTGCCCTGACTTGGATGATCAGTCGATTGATTGGCTTGGTCTGAAGAGTAAAGGCTACTCAGGCACTCGACGATCAGATGCCTGGTCGGACTCTTTTGCCGGTGATGGGCAATTGCTCTCGCAGAGGCGAAGTCCTGTGTGCCGAAGTTGGATAAAAACTTGATTGGGCGCGTGGTTGTAAGTCCACACCCCTTGACCCCACTCCCAAACCCGCCTAAGGGCGCGTCCTTCCACAGGTGCGGCCTCGCTGTGCCTCTGGCTTGAGCTGAACATTGCCGGTGCGTCTGGGTCTCTCAGGTAATCCGTCAAAGTAACCCGGTGACGAAAGTTGCGGGTGGAGCGTTTCGGTTCGTGATTGCGTTGGGGGAGGGGCCTTCCGGTCACCTTCCCGGTTTGCGCATTTGCGGCATCCGCATTCCTTCACCTTCGGCCGAAGCGCCACAATCACAGGTGAAGAGTACTTCATGCCCACTATCAATCAGCTGGTCCGCAAGGGCCGCGAACCGCAGAAGGCCAAGTCCAAGGTCCCTGCGATGGAGCAGAACCCGCAGAAGCGCGGCGTCTGCACCCGCGTCTACACGACCACCCCGAAGAAGCCGAACTCGGCGCTTCGCAAGGTCGCCAAGATCCGCCTGACCAACAGCCGCGAAGTCATCTCGTACATCCCGGGTGAAGGCCACAACCTGCAGGAGCACTCGGTCGTGCTCATCCGCGGCGGCCGCGTTCGCGACCTTCCCGGCGTTCGCTACCACGTCCTGCGCGGCGTGCTCGATACGCAGGGCGTCAAGGACCGCAAGCAGTCCCGCTCGAAGTACGGCGCCAAGCGTCCGAAGTAATCAGGCCAGGTCCGGCTCCGGACCGCTCCCCTCCCGGCTACCCTGCAAAGGTAGCATCTGGGTGGCCGGGAGGGGGAGAGGGCCGGAGCCGAGAGCCTTTCGCGGATGCGGAAGGCTCACTCCGAAGGAGTACAAGATATGTCACGTCGTCGTCGTCCGGAAAAGCGGGTCATCCTGCCCGATCCGAAGTTCGGTGATCAGGTTCTGTCGAAGTTCATGAACAACCTCATGCTCGATGGTAAGAAGTCGGTTGCCGAAAGCATCGTCTACGGTGCGCTCGAAACCATGCAGACCCGTGCGAAGGCGGACCCGGTCCAGCTCTTCCACGATGCGCTGAACAACGTCCGTCCGCAGATCGAAGTGCGCTCGCGCCGCGTCGGTGGTGCGACCTACCAGGTCCCGGTCGAGGTTCGCCCCGAGCGTGCCCAGGCTCTCGCCATCCGCTGGCTGATCACGGCTGCACGCAACCGTTCGGAAACCACGATGGCCGCGCGCCTCTCGGCCGAGCTGCTTGATGCTGCCAACAACCGTGGCAACGCCGTCAAGAAGCGTGAAGACACCCACCGCATGGCCGACGCCAACCGCGCGTTCAGCCACTACCGCTGGTAAGTCTTTAAACGGTCACATCCGTAACCATATGGGCGGAGCCTCCCCGGCTCCCCCATAGACCCAAGGAATAGCACCATGGCACGCAGCCATCCGCTCGAGCGCTATCGCAATTTCGGCATCATGGCGCACATCGACGCCGGCAAGACGACGACGACCGAGCGCATCCTCTACTACACCGGCAAGTCCTACAAGATCGGCGAAGTCCATGACGGCGCCGCCACGATGGACTGGATGGAGCAGGAGCAGGAGCGCGGCATCACGATCACGTCGGCCGCCACCACCTGCTTCTGGCAGGACCACCGCCTCAACATCATCGACACCCCCGGCCACGTTGACTTCACCATCGAAGTCGAACGCTCGCTGCGCGTGCTCGACGGTGCCGTCGCCGCCTTCGACGGCGTCGCCGGCGTCGAACCCCAGTCGGAAACCGTCTGGCGCCAGGCGGACAAGTACAACGTCCCTCGCATGTGCTTCATCAACAAGCTCGACCGCACCGGCGCGAACTTCAAGTACTGCGTCCAGACGATCATCGACCGCCTCGGTGCAACGCCTGCGGTGCTGTATCTGCCGATCGGCGCGGAAAGCGACTTCAAGGGCCTCGTCGACCTCGTCGAGCAGCGCGCCATCATCTGGAAGGATGAATCGCTCGGTGCCGAGTTCTTCTACGAAGACATCCCGGCCGACATGGCCGACGAAGCTGCCGACTATCGCTCGAAGCTCGTCGAACTCGCCGTCGAACAGGACGACGAGGCGATGGAAGCCTACCTCGAGGGCAACGAGCCCGACGTGGCGACGCTCAAGAAGCTGATCCGCAAGGGTACGCTCGGCCAGGCCTTCGTGCCCGTGCTGTGCGGCTCGGCGTTCAAGAACAAGGGCGTCCAGTGCCTGCTCGACGCGGTGGTGGACTACCTGCCTTCGCCGCTCGACATCGAGGACGTGCAGGGCATCAACCCCGACACCGAAGAGCCCGACAGCCGCCCGACGGCGGACGACGCGCCGTTCTCGGCGCTGGCGTTCAAGATCATGAACGACCCGTTCGTCGGCTCGCTGACCTTCACCCGCATCTATTCAGGCACGCTGACCAAGGGCAGCTACCTGAATTCGGTGAAGGACAAGAAGGAGAAGGTCGGTCGCATGCTGCTGATGCACTCCAACAACCGTGAAGACATCGATGCGGCCTACGCCGGCGACATCGTTGCCATCGCGGGTCTGAAGGAGACGACCACGGGCGATACGCTCTGCTCGGAAAAGCACCCGATCATCCTTGAGCGCATGGAATTCCCCGAGCCGGTCATCGAGCTCTCGGTGGAACCCAAGACCAAGGCCGACCAGGAGAAGATGGGCATCGCGCTCAACCGTCTCTCGGCCGAGGACCCCTCGTTCCGCGTTTCGACCGATCACGAATCGGGCCAGACGATCATCAAGGGGATGGGCGAACTTCACCTCGAAATCCTTGTCGACCGCATGAAGCGCGAGTTCAAGGTCGAGGCGAACGTCGGTGCGCCGCAGGTGGCCTACCGCGAATACCTCGCCAAGCCGATCGACCTCGACCACACCCACAAGAAGCAGTCGGGCGGCACCGGCCAGTTCGGCCGCGTCAAGGTCAAGGTGACGCCGGGCGAGCGTGGTTCGGGCTTCGTCTTCAAGGACGAGATCAAGGGCGGTAACATTCCGAAGGAATATATCCCCGCGATCGAAAAGGGCTTCCGTGAAACCGCTCTGACGGGCTCGCTGATCGGCTTCCCGATCATCGACTTCGAAGTCCTGCTTTATGACGGTGCGTACCACGACGTCGACTCGTCGGCCCTGGCCTTCGAAATCTGCGCCCGCGGTGCCATGCGCGAGGCCGCCCAGAAGGCCGGCATCAAGCTGCTCGAGCCGATCATGAAGGTCGAGGTGATCACGCCTGAGGAATACCTCGGTGACGTGATCGGCGACATCAACTCGCGTCGTGGCCAGATCCAGGGCACCGACAGCCGCGGCAATGCCCAGGCTGTTACCGCCATGGTCCCGCTGGCAAACATGTTCGGCTACGTGAACCAGCTCCGCTCGTTCACCCAGGGCCGTGCAAACTACTCGATGTTCTTCGACCACTACGACGAAGTCCCGGCGAACGTCGCGACCGAGCTCAAGGCGAAGCTTGCATAAGAGCACGGATAGCATTAGGGGCGGCGCTCGATTCAGCGGGTGCCGTCCATTTCCCGCAGTATCTGCACACATACGAAAAGAAGGTTTGAACAATGGCCAAGGCTAAGTTTGAGCGGACCAAGCCGCACTGCAATATCGGCACCATCGGTCACGTCGACCACGGCAAGACCACGCTGACCGCTGCCATCACCAAGGTTCTCGCAGAGACCGGTGGCGCAACGTTCACCGACTACGCGAACATCGACAAGGCTCCGGAAGAGCGCGAGCGCGGCATCACCATCTCGACCGCACACGTCGAGTACGAGACCGCCAACCGTCACTACGCGCACGTCGACTGCCCGGGTCACGCCGACTACGTGAAGAACATGATCACCGGTGCCGCCCAGATGGACGGCGCGATCCTGGTCGTGAACGCTGCTGACGGCCCGATGCCGCAGACCCGCGAGCACATCCTGCTCGCCCGTCAGGTCGGCGTGCCGGCTCTGGTCGTGTACATGAACAAGGTTGACCAGGTCGACGACGAGGAAATCCTCGAGCTCGTCGAACTCGAAGTTCGCGAACTGCTGTCGTCGTACGACTTCCCGGGCGACGATATTCCGATCGTCAAGGGTTCGGCTCTGGCCGCTCTCGAAGGTCGTGACGACAACATCGGTCGCGATTCGATCAACGCGCTGATGGAAGCTGTCGACAGCTACATCCCGCAGCCGCCGCGCCCGACCGACAAGCCGTTCCTGATGCCGGTCGAAGACGTGTTCTCGATCTCGGGTCGTGGTACGGTTGTGACCGGCCGCGTCGAAACCGGCATCGTCAAGGTTGGTGAAGAAGTCGAAATCGTCGGCCTCAAGGACACCACCAAGACCACCGTCACCGGCGTCGAAATGTTCCGCAAGCTGCTCGACCAGGGTGAAGCCGGCGACAACATCGGTGCACTGGTTCGCGGCGTGAAGCGTGAAGACGTCGAGCGCGGCCAGGTCCTCTGCAAGCCCGGTTCGGTCAAGCCGCACACCGAGTTCTCGGCTGAGGTCTACGTGCTGTCGAAGGACGAAGGTGGCCGTCACACGCCGTTCTTCGCCAACTACCGCCCGCAGTTCTACTTCCGCACCACCGACGTGACCGGCGAAGTGATCCTCCCCGAGGGCACCGAGATGGTCATGCCGGGCGACAACGTCACCCTGTCGGTCAAGCTGATCGCTCCGATCGCCATGGACGAAGGTCTCCGCTTCGCAATTCGCGAAGGCGGCCGCACCGTCGGTTCGGGGTTGTCAGCAAGATCACGAAGTAATATAGGCCGCGCACCGGCGGGGAGATTCGCTCTCCTCGCCGGTCGGTTTTTTACTGACTGATCGCTTCCAGGCAGTCGGCCCGCTCTCCCCGAGCTTCGTGAAAGGGGTGGGGTAGAGGGCAGGTCGACTGGCTTTTTTGTTTTGCTCTTTCGCATCGGTAAACGGACATGGACGCCCAGAATATCCGCATTCGCCTCAAGGCCTTTGATCATCGTGTGCTCGACCAGGCCACTGGAGAAATTGCAGATACCGCCCGCCGCACCGGCGCGCTGATCCGGGGCCCCATTCCGCTCCCGACGCGCATCGAGAAATTCACCGTGAACCGCGGTCCTCACATCGACAAGAAGTCGCGTGAGCAGTTCGAAGTTCGCACCTACAAGCGCCTGCTCGACATCGTGCAGCCCAATGCGGCCACTGTCGACGCGCTGATGAAGCTGGACCTCGCGGCCGGCGTCAACGTCGAGATCAAGCTGGCCTGAGGCCGCTGATCGAGCGAGCTGCCCAGGCAGTGACCGCTCCGGCCGGGTCGTCCGTATCGACCCAGGGTTTCTGGCCGGACCTGTTCCGGCCCAGACTTTCACCAAGGCCAAGGTCTGGTGAAAGGCCAGAGTTTCCGGGGTAACAAAAGCCCCGTTGACAATGGGATACCTCCGGCACCGTCCTTTTCGGACCTTGCCGGGCAAGCGTCCCCCGATTGCTACCGTCCAGGCGGTGGCATTCAGCCCGGTCGGGGGCGCGCTTCACATACGGGCTGAACACGCATGTCGGGATGGGCCCGGCATGCCTCTGTTATGGAGTATGGATCATGCGCACCGGCGTGATCGCGAAGAAGGTGGGGATGACCCGCCTTTTCCAGGAAGATGGTCGGCACGTGCCGGTTACTGTCCTGTCGCTAGAAAATTGCCAGGTGGTTTCGGTTCGCACTGAAGATCGTGACGGTTACGTCGCGGTTCAGCTCGGTGCAGGCGAAGCCAAGCAGAAGAACGTTGCCAAGCCGCAGCGCGAGCACTTTGCCAAGGCAGAGGTTCCGCTGAAGATGGAAGTCGCCGAGTTCCGCGTTGCTGAAGATGCGCTGCTCGACGTCGGCTCGACCATCGCTGCTTCGCACTTCGTCCCTGGCCAGTATGTCGACATCACCGGCAACACCCAGGGCAAGGGCTTCCAGGGCGCGATGAAGCGCTGGGGCTTCGGCGGTATGCGCGCCACCCACGGTGTCTCGATCTCGCACCGTGCACACGGTTCGACCGGTAACCGCCAGGATCCGGGCCGCGTCTTCAAGAACAAGAAGATGGCCGGTCACATGGGCGACCGTCAGCGCACCCAGCAGAACCTTGAAGTCGTCCGCACCGACGACGAGCGTGGCCTGATCTTCGTGAAGGGCTCGGTGCCCGGTTCGAAGAACGCCTGGCTCCTTGTGCGTGACGCCGTGAAGGTCTCGCGCCACGCTGAAGCGCCCTATCCCGCAGGCCTCAAGCAGGCCGCAAACAGCAATGACTCGGCAGCTGCCGACACCCCGGCGGAAGTCGCAGGCGTCGAAGCCACCGAAGGTCAGGAGGGCTAAGTCGTGAAGGTTCAGGTCCTCAATCTCGACGGCACCGCCGGCAAGGGCGAAGTGGAACTGTCGGATGACGTGTTCGGTCTCGAACCGCGCGCTGACATCCTGCATCGCGTCGTCACCTGGCAGCTCGAAAACCGTCGCGGCATTGCCCGCAAGGCGCGCGAGCGTTCGGACGTTGCCCGCACTGGCAAGAAGTTCGGTCGCCAGAAGGGCGGCGGTACGGCTCGTCACGGTGACCGCAAGGCACCGATCTTCATCGGCGGTGGCAAGGCTCACGGTCCGCGCGTTCGCGAGTTCAACATCTCGCTGAACAAGAAGGTCCGTGCACTCGGCCTCAAGATGGCTCTTTCGAGCAAGGCCAAGGCCGGTCTCGTCGTGGTCGACTCGCTCGACATCGACGCCAAGACCAAGGCGCTGGTTGGCCAGCTTTCGAAGGCCAACTGGGGCAAGAAGGTTCTCGTGATCGACGGTGACGCCGTGAACGACAACTTCGCCAAGGCCGCCCGCAACATCGTCGGCGTCAACGTGCTGCCTGCCATCGGCGCCAACGTCTACGACATCCTGAAGCATGACACGCTGGTGCTGACGCGCTCTGCTGTCGAAAAGCTGGAGGCGCGTTTCAATGGCTAACGCAATCGACACGCGTCACTATGACGTGATCGTGGCTCCCCACATCACGGAAAAGGCGACGCTGCTCAGCGAAAACAACGCCGTGGTCTTCAAGGTTGCCGACAAGGCGACCAAGCCGGAGATCAAGGCCGCGGTCGAAGCTCTCTTCAACGTCAAGGTCACCAAGGTGAACACCCTGACCCAGAAGGGCAAGACCAAGCGCTGGAAGGGCAAGCCCTACAAGCGCTCCGACGTCAAGAAGGCTGTCGTGACCCTGGCTGCTGGCCAGTCGATCGACGTCACCAGCGGGATCTGAGGCTAGACCATGGCACTCAAGAGCTACAATCCGACCAGCCCCGCCCGGCGCGGCCTGATCCTCGTCGACAAGTCGTCGCTGTGGAAGGGCAAGCCGGTCAAGGCGCTGACCGAAGGCAAGAACAAGACCGGCGGCCGCAACAACAAGGGCCATGTCACTTCGCGTGGCATCGCCGGTGGTCACAAGCAGAAGTACCGCTACATCGACTTCAAGCGTCGCAAGTGGGACATGCCGGCTACCGTCGAGCGTCTGGAATATGACCCGAACCGCACGGCGTTCATCGCTCTCATCAAGTATGAGGACGGCGAGCAGACCTACATCATCGCTCCGCAGCGTCTCGCCGTTGGCGACACCGTTGTTGCCGGCGAGAAGACCGACGTGAAGCCTGGCAATGCCATGCTGCTGTCGCAGATGCCGGTCGGCACCATCATCCACAACGTGGAGATGAAGCCGGGCAAGGGCGCGCAGATCGCACGTTCGGCAGGCACCTATGTCCAGCTCGTCGGTCGTGACCGCGGCATGGTCATCGTTCGCCTGAACTCGGGCGAGCAGCGCTACCTGCGTGGTGACTGCATGGGCACCGTCGGTGCCGTGTCGAACCCCGACAACGCCAACACGAACCTTGCCAAGGCTGGCCGCAACCGCTGGCTGGGCAAGCGTCCGCTGACCCGCGGCGTTGCCAAGAACCCGGTCGACCACCCGCACGGTGGTGGTGAAGGCCGTACTTCGGGTGGCCGTCATCCTGTGACTCCGTGGGGCAAGCCGACCAAGGGCGCCCGCACCCGTCACAACAAGTCGACGGACAAGATGATCATCCGTTCGCGCCACGCGAAGAAGAAGAGGTAAGACCACATGGCACGTTCCGTCTGGAAGGGCCCCTTCGTCGACCTGCATCTGCTGAAGAAGGCGGAAGCCGCTCACGATGCAGGATCGCGCGCTGGCGCCATCAAGACCTGGTCGCGTCGTTCGACCATCATTCCGCAGTTCGTTGGCCTGACGTTCAACGTCTACAACGGGCACAAGTTCATTCCGGTTTCCGTCTCGGAAGAGATGGTCGGCCACAAGCTCGGCGAGTTCGCACCCACGCGCACTTTCCCGGGTCACGCCGCTGACAAGAAGGGCAAGCGCTGATGAGCAAGCCTAAGGCACCCCGTCGCGTTGGCGACAAGGAAGCGCTGTCGGTCGGCACGCAGATCCGCGGTTCGGCCCAGAAGCTGAACCTCGTGGCTGCGCTGATCCGCGGTCACAAGGCCGAAGACGCGATGAACATCCTCGCGTTCTCGAAGAAGGCCATGGCTGTTGACGCCCGCAAGGTGCTCGCTTCGGCGATCGCCAACGCGGAAAACAACCACAACCTCGACGTCGACGCTCTGGTCGTGGCGGAAGCCTCGGTCGGCAAGTCGATCACGATGAAGCGCTTCCACACCCGTGGTCGCGGCAAGTCGACCCGCATCCTCAAGCCGTTCTCGCGGCTGCGGATCGTGGTCCGCGAAGTTGAGGAGGCCTGATCATGGGTCACAAGTCGAACCCCATCGGTCTGCGCCTGCAGATCAACCGCACCTGGGACAGCCGCTGGTACGCGGAAGGTCGCAACTATGCGCAGATGCTCAAGGAAGACCTTGAGATCCGCAAGTTCATCGTCACGAACCTGCCGCAGGCAGCGATTTCGAAGGTGGTGATCGAGCGTCCTGCCAAGCTGTGCCGCGTGTCGATCTATGCCGCTCGTCCGGGCGTCATCATCGGCAAGAAGGGCGCCGACATCGAGAAGCTTCGCTCGAAGCTCGCCACGATGACCGGCAGCGACGTGAAGCTGAACATCGTCGAGATCCGCAAGCCGGAAATCGACAGCAAGCTCGTCGCCCAGGGCGTTGCCGACCAGCTGGTCCGCCGCGTTGCCTTCCGTCGTGCGATGAAGCGCGCCGTGCAGTCTGCCCTGCGTCTTGGTGCCGAAGGCATCAAGATCACCTGCGGCGGCCGTCTCGGCGGTGCGGAAATCGCCCGCGTCGAATGGTACCGCGAAGGTCGCGTTCCGCTGCACACGCTGCGCGCGAACATCGACTACGCGGAAGCCGAAGCCCACACCGCCTATGGCGTGATCGGCATCAAGACCTGGATCTTCAAGGGTGAGATCCTCGGTCACGATCCGATGGCGCAGGACCGACTGATGATGGAAGCCCAGACTTCCGGCGTCCGTCCGGCACGCTGAGCCCAGAGGGTAGAGAAGCACCATGTTGCAACCGAAGAAGACCAAGTTCCGTAAGGCCTTCAAGGGCCGCATCCACGGCGTCGCCAAGGGTGGTACGGACCTGAACTTCGGCTCCTACGGCCTCAAGGCCCTTGAGCCGGAGCGCGTCACCGCTCGCCAGATCGAAGCGGCCCGTCGTGCGATCACGCGCCACATCCGCCGTCAGGGCCGTCTGTGGATCCGCGTGTTCCCGGACGTGCCGGTTTCGAAGAAGCCCGCCGAAGTCCGCCAGGGCAAGGGCAAGGGTTCGATCGAATACTGGGCAGCCCGCGTGAAGCCGGGTCGCATCCTGTTCGAACTGGACGGCGTCCCCGGTCCGCTTGCGGCCGAGGCATTCAGCCGCGCCGCGATGAAGCTGCCGATCAAGACGAAGGTCGTTGCCCGCCTGGGTGACACTTCGCACCTTGGCGGCGAGTGATTGGGAGTCGAATGATGGCCAAGATCGAAGACCTTCGCGCCAAGAGCGACGACCAGCTGAACGCTGAACTCGCCGAGCTCAAGCGCGAGCAGTTCAACCTGCGTTTCCAGGGCGCGACGAACCAGCTTGAGCGCCCCGCGCGCATCAAGGAAGTCCGTCGCGACATCGCGCGCATCAAGACGCTGCAGACTGAGCGTTCTCAGTCGGCCCAGGCGTAAGGAAGCCAATATGCCCAAGCGTATTCTGATCGGCACCGTGGTGTCCGACAAGACCGACAAGACCGTGGTCGTGAAGGTCGAGCGCAAGGTGAAGCACCCGCTCTACGGGAAGATCATCCGCCGCTCGAAGAAGTATCACGCCCACGACGAGGCGAATGCCTTCAAGACCGGCGAGACCGTGCGCATCGAAGAGACCGCGCCGATCTCGAAGCTGAAGACGTGGAAGGTCATCGACCGCGTCCAGGCCGGCAAGGGCACCGCCATCGAAGCGGACGTCTGATAGGTCGTCAGCCAAAGTTTGGGGTTGCTTCACGGCTAAAGTCGTGTAGCGGCCCCGGCTACTGTTTTGGAACTGCCGGACTGGTTCCGGCAAGCCAGTGAGAAGGAACCGGATCAATGATCCAGATGCAATCCAATCTCGACGTGGCGGACAACAGCGGCGCAAAGCGCGTCCAGTGCATCAAGGTGCTGGGTGGCTCGAAGCGTCGGTTCGCAAGCGTCGGCGACATCATCGTGGTGTCGGTCAAGGAAGCGCAGCCGCGCGCCCGCGTTAAGAAGGGCGACGTGCACCGCGCCGTCATCGTTCGCACGAAGAAGGACGTCCGCCGCACCGACGGTTCGGTCATCCGCTTCGACAGCAATGCCGCCGTTCTGGTCGGCAAGAACGAAGAGCCGATCGGCACGCGTATCTTCGGCCCAGTGGTTCGCGAACTCCGCGGCAAGGGCTTCATGAAGATCATCTCGCTCGCTCCGGAGGTGCTGTAATGGCCGCCGCCAAGATCAAGAAGGGCGACACTGTCGTCATTCGTTCGGGCAAGGACAAGGGCCGTACCGGCACCGTGCTCCAGGTCCTTCCGAAGGATGAGAAGGTCGTCGTGCAGGGCGTGAACATCGCTGCCCGTCACCGCAAGCCGAGCCAGCAGAACCCCCAGGGCGGCATCGACCGCTTCGAGGCTCCGCTGCACATCTCCAAGGTTTCGGTCGCAGACAAGGATGGCAAGCCCACACGCGTCCGCTTCGAGACCAAGGACGGCAAGAAGGTCCGTGTGGCCGTCAAGTCCGGGGAGGCCATCGATGGCTGACAAGTACACTCCGCGTCTCAAGGGCAAGTACGACGCCGACATCGCCAAGGCGATGCAGGAAAAGTTCGGCTACAAGAATGCGCTCGAGATCCCGCGCATCGAGAAGATCACGCTCAACATGGGCGTGGGCGAAGCGAGCCAGGACAAGAAGAAGGTCACGACCGCAGCGGCCGAAATGGAGCTGATCGCCGGTCAGAAGCCCGTCATCACCAAGGCGAAGAAGTCGATCGCGCAGTTCAAGCTGCGTGAAGGCATGCCGATCGGTTGCAAGGTCACCCTGCGCCGTGAACGCATGTACGAATTCCTCGACCGTCTCATCACCATCGCAATGCCCCGCATCCGCGACTTCCGTGGTCTGAACCCGAAGTCGTTCGACGGTCGCGGCAACTACGCGATGGGTCTGAAGGAGCAGATCATCTTCCCAGAGATCAGCTACGACCAGATCGAGAAGGTGCGTGGCATGGACATCATCGTCACCACGACCGCGAAGACGGACGAGGAAGCTCGCGAGCTGCTTCGCCTGTTCGGTTTCCCGTTCCCGCAGGAAGCTGCTGAAGAGCAGCAGGCCGCGTGATCCAGAATTGAAGAAGAGAGCTTAAGTCCATGGCGAAACTGAGTTCCATCAACAAGAACGAGAAGCGCAAGAAGCTCGTTCAGAAGTACGCGGCCAAGTACGCTGCGCTCAAGGCCCAGGCCGACGACGAATCGCTCGACGAAACCGAGCGTCTGATCGCCCGCCTGAAGATGGCCGAGCTGCCGCGCAACGCGAACCCGACCCGGGTGCGCAACCGCTGTGCAACCACCGGCCGCCCGCGTGGCTACTATCGCAAGTTCGGCCTTTGCCGCATCGAGCTGCGGGACAAGGGCAACAAGGGCCTTATCCCCGGCCTGACGAAGTCGAGCTGGTAAGGATCATCCGATGGCTATGACCGACCCCTGGGTGATATGCTCACCCGCATCCGCAACGGCCAGCAGGCGAAGAAGGACTCGGTCCTTTCGCCCGCTTCCAAGCTGCGTGCGCACGTGCTCGAAGTCCTTCAGCGTGAAGGCTACATCCGTGGTTTCTCGGAGGACGCCACCGGCGCCCACCCGCAGCTGCGCATCGAGCTCAAGTATTTCGAAGGCCAGCCTGCGATCAAGCATGTTGCCCGTGTCTCCAAGCCTGGCCGCCGCGTCTACTCGGGTTCCAAGGAACTCCCGGTGATCCGCAACGGTCTTGGCATCACCATCGTCTCGACGCCGAAGGGCGTGCTCTCGGATGCCGAAGCACGTGCTGCCAACGTCGGTGGCGAAGTGCTGGCGGAGGTGTTCTGATGAGCCGCATCGGCAAGAAGCCGGTGGCGATCCCGAGTGGCGTCACCGCGAACATCGCGGACGGCGTGCTGACCGTTAAGGGCCCCAAGGGCACCCTGACGCTCACGCTGCGCGACGAGATCAGCTACACCGTCGATGGCGACACGATCCTCGTGAAGCCTGCGAACGACACCAAGGGCGCTCGTGCGTTCTGGGGCATGCAGCGCACGCTCGTCGACAACCTCGTCACTGGCGTGACGCAGGGCTACACCAAGGTCCTCGAGATCACCGGTGTCGGCTACCGCGCCAACGCTCAGGGCAAGAACCTGAAGCTGCAGCTTGGCTACAGCCACGACGTCGACTTCGCAGTGCCGGAAGGCATCGAGATCAAGACCCCTGACAACACCACGGTGGAAATCTCGGGCATCGACAAGCAGAAGGTCGGCCAGGTTGCCGCCGAGATCCGTCGCTGGCGCAAGCCCGAGCCTTACAAGGGCAAGGGCATCAAGTACCGCGGCGAGTTTATCTTCCGCAAGGAAGGGAAGAAGAAGTAATGGCAAAGCTGTCTCTCTTCGAACGCCGCCGCCGTCGCGTCCGCACTGCGCTCAAGGCGCGCTCGGGTGGTCGTCCTCGTCTGTCGGTGCATCGCTCCGGCCGTCACATCTACGCCCAGATCATCGACGACGCGGAAGGCAAGACCCTTGCAGCCGCTTCGACCTTGGTGAAGGGCCAGAAGTCGATCGGCGCGAATGTCGATGCGGCCGCCAAGGTTGGCACCGAGATCGCCGAGAAGGCCAAGGCCGCCGGCATCACCACTGTCGTGTTCGATCGCGGCGGGTTCCTGTTCCATGGCCGCGTCAAGGCGCTGGCCGATGCCGCCCGTGAAGGCGGGCTGGAGTTCTGACAATGGCTGACGAAACCAACCTGGAAGGCGCAGCCGCGGTCGAATCGACCGGCGGTGAGCAGCGCGAAGGTCGCGGTCGTGGCCGCGGCCGTGGCGGCAATGACCGTGGTGGCGAGCGTGGTGGCCGTGGCCGTCGCGACGACCGTCGCGGTCGTGGCAACAACGACGAGGAAGGTGGCGAGGAGCTGATCGAAAAGCTCGTCCACATCAACCGCGTCTCCAAGACCGTGAAGGGCGGCAAGCGCTTCGGCTTTGCAGCACTGGTCGTGGTCGGCGATGGCAAGGGCCGCGTCGGCTTCGGCAAGGGCAAGGCTCGCGAAGTGCCTGAGGCGATCACCAAGGCTACTGCCGCTGCAAAGCGCGCGATGGTCCGCGTGCCGCTCAAGGAAGGCCGCACCCTGCACCATGACGGCAAGGGCCGCTTCGGCGCTGGCAAGGTCAACGTGCGTTCGGCTCCGGCCGGTACCGGCATCATCGCCGGTGGCCCGATGCGCGCCGTGTTCGAGAGCCTTGGCGTTGCCGACGTGGTGACCAAGTCGGTCGGCACCTCGAACCCCTACAACATGATCCGCGCAACCTTCGACGCGCTGACCGACCAGACTTCGCCGAAGTCGGTTGCGCAGCGTCGTGGCAAGAAGGTCGCCGATCTCCTCGGCCGTGGTGGCGCTTCGCAGGTCGAAGCCGAAGCCGCTGCCGAAGCCATCACGGAGTAATCGGTCATGGCAACGATCAAGATCAAGCAGATCGGTTCGCCGATCCGTCGCCCGGAAAGCCAGAAGAAGATTCTGATCGGCCTGGGCCTGGGCAAGATGCACCGCGTGGTCGAGTTGGAAGACACGGCCGAAGTGCGTGGCGCCATTGCCAAGCTTCCCCACATGGTGGCCGTGGTCGACTGACCATTGCTCCCCGACGGGAAAAAGGACGCCCCGGCCGAGTGCCGGGGTTTTCCTTTGGGGCTCGGCGGCACGGTGCCTCCCAGTCCCGTGAGGGGGTGACAAGCCCGGCCTGATCGGCTAGGCGGCGCCCTTTCCAAAGCGCGTCTCAAAGCGAAAGCGAGTGCAGAACATGAAACTGAACGAACTCAACGACAACTACGGCGCCCGCAAGGGCCGCATGCGCGTCGGCCGTGGTATCGGCTCGGGCAAGGGCAAGACCGCCGGTCGCGGCCAGAAGGGTGCCAAGGCACGTTCCGGCGTCAGCATCAACGGCTTCGAAGGCGGTCAGATGCCGCTTCACATGCGCATCCCGAAGCGCGGCTTCAACAACATCTTCGCCAAGGACTACGCCGAAGTGAACCTCGGCATGATCCAGAAGATGATCGATGCCGGCAAGCTCGACGTCTCAGGCACCGTTGACCACGCCGCTCTCAAGGCTGCTGGCCTGGCCCGTGGCGGCAAGGATGGCGTACGCCTGCTCGGCAAGGGCGAACTGACCACCAAGGTGGCGTTCTCGGTTGCTGGTGCCTCGAAGGGTGCCGTGGCTGCTGTCGAGAAGGCTGGCGGTTCGGTCTCGGTGATCGAAACCGGTCCGAGCGAAGCCGAGAAGAAGGCAGCTCGCGCTGCGGCCAACAAGGCCAAGTAAGCCAATTCCGGTCCCCGCCCGCCAGTCGGGCGGGGATTTCGGCATTGCAGGGGTTCGACTTTCGCGGGCCTCGCACTATATGGGCTAGCTCAAGACGTCCGAAACGCACGCGGCCAGCAGGCCCGGTTTCGCAGCAAGGCTTAGAACCCCGAAATGGCATCACGCGCCGACAACATCGCCAGCAACCTCAGCCTGGCCAACTTCTCCAAGGCAACCGAGCTCAAGAAGCGCATCTGGTTCACGGTGGGCGCGCTCATCGTCTTCCGGTTCCTCAGCTTTGTGCCGCTGCCCGGCGTCAATCCGCTGATCCTGGAGACGCTTTACGACCAGACGCGTGGTGGCGTTCTCGACATCTTCAACGCATTTTCTGGCGGTTCGCTCGAGCGCATGAGCCTGATCGCGCTCGGCGTGATGCCCTACATCACGGCCTCGATCGTGGTTCAGCTTGCCGCCTCGCTCCATCCGGCACTCGCCGCGATGAAGAAGGAAGGTGAAAGCGGGCGCAAGAAGCTCAATCAGTATACGCGTTATGGCGCGGTGCTGCTGACCGCGATCCAGGGCTGGGTGCTCGCCTCCGGGCTTGAAGCATACGGCGCGTCGAGCGGGCTGCAGGCCGTGGTCAACCCCGGCGTGCTGTTCCGTGTCGGGGCGGTCATCTCGCTGATCGGCGGCACGATGTTCCTGCTGTGGCTGGGTGAGCAGATCACTTCGCGCGGCATTGGCAACGGCGTTTCGCTGATCATCATGGCAGGCATCGTGGCGCAGCTGCCGAAATTCTTCGGCAACCTATTCGAGGGTGGCCGGACCGGTTCGATCTCGCCGTTCCTGATCGTCGGCATCGTGATCATGCTGATCGCGCTGGTGCTCGGCATCTGCTTCTTCGAGCGGGCGACGCGGCGCCTGCTGATCCAGTACCCCAAGCGCGCCACGCAGCGCGGCATGATGAATGCCGACCGCAGCCACCTGCCGCTCAAGCTCAACACCGCAGGCGTGATTCCGCCGATCTTCGCCAGCTCGCTGCTGCTGCTGCCGCTGACGATCACGCAGTTTGCCGGGAACTCGATCTCGCCCGACACGACGATGGGCCAGGCGATCGTGACGCTGAACCAGTACCTCGGGCACGGCAAGCCGCTCTACATGCTGCTCTATGCGCTCGGCATCATCTTCTTCGCGTTCTTCTACACCGCGGTTGTGTTCAACCCTGAAGAGACGGCCGAGAATCTCAAGAAGAACGGCGGGTTCATTCCGGGCATCCGTCCGGGCAAGAACACCCAGAACTACTTGGACTATGTGCTAACTCGCATCACCGTGCTGGGTGCGGCATATATCACCGTGGTCTGTGTAGTGCCGGAATTCATCATGGCGGAGACGGGCATGGGGACGCTGTTCTTCGGCGGCACCAGTCTGCTGATCGTGGTCAACGTCACGGTCGACACCATCACGCAGATCCAGTCGCACCTGCTGGCACACCAGTATGGCGACCTGATCAAGAAGGCGAAACTGAAAGGCAGGCTGCGCTGATTGCAGCAGCCGCATGAGGGGGACGGTACCTTGAACATCATCCTTTTGGGGCCTCCGGGCGCGGGCAAGGGCACGCAGGCCCAGCGTCTGGTTGAACGCCACAGCATGAAGCAGCTCTCCACGGGCGACATGCTGCGCGCCGCGGTCAAGGCCCAGACGCCGGTCGGTCTCAAGGCCAAGGCCGTGATGGAAGCGGGTGAGCTGGTCTCTGACGAGATCGTGTCGGCACTGATCGGTGATGAGCTGGATGCAATGCCCGAAGGGCAGGGCGCGATCTTCGACGGTTATCCCCGCACTGCACCCCAAGCCGAATCGCTGGGTGAACTGCTGGCCTCGCGCGGCAAGAAGCTGGACCATGTGATCGAGCTCGACGTCAACGAGGACGCGCTGGTCGAGCGCATCACCGGCCGTTACACCTGCGCCACCTGCGGCAAGGGTTATCACGACACCTTCGAGAAGCCGGCAGTCGACGGCACCTGCGACAAGTGCGGTGGGCATGAGTTCAAGCGCCGCCCTGACGACAACGAGGAAACCGTGCGCACGCGCATGGCGGAATATCGTGCCAAAACTGCGCCGATCCTGCCGATCTACGAAGCGCAGGGCATTGTCTCGCGGGTTGATGGCATGGCCGACATGGACGACGTGACGGCAGCCATTGAGGCTATCCTCGGCAAGCGCTAACACCCGAGCGTGACCCGCCCGTCCCGGTGCGGGCGGAGGCACGTGATGGGCAAGTTGTTGTATCTCCTGACGGCGGGGCTTGGCGGCCTCGCCGTTGTTGCATCCGCGCCTGCCCGGGCTGAAGTGACGGCGCGGACCGACACCGGTTTCGTGATCCGCGTGACTGGCGAAGTTGCCTCCAGCCCGGCAGAGGCATGGAAGGCCTTCACGACCCCGTCGTTGTGGTGGAATCCGCAGCACACTTTCTCGGGCGAGGCGGCCAACCTTTCCATGGACGCGAGTGCCAACGGCTGCTTCTGCGAGAAGCTGCCTGTTCCGAAAGGCGCTCCGGCAACGCAGAAGCCGGGATCCGTCATGCACATGCGCATCGTCTACGCCGAACCTTACCGTGCGCTCAGGCTGGTGGGCGGGCTGGGCCCGCTGCAGTCCGAGGCGGTGAACGGGACCATGACCGTCACCTTCAAGGCGGTGGAGGGCAGTGGCGGAAAGTCGACACGCATTCTCTGGGAATACGTTGTCGGTGGCTTCATGCGCTACAAGACCGAAACCATTTCCGGGGCCGTCGACAAGGTTCTGGGAGAGCAGATCAGCGGACTAACCAAACTGATCGGCCCGGCGAGTCCTGTCGAGGCAAAGCTTCTTCCGACCGAACCGGTGATTCCTGAGGCTTCGATTGCGGGCTCGAGCCCTGACGCGAACGATGGTTCGTCCGCATCAGAGATGGATCAATCGCCGGAAGGCGAGGGACCGTCCTACACGCCCGATCCGACAAAGGACGATGCAGCAGCAGGTGAGTCCGTGAAGTCGGCGTTGGACCAGCTGTTCAAGAAGAAGGACGACAAGCTGCCCGCCGGACGTTGAGTGGTGCTATCGGCGCTTTCACCCCACACAAAACGCGCTAATCTTTCAGGCAACGACAGCGCGAATCGGTCCACTCCGATGACGCGCGGCACGGGCCGCACCCGCCGCTTCAGGCATGCACATCGAGAACCGACTGGTTCCGATCTGGGGGAGAGTACCGTGGCCGTATCCGATCATGTTGACCTGCCGACCTTCATGGAGGGTGTGAAGAAGCGCAACCCCTATCAGCCGGAGTTCGTCCAGGCAGTTCAGGAAGTTGCCGAAGACATCTTCGAGTTCATGCAGGACAAGGAGGAGTATCACTCGCAGCAGATCCTGCGCCGCATCGCCGAGCCGGATCGCGTGGTCTCATTCCGCGTCTGCTGGGAAGACGACAACGGCAACATTCGCGTCCAGCGTGGCTGGCGCGTGCAGAACAACAATGCGATCGGCCCCTACAAGGGCGGCATCCGCTTCCATCCTTCCGTCACCGAATCGGTGCTGAAGTTCCTGGCGTTCGAGCAGACCTTCAAGAACGCGCTGACCGGGTTGCCGATGGGCGGCGGCAAGGGTGGTTCGAACTTCAATCCCAAGGGCAAGAGCGTGCGCGAGATCATGCGCTTCTGCCAGAGCTTCATGACCGAACTCTACCGCCACATCGGGGCCGACATCGACGTCCCTGCCGGTGACATCGGCGTCGGCGGGCGCGAGATCGGCTTCATGTTCGGCCAGTACAAGCGCATCACCAACAACTTTACCGGCGTGCTGACCGGCAAGGGACTCGAATGGGGGGGCTCGCTGATCCGCACCGAGGCGACCGGTTATGGCGCGGTCTACTTCCTTGCCAACATGCTGGCGACCAAGAGCGAGGACCTTACGGGCAAGACAGCGGTGATCTCGGGCTCCGGCAACGTGGCGACGCATGCTGCCGAGAAGATCGTGCAACTGGGCGGCAAGGTGCTGACGCTGTCGGATTCGGGGGGCTACATTCACGACCCGGACGGCATCGACCAGGAGAAGATCGACTGGGTCAAGACGCACAAGACCCACCGTCGCGGCCGGATCGAGGAATATGTCACGGCGTTCCCGAAGGCGACTTTCGTGGCAGGCAAGACGCCGTGGGGCGTGCCTTGCGACGTCGCGCTGCCTTGCGCGACCCAGAACGAACTGCTCGGTGATGATGCGCGCATGCTCATAGCTAATGGCTGCAAAGCGGTGGCCGAGGGGGCAAACATGCCGACCGACCTCGACGGCGTGCATGTCTTCAAGGCAGCCAAGATCCTCTACGCTCCGGGCAAGGCCTCCAACGCTGGCGGCGTGGCTGTCTCTGGCCTCGAAATGAGCCAGAACTCCGAACGCCGCTCGTGGAAGGAGGAGGAACTGCAGCAGATGCTCAAGGACATCATGTCAGGCATCCACAAGTCGTGCCTTGCCTATGGCGATCAGGGCGGCGGCTATATCGACTACGTGAAGGGAGCCAATATCGCCGGCTTCAAGAAGGTAGCCGACGCGATGCTGGCATTCGGCGTCGTCTGATCCGCAAAGCCAGAGCAGACATCCGGGGGTGTCGAACGCGGTACCCCCGGGTGAGTCTGCCGCTTGCTCAAGTCCTTTTCAAGGCGCTGTCCAGCAACGATCGGGCCGGAGAGATTTCCTGCAGGGAGTAGCCCGCCGGGCCCTGACTGACGATCCGCAGGTTCGGATGCAGTTTGGCGCGCAAGCCGGAAATCAGGACTTGCAGCGACTTCGTGCTGATCGGCCGATTCGTCGAACGACCGCTGATGGCGAGCTGGTTGCTACGCACCGGCGATCCCCGTGCGGCCACGAGCATGGACAGGACTCGCGCCTCGCGGCCGAGCAGTGGCTCCCGGGTGAAGTGCTGAAGATGCAGGTCCCTCACTTCCTCGATCACCTTCGCTTGGCGGCTTTGCGCGATACGGCCGAGCACGGCACGTACGCGCGCGGCGCCTTCGGCAGCTGACATATCGCCATCGAAGACGTCGTCGAAACCGGCGTTGAGCAGTTGCGCCCTTACGCCGGGGCGAACCTCGCGGATGATCACGATCTTGGCCTTGGTTTTCAGCACGGGCCGATAAATGCGAATGAGCTTGCGAATCCGTGCCGGGTCGCTGCCCGTAACGAACAGCGTGTTGTAGTACTCCCGGCTGTCGTCGACATGGCCGACGTAATCGTCGGTAATGCGGTGGAACTGGACCCGGCCGGAGATGGCGCGGGCTAACGCGGTTTCCGGCCCAGGATCGCCATTGCCAAAATACAGCGCCCGTGCGCTGATGACTTCCAGGCGCGGGCTTTTCGGCCTGGCGCCAGGAGGCGGGCTGCCCGGGATGGAACTGCCCCGCCGCCGCCATCGGCCGCAAGCTGCGGCTTACGGGATTGAGACATGCGTTAATAACTTTCGATATGGCTTAAGCTATAACTTTATAGATATTATCTGTTCTTGCAATGATGCTGGGCAGTGTCGCGCCCCACGCAAGCCGGTTCGTGGCGATTCGATGACGGCCGATGATTCAAGGAAGCGCCTCCGATTTGGCGCGAAATAGACCTGCGTCGTGGATAACGTCGTCCAAGCCTGCTTCTGCCGGCATCGCATATTGCGAGAAAAGCCTGATCGGGTAAGCATTTGCGGCCAGTCGTTGCCAAATCTGCGCGAATGCGTCGTTCCCCTCTTGTTCTATGAGAACACAACAGGTACATAACCCTTGTTGACGGCTCATGTCAGCCAACTCTAGCAAGGGAAACGAAGCCATGGCGGCTCAGCTCAAGCTCATCGAGGAAGGTAAGATCAAGGACATGGATCGTCAGAAGGCGCTCGACGCAGCCCTTGCGCAGATTGACCGTGCGTTCGGCAAGGGTTCGGCAATGAAGCTGGGCTCGAAGGAAGCGATGCAGGTGGAGGCGATCTCCACCGGGTCCCTGGGACTTGATATCGCACTCGGCGTTGGTGGCCTGCCGCGCGGGCGCGTGATCGAAGTCTACGGGCCGGAAAGCTCCGGCAAGACCACGCTGGCGTTGCATGTCATCGCCCAGGCCCAGAAGACCGGCGGCACGGCGGCATTCATCGATGCCGAGCATGCGCTCGATCCGGTCTATGCCAAGAAGCTGGGTGTCGATATCGACAACCTGATCGTGTCGCAGCCGGATACCGGTGAGCAGGCGCTCGAAATCACCGATACGCTGGTGCGCTCCAATGCGATCGACGTGCTGGTGGTGGATTCGGTGGCCGCGCTCGTGCCTCGCGCGGAAATCGAAGGCGAAATGGGCGACAGTCACGTCGGCCTGCAGGCTCGTCTGATGAGCCAGTCGCTGCGCAAGCTGACCGGTTCGATCAGCCGTTCGCGCTGCATGGTGATTTTCATCAACCAGCTGCGCATGAAGATCGGCGTGATGTATGGCAACCCCGAGACGACGACGGGCGGCAATGCGCTCAAGTTCTACGCGTCGGTCCGCCTCGACATCCGCCGCACCGGCCAGATCAAGGATCGTGACGAGATCGTCGGCAACGCCACGCGCGTGAAGGTGGTCAAGAACAAGGTTGCCCCGCCGTTCAAGCAGGTCGAATTCGACATCATGTATGGCGAAGGCATCTCGAAGATCGGCGAAATCCTCGACCTGGGCGTCAAGGCCGGGCTGGTCGAGAAGTCGGGCGCGTGGTTCAGCTATGACTCGATCCGCATCGGCCAGGGGCGTGAGAACGCCAAGAACTTCCTGCGTGAGAATTCCGAACTTTGCGACCGGTTGGAAGCTGCGATCCGCGGCCGCACCGACAAGGTTGCCGAAGGTCTGATGGTCGGTCCGGACGCGGACGACGACGTCTGATCTTCAAGGCGGCGGGCAGCCTCCACCCACCGGCGCAAGCCGGGCCCGCCAGCCAGACAAAGAGCCCGCGCGTTCCCCGGCAGGATCGCGCGGGCTTTTTGTTTGCGTGTCGGCGGTTGCGAGTTAACCTTCCACTTAAACCGCACGGAGAATCGCCATGAGCATCATCGTTCACCACCTTAACAACAGCCGCTCGCAGCGGGTGCTTTGGCTGCTGGAAGAGCTGGGCGTCGATTACGAGATTCGCCATTATCAGCGCGATGCCGTGACCAACCTGGCTCCGCCCGAACTGAAGGCCGTGCACCCGCTGGGCAAATCGCCCCTGCTCGAAATCGATGGCCGGGTGATCGAGGAATCGGGCGCGATCGTGCAGGTGCTGTGTGAACGCTATGGCAAGGACACCTGGTTGCCCGCAGACGGAAGTGACGATGCCCTCCGTCACTTGGAGCTGATGCATTTTGCGGAAGGCTCGGCCATGACTCCCGTCCTCCTGCAGCTTTACACCTCGCGGCTTGGCGAGGCTGCTGCGCCGTTGAAGCCGCGCATTGACGAGCAACTGGCGGCGCACTTCGGCTACATGGAGCAGATCCTGCGCCCGTCCGGCCACTTCATCGGCGATGATTGGACCGGGGCCGATGTGATGATGAGCTTCCCGGCGGAAATCGCGGTGATGCAAGGGGCGGGTGAGCATTTCCCCAAGCTGGCGGCATTCGTCGCGGCGATCCACGCGCGGCCGGCCTGGCAGCGCGCTCGCGAGAAGGGCGGCGACTATTTCGGGATGTGAGGCATGACCAGCGCAAGTGAATGGCAGGGGACGGTTGGCAGGAGCTGGGCCAGCGAATGGCGTCGCACCGATGTCAGCTTTTCCGACCTGACACCGAAATTGCTGGCTGCGATCGCTCGAGAGCCCGGCGCCACCGTGGTCGATATCGGCTGCGGTGCCGGGGAGCTGTCGATTGCAGTGGCCGCGGCGAGGCCGCAGGCACGGGTGACTGGCGTGGATATCTCGGGCGATCTGGTCGAGACGGCACGCTCCCGCGCTGTTCAGGCCAATCTCGCGTTCGAACTTGCCGATGCCTCGCAGTGGCAGCCCGCATCGAGGCCCGACTTGTACATCTCCCGCCACGGCGTGATGTTTTTCTCCGATCCCCAAGCTGCCTTCGCCCATCTGGCCGCGCAGGCGGCTCCGGGTGCACGCATGGTGTTCTCGTGCTTTCGCAAGGCTGCGGAGAACGATTGGGCGGCGGCCATTGCGGCGCTCCTGCCGAAGGGTGATTCTCCGCAAGCTTCGCCGACCGCGCCTGGGCCTTTCGCCTTTGCCCTGCCCGAGCACGTGCTGCGCTGCATGGCAGGGTGGCAGGCCGTGGAGTTCGAGCCGGTAGACTTCCGGTACATCGCTGGAACCGGCCCCGACGCCGTAGCCGAAGCCATGGCGCTGTTCCGCCGCATCGGGCCCGCCGCAGCGGCCTTGCGAACCTTGCCTGATGCCGAGCGCGCAAAGATAGAAAGGCGGCTCGTCGACCTTGTGGAGGCCCATCATCGGGACGGTCAGGTGGCATTCAATGCTGCGGCATGGCTGGTAAGCGCCACGTCCGATCACAATGATGGATGAAACGTGCTTGTAGCGCGCCGAACGCTCGCCTAATCGGCCTTTCATGACTTCGACGAACGAAATCCGCCGCTCCTTCCTCGAATACTTCGGCTCGCAGGGGCACGATGTGGTGCAGTCTGCGCCGCTGGTGCCTTACAACGACCCGACGCTGATGTTCACGAACGCCGGGATGGTGCCGTTCAAGAACGTGTTCACCGGCCTCGAGACGCGCGCGGTGCCTCGTGCGACCTCGTCGCAGAAGTGCGTGCGCGCTGGCGGCAAGCACAACGATCTCGACAATGTGGGGTACACCGCGCGGCACCACACCTTCTTCGAGATGCTCGGCAATTTCTCGTTCGGCGATTATTTCAAGGAACAGGCGATCACCCATGCGTGGACGCTGCTGACGCGCGAATGGGGCCTGCCCAAGGACAAGCTGCTCGCCACGGTCTACCACACCGACGACGAGGCGTTCGAGCTGTGGAAGAAGATTGCGGGCCTGCCGGAAGACCGCATCATTCGCATCGCAACGAAGGACAACTTCTGGGCGATGGGCGATGATGGCCCGTGCGGTCCCTGCTCGGAAATCTTCTTCGACCACGGCGACCACATCTGGGGCGGCCCTCCGGGATCGCCGGAGGAAGATGGCGACCGCTTCATCGAGATCTGGAACCTCGTGTTCATGCAGTTCGAGCAGACGGCGGGTGAGATCACCGGCAGCCTGCCCAAGCCGAGCATCGATACCGGCATGGGCCTCGAGCGCATCGCCGCCGTGCTGCAGGGCGAGCACGACAACTACGACACCGACACGTTCAAGGCGCTGA